>NZ_JBHLWE010000009.1:0-182413 GCF_042432925.1 Paracoccus niistensis | reverse complement strand
TCCCTCCCAGCGTCCCCGCCGTTCGGTGAAGCGGTATCTAGGGGACACAAACAGAGAGGGCAAGCGGAATCTTCAAAAAAGTTTCACCCACCCGCAAGAAAACGTTCATCTGCCTGATTTTCAATCACTTCCTGCCCGCAACCCCACACGCCTCCGCAGCAGCGGCAGCCTGAAGGCCAGAAGAACAGCCACAGCCAACAGAATCATCAGGGGCTTTCCAGGCCAGATCTTGTAGGCCAGCAGCCAATGGAAGACGGCCATAGGCGCCGCCAGATAGACCCACCGATGAATCGCCCTCCATCGGACCGGCCCCAGCTTCCGGATCACGGCGTTCGAGCTGGTTGCGGCCAGCACCAGCAGAATCACCAGCACGCCCATCCCGATCGTCAGATACGGACGCTTGGCAATGTCCTTCAGCATCTGAGACCACAGCAGTCCCATGTCCAGGACAGCCCAGGACAGCATGTGCAGCCCCGCATAGCTGGCGGCCAGCAGGCCCAGGGGGCGGCGGAACTTGACCAGATTCACCCGCGCCATCCGCAGGATCGGCGTGATGCAAAGCGAGGCCAGCAGGAAATAGACCGCCGTGCGGCCCAGCCGGTGCTCGATGTCGCGAACCGGATCGATGCCGAGGTTCCCCGCCAGCGTATCCCAGACCAGCAGGGCCAGCGGCAGAGTGCCCAGCGCCCAGACGACGCCAGTCGGCAGGCGGCGGATGCGGTCCATCAGTAATCCCGCGCCAGATCCATGCCGGCGTACAACTGCGCGACCTGGTCGCCGTAGCCGTTGAACATCAGCGTCTCCTGCCGCCCGCCCAACAGGCCCGCGCCGATGCGCCGCTCGGTCGCCTGGCTCCAGCGGGGGTGGTCCACGGTCGGGTTCACATTGGCGTAGAAGCCGTATTCGCGTGGCTGCATCGACTGCCATGTGGTGACGGGCTGGCGGTCGGTCAGGGTGATCTTCACGATGCTCTTGATCGACTTGAAGCCGTATTTCCACGGCACCACCAGCCGGATCGGGGCGCCGTTCTGGTTCGGTATCGGCTTGCCGTAAAGCCCGATGGCCAGGATCGTCAGCGGGTGCATCGCCTCGTCCAGCCGCAGCCCCTCGCGGTAGGGCCAGTCCATGCTGTTGCGGCGCTGCTCGGGCATCTCCTCGGGACGGTAAAGCGTCTCGAAGGCCACGAACTTCGCCCCCGGCTGCACGCCCGCCTTCTGCAGCACGCCCGCCAGCGGCACGCCCAGCCAGGGGATCACCATGCTCCAGGCCTCGACGCAGCGCAGGCGATAGATGCGCTCCTCGACGGCGTTCTCGGGGGCAAGGTCGGCGACCGAATAGCTGCCGGGCCGGTCCACCAGCCCGCCGATCTCGACCGCCCAGGGGTTGGTGGTGAGTTGGCCCGCGTTATCCGCCGGATCGGTCTTGCCGAAGCCGAATTCGTAGAAATTGTTGTAGTTGGTGATCTGCTCGAAGCTGTTCGGCTCCTCGACGGCCGCCAGAGCCGGGACGGCCGCAGCCACGCCCAGCCCCGCCATGAAGGCGCGGCGGTTCAGGAACAGCGCTTCGGGCGTGACGTCGGACCAGGACAGCTTCATGGCATTTCCCCTTGGGTGGCGTCGCGAAAACGCAGACGACAGCTTCGATGATCCTGCCCGCGCCATCACGTTCCCGGCAAGGAAAAGACCCCGGCCCGTGAAGGCCGGGGCCGATCCCCTTATTGCAGAACGACGTCGGCGGGGCGGTCGCTGGCGCCGCGTGCACCCGCGCTGACGCGGTTGCCCACGATCAGCCCCTCGGGGCCGGCGGTGACCGTCACGGTCTGGCCGTCCATCACCTCGCCCGACAGCAGCATCTCGGCCAGCGGGTTCTGCAGGCTGCGCTGGATCACCCGCTTCAGCGGCCGGGCGCCGAAGACCGGGTCATAGCCCTCGTCGGCCAGCCACATCCGCGCGGCGTCATCCAGTTCCAGCGCGATCTTGCGATCCGCCAGCCGCTTTTCGAGCGCACCGAGCTGGATGTCCACGATCCCGTCCATGTTGGCGCGGCTGAGCCGGTGGAAGATGATGATCTCGTCCAGCCGGTTCAGGAACTCGGGCCGGAAATGCGCTCGGACCGCGGCCATCACCTCGGCCCGCGCGGCCGACGAATCGGACCCTTCGGGCAGCTGGCTCAGCGCCTGCGCGCCGAGGTTCGAGGTCAGGATGATCAGCGTGTTCTTGAAGTCCACGGTGCGCCCCTGCCCGTCGGTCAGCTGGCCGTCGTCCAGCACCTGCAGCAGCACGTTGAAGACATCCGGATGCGCCTTCTCGACCTCGTCGAACAGGATCACCTGATAGGGACGCCGCCGCACGGCCTCGGTCAGGACGCCGCCCTCGTCATAGCCGACATAGCCGGGCGGGGCGCCGATCAGCCGGCTGACCGAGTGCTTTTCCATGAACTCGGACATGTCGATGCGGACCATCGCCGAGTCGTCGTCGAAGAGATACTGCGCGATGGCCTTGGTCAGTTCGGTCTTGCCGACGCCGGTGGGACCCAGGAACAGGAAGCTGCCCAGCGGTCGCTTGGGGTCGTTCAGCCCCGCGCGCGCCCGGCGGACGGCGTTCGACACGGCGGTCACGGCTTCGGACTGGCCGATGACGCGCTTGCCCAGCACCTCCTCCATCTTCAGCAGCTTGTCGCGCTCGCCCTCCATCAGCTTCGAGGTCGGGATGCCGGTCCAGCGCTCGACCACCTCGGCGATCTGCTCGGGGCGGACAGCTTCCTCGACCAGCGGGCCCTCGTCCTGGCCCTCGCTCTCGGCCAGCTGTCGCTCCAGCCCCGGAATGATGCCGTAGGACAGTTCCCCCGCGCGGGCGAGGTTGCCCTCGCGCTTGGCTTGCTCCAGCTCGGCACGGGCCCGGTCCAGCTGTTCCTTGATGTTGCGCGAGCCTTCCAGCTTGTCGCGCTCGGCCTGCCAGCGGGCGGTCAGTTCCGCTGACTGCTGCTGCAGGTCGGACAACTGCTTTTCCAGCCGCTCCAGCCGGTCGCGCGAGGCCGAGTCGTCCTCCTTCTTCAGCGCCTCGGCCTCGATCTGCATCTGCAGGATCTGCCGGTCGAGCGCATCCAGTTCCTCGGGCTTGGAATCCACCTCCATCCGCAGGCGGCTGGCCGCCTCGTCCACCAGGTCGATGGCCTTGTCCGGCAGGAAGCGGTCGGTGATGTAGCGGTGGCTCAGCGTCGCAGCCGCCACCAGCGCCGCGTCGGAAATGCGGACGCCGTGGTGCAGTTCGTACTTCTCCTTAATGCCGCGCAGGATCGAGATGGTGTCCTCGACCGTCGGCTCCTGCACCAGCACCGGCTGGAAGCGCCGGGCGAGCGCCGCGTCCTTCTCGATGTACTTGCGGTATTCGTCCAGCGTGGTCGCACCGACACAGTGCAGCTCGCCCCGCGCCAGCGCCGGCTTGATCAGGTTCGCGGCATCCATTGCGCCATCGGTCTTGCCCGCACCGACCAGCACATGCAGCTCGTCGATGAAGAGGATGATTTCCCCGGCGGCGGCCTCGATCTCCTTCAGGATGGCCTTCAGGCGCTCCTCGAACTCGCCGCGGTATTTCGCGCCGGCGATCAGCGCGCCCATGTCCAGCGCCATCAGCTTCTTGTTGCGCAGCGACTCGGGCACGTCGCCGTTGACGATGCGCAGCGCGAGGCCCTCGGCGATGGCGGTCTTGCCGACGCCCGGCTCGCCGATCAGCACCGGGTTGTTCTTGGTGCGGCGGCTCAGCACCTGCATGGCGCGGCGGATTTCCTCGTCGCGGCCGATGATGGGATCGATCTTGCCCTCGCGCGCCGCTTCCGTCAGGTCGCGCGCATATTTCGAAAGCGCCTCGAAGGTGTCCTCGGCACTGGCCGAATCCGCCGTCCGCCCCTTGCGGATGTCGTTGATCGCGGCGTTCAGCGACTGCGCCGAAACCTTGCCCGCATCCAGCGCGTCCTTGGCGCGCGTGTTCACCATGGCCAGCGCCATCAGCACGCGCTCGACCGGCACGAAGCTGTCCCCGGCCTGCTTGGCGATCTTCTGCGCCTCGTCCATCACGCGGACCAGCGCGCTGTCGACGTAAACCTGCCCGTCGCCGCCTGAAACCTTGGGCTGCTTCGCCACCGTCTCGTCCACGGCGCGGCGCACCGCCGCCGCGTCGCCGCCCGCGCGGGTGATCAGGTTGGCGGCCAACCCCTGGTCGTCATCCATCAGCGCCTTCAGCAGATGCTCGGGCAGCACGCGCTGGTTGCCCTCGCGGATCGCGATCGTCTGCGCGGCCTGCAGGAACCCGCGCGACCGCTCGGTGAACTTTTCCATGTCCATCGGCAAATCTCCCTTCCAGCCCCCGCCTTGAGCCGCCCGTCGTGGCACGGCCCCTCGCGGGTCTCACAATCCAGATGTGCGCCCCCGAACAGGGTTTCAAGTCGCCGCCGACCATGCGAAAAGCCGCTGATTTCGCTGGTGGAGGCCCCCATGGACGACAGATTGATCGTGGCGCTGGACCTGCCCAACGCGCTGGCCGGGCTGGAGCTGGCGAACACGCTGGGCGATGCCGTGTCCTTCTACAAGATCGGACTGGGAATGCTGACCGGGGGCGGCCTCGCGCTGGCCAACGAGCTCAAGCAGGAACACGGCAAGCGCATCTTCCTGGACATGAAGCTGTTCGACATCGGTGCGACGGTGGAAGCGGCCGTGCGCGGCCTCGCGCAGTTCGACCTCGACTTCCTGACCGTCCACGGCGACCCCCATGTGGTGCGCGCCGCCAAGGAAGGCGCGGCGGGCAGCGACCTCAAGATCCTCGCCGTGACGATCCTGACCTCGCTCGACCGGACCGACCTCGACGCCGGGCTGATGCAGGCGGGCGAGTTGCACGACCTGACCGTGGAACGCGCCGCCCGCGCCTTCGAGGCCGGGGCCGACGGCGTCATCGCCAGCCCGCGCGAGGCGGCAGCGATCCGAACCCTGCCCGGCTCGCGCCTGATCGTGACCCCCGGCGTGCGGCCCGCAGGCGCGGCCCTTGGCGACCAGAAGCGGGTCGAGACCCCCGCTGCGGCGCTGGCGGCCGGGGCCGACCACATCGTCGTCGGCCGCCCCGTCTGGCAGGCGGCGGACCCCCGCGCCGCCGCGCAGGCGATCCTTGCGGAAATCGCTCGCTGACGCGAGAATCGTGCTAGCCTGCACCCCTTGGGCAAGGAGCGGCGGGAACCATGCTTGACGGCGATCCGGGCGGCCGGGTGGAGCGGGCCGAGAACGACCTTGTCCTGTCCTTCCTGCGGGTGCGGCGCGCGATCGGCCTTCTGGGCTATTTCCTGCCCCCCGCGCTGCTGATCTACAGCCTGGTCTGGGGCGAGGGCCTGCTGCCCAGCATCTCGGCCTATTACTATTCCCCCATGCGCGAGGTTTTTGTCGGCACGCTGTCGGCCATCGCGGTCTTCCTGTGGAGCTACGAGGGGTATCGCCCCCGTCCCGGCGAATGGCTGAGCGACCTCATGGCAGGGCGCGCGGCCTCTCTGGGGGCGCTGGCGGTGGCGCTGATCCCGACTGCGCCGGACGTTCCGGTCGCCTGCACCCTCAGCCAGTGCGTGCTGGGCTTTTCGGTGTCCGGCACGCTGCACTGGCTGGGGGCGGCGCTGTTCTTCGGGGCGCTCGCGCTTTTCTGCCTGGTGCTTTTCGTGCGCGGCGCCCATCCCGATGCGGAAAAGGCCGCCAGCAACGGCATCTATCGGGCCTGCGGCTGGATCATCCTTGGCGCACTGGCGCTGATCGCGCTGATCCTGCTGTCGCCCGGCGCGGTCAAGACGCAGCTTGCGCCGCTCAGGCCCGTCTTCTGGCTGGAAACCATCGCGACCTTCGCCTTCGCGACCTCGTGGATGGTCAAGGGCGACGCGATGAAGCCGGTGGTCCGGGCGCTCGCCCATGCCGAGGCGGGCCCGCGCGCGCCCTGAAGCGTCAGCGCGCCAGCCCCAGCATCTCGGCCACGATGGCGGGGAAATGCGGAACCGCGCGGGGATGCGCCACGAACTCGGCCACGGGCATCAGCCGCAGCTCGGCCCCCTCGTCGCCCAGGGTCGCGGCGGCAGCCTCGGCGGGCGTGATCTCGGCGTGGAAATACCAGCCCGCGCGGCCGGGCTTGTGGGGCAGCTCGCGCGCCTGCGCCGCCATCAGCCGGACGGGATCCAGCCGCAGGCCGGTTTCCTCGGACAGCTCGCGCAGGGCGCAGGCTTCGGGCGTCTCGTCGCCCTCGCGCGCGCCGCCGGGCAGATCCCAGCAGCCCGGCCAGTTGATCGTGGGGATGTCGTCGCGGCGCAGGACCAGCAGGCTGCCCTCGCAGGTCAGGACCAGCTTGGCCCCCTTCCACCGCATCCGCTCGGGCATCATCGCCGGCTCGCCCCCGCTCATTCGGCGGCCAGCGGCAGCCCGGTGCCGTCCAAAGGCAGCCGCGCGATCCACGCGATCACGCCTTCCAGCCGCGCGGCCAGCTCGTCGAAGCCCGCATGGGGCCGCAGCGCGCCCTCGTCCATGTAAAGCGACCGGTCGATCTCGACCTGCACCACATGCCGCCCCCGCAAGGGCCGGCCATAGGTCGCCGCCACATGGGCGCCCGCGAAGGGAGAGTTCCGGCGCACCCGGAACCCGGCATCGGCCAGGGCGCGATGCACGGCCTCGCTGACGGCGGGGTCGGCCGAGGCGCCGTTGCGGTCGCCCAGCACGATCTCGGGCGGCGGGGCCTGCAGGTGCAGCAGCGCCTCGCGCGGCATGGAATGGACATCGATCAGGACCGCCCGGCCGTGGCGCGCGACGGCCTCGGCCATCAGTGATTCGAGCGCCGCGTGATAAGGCCGCCACAGCGCCCCGATCCGCCGCTGCGCCTCGGCGGCGCTCAGCTTGCCGCGGCGAATCGCGCGGCCCTGCGCCACCACGCGCGGGATCACCCCCAGCCCCGACTGGATGCGGGGGTCCGTCCGGCGCGAGGGCGTGCCCTCGATCGCGGCCGGGTCCAGCTCGTCCGCGCCCCGGTTCAGGTCCACCACGCAGCGCGGCACCCGGGCCGTCAGCGTGACGGCGCCTGCCGCCACCGCGGGCGCGATCAGCCGGTCCACGAAGGCGTCTTCCGAAGATCGCAGCACATGGGGGTCCAGCACCGATTCGGCCAGGAACCAGTCGGGATAGTCGCGGCCGGAATGGGGCGAGGCGAAGATCACGCCCCCCGCCCAGTCTGCCGGCCGCATGACATCAAAGGTCGGGCCGGTCGCGGCGGGCATCGGGATCATCGGCGGCGGCCTCTCATCGTCCTTGCGTTTCGCTGTATAGCCGAGCGTCCCTGCCTGAAAAAGGGCACTTGCAGGGGCGGGACACTGGCCTTATAGACACGCGGACCAACGCGATTCCGTTCCCGCAAGGAAACAGGATCACCTGGCACGGGCGGTTAGCTCAGCGGTAGAGCACTACGTTGACATCGTAGTGGCCACTGGTTCGATCCCAGTACCGCCCACCATTCTTTCGCCGCCCCCGGCATGTCACCGGGGGCATTTCAGTTTCAAGGCGCGATGCGAGCGCCGCGAAGAGGGAGAAAACCGATGAAGGTTCGCAACTCGCTGCGTTCGCTGAAAGAGCGTCACCGGGACTGCCAGATCGTGCGCCGCAAGGGCCGCGTCTATGTGATCAACAAGACCAACCGCCGCTTCAAGGCGCGCCAGGGCTGATCGCCTTTCGGCCTGGTCCGACGACACCGAACGCCCGCAGCCCCGCGCTGCGGGCGTTTTCCGTTCAATCCTGCCCCAGCAGCGTGTCGGCCAGCAGCCGCACCATGGTCGCCTGGTTCAAGTAACCCGAGGGCCGCAGGTTGCGCGCCGCCTGGTAACGCCGCAGCGCCGCCCGCGTCTTCGGGCCGAAGTTCCCGTCGGGCGCCCCGGCCCCCAGCCCCAGCGCGTTCAGCCGCATCTGGACCGCCTGCCGCACCGGGGCGGCCAGGTCCAGCCTCGCCTCGGCAGCCTGGTCACGGGCAAGCTGGCCTTCCAGCGCATCCAGCGCCGCCCTTGCCTCGGGCGCGCGCGGGCTTTGGGGATACTTGCCCAGAAACTCGCGCCAGCCCGCGGCGCTGCCTTCGGCACGGGCGCGGGCCCATGCGTCCTCCTCGCCGTGGTTCATCCGTGCGGCCTCGGCCAGCACCGCCTGCGCCTGCACCGCAAACAGCCCCTGCGGATAGCGCGCGAGATAATCGCGCGCACCCGCCTCGCCCCGATTCTGGCTGCGCTCCCAGGCCTCGCGGTCGGCCGCCGCCTCCACCTCCTGCCGCGCCAGCGCCTCGGCCTCCAGCCGGCGCGCGCGCTCGCCCGCCTGCCGCGCCAGCAGGTCGACCTGCGCGCCTGTCAGATAGCCCGTGGGCTCGGCGCCCGCGTTGCGCTGGAAGCGTTCGATCGCCGCCCGCGTCAGCGGCCCGAAGCTGCCGTCGATCCCGTCGGTGTCGTAGGTCAGCAGCCTCAACTGCCGCTGGACCCGCGCCCGCTGCGCCCGGTCAAGGTTCAGCGCGGCTTCGGCCGCCGCGGGGCTGCCGGTCGGAGCGGCGGGCGCCTGCAACTCGGCCATTCGCCCGCGCGCGGCACCCGCAAACAGGCTTTGCGGCCATTTGTCCAGGAACTCGGCATAGCCCTCGGCCGAGTTCGTCCGCTTGGCCCGCGTCCAGGCCGCCATCTCCTCGGGGCCCGGCTGGACCACGTCCTCCAGCCGCTGGGGCGCGTGCTCGAGCCGCCTGCGCGCCTCGGCCGCGTTGGCGCCCTGGGGATGCTTGTCCAGATACGCGCGCCAGCCCGCCGCCGTGTCCGTCACAACGGCGCGCGCCCAGGCCTCGGCCTCTCCCGGCTGGGCGGGTGCGGGGGCGGGCACCACCACGGGGCGCGCCCCCGGGGTCTCGCCCTGCGACACAAGCCGCAGCGACTCTCCCTGCGCCAGGGCCTGCGCGACCGACGCACCGGGCCGCGCCAGCACGGCGGCCGCCCGTCCGATCCCGTCGGTGTAGCCCGCGATCACCGTGACCCTGCCCGGGCCCGCGACCCGGCCCAGGTTGGGCCACAGCCCCTCGCCCGTGTCGAAGACGCGCGCGTCGGTGCCCAGCAGCAGCACGGCCGGACCCCGGCCGCCTTCCATCAGCTCGGTCACGACCGACAGCGGCACCCCCGCCGTCCCGACGCTGGAAAGCGATTCGCGGCCCGCCTCGCGCCCCAGGAACCAGCTTTCGCCCTCCGAGCGCGCAAAGCGCCCCATCAGCACCACGATCCGCGCGCCGGGGTCGGCATCGCTGGCCAGAAGAGAACGGAGGGCGGCGCGGACGCCGTCCGCCGTCAGGTCCCGTCCCTCGGTCACGCGATAGCCCTGCTGCCGCAAGGACGTCATGGCGGCCTCGGGGCGCACATCCGCCACGTCCGGCAGATGGTCATAGGCGCGGTTGGCGATCACCACCGCGCGGTCCTCGGCCCAGGCCACCCCCGCCAGCGCAAGGACGCAGGCGGCAAGGGCCAGGCGTAGCGGTCTCATCATCATGGCGTCTCCCCGGTGCGTTCCAGGGCACAAGGGGCGGGACGGGCGTCGGGTTTCCTCCGCCCCGTCCCGCCCCTTCTCAGTTCCGCCGCTGGGCGCGCAGCCGGGCCAGCTGGTCCGCGTTCAGGTAGCCCGTGGCCGCCAGCCCGTTGTCGCCCTGCCAGGCCGAGATCGCCCGCCGCGTCCCGGACCCGAAGCGCCCGTCGATGCCGTTCGGGTCATAACCCAGCGCGCTCAGCCGCGACTGCACCTCGGTCCGGCCGATGGCGTCCAGCGCCAGCCGCGCCTCCTCCTCGGCCGTGGCGCCGGGCCCGGGGGTCACGACCGGCACGGCAGGCGCGGCGGGCGTCGAGGTGCCCCCGCGCAGGGCGCTGTACTGCGCGCCCGTCAGGTAGCCCGTCGCGGCCTCGTTCCGCGCCGTCTGCCAGTCCCGGATCGCCCGGCGGGTGCCCGAACCGAAGGTGCCGTCCACCCCCCGCGTGTCGTGGCCCGCCTGCACCAGAGCCTGCTGGACGGCCACGCGGTCCTCGCGCGTCAGGTTCAGCGCCAGTTCGTCCCGCGCGGCCGTTTCCGCGTCGCTGACGGGGCGGCCGGGGGGCGTCGTGCCCGCGTTCATCAGCGCATCCGCGTCGGCGCGGGTCAGGAAGCCTGTCGCGGGCAGGTTGTTGGCCTGCTGCCAGGCGGTGATCGCCCGCCGGGTGCCCGAGCCGAAGGCCCCGTCGATCCCCCGCGTGTCGTGCCCCAGCAGGTTCAGGCGCGACTGGATGATGCGCTTCTGCGTGGCCGTCAGTTCCAGCGCGGCTTCGGTCGCAGCCGTCGCCCCGGTCGCCGGGGCCGAGGGCGCAGGCGTCGCCGGCGTGGGCGCGGGCGTGCCGGTCCGCAGTTCCGCCGCCTGGGCCGAGGTCAGGTAGCCCGACGGGGCATAGCCCCGGCTCGTCTGCCAATCCCGGATCGCCCGGCGCGTGCCCGAGCCGAAGACGCCGTCCACGCCGCGCGTGTCATGCCCCAGCACCGTCAGCCGCGACTGGATCGCGCGCCGGTCCTCGGGGCTGAGATTCAGCGTCGCCTCGGTGCCCGCACCCTCGGCGGCCTGCACCTCGGCGCGGGCGGCCTGGGCGGGCGATTGCGCGGGCGGCACCTCGGTCGCGGGCGTCAGGGGGGTCGAGGTCACGGGGGTCGGCGCCGGCGGGGGCGTCAGCGCGGGCACCGCCGGCGTGGCAGGGGTCGCTGCGGGAGACGTGACGGGGGGCGTCGCGGCAGGCGCCGCGGGCATCCCCGTCACCACGGGCCGCGAGCCCGCCAGCAGCTGTCCCAGCCGCGCCCGCGCCTCGGGCACATGGGCGCCGGCAGGGAAGCGCGTCAGGTAGTTGCGATACGCCTCGGCCGTGCCCTGGGCCTGCGCCGCGCTCCACAGCGCCTCGTCCTCGGCCGAGGGGACCACGCCGCCCGGCACCACCACCGGCGGCTGCTGCGCCGCCGCGCCCAGGGGCGCGCCCAGCGCGATACCTGCCGCCACAAGGGCGGCGAACCGCCCCGTCATCCCGTTTCCGACCATGTCGTTCCCCTTCCTGGGGCCGTCGTCAGCCGTAGCTGCGCCGATCCTCGATCACCTTGCCGTCGTTCGGCAGCGATCCAGGGGCAACCAGCTCGACCCGGCCCTTGAGCTTCAGTGCATCCAGCACCGTCGCTTCGTATAGCGCCGGGTTCTGTTCAAGGGTTTCCAGTTGCACGACCATCACGTCCATTTCATCGCGCCGATCGGCGATGACACGGGCCCGTGACACGTCGGGGTGGCGGGCGACAAGCTGGGCGACCTGCTCGGGGCGGACGAACATGCCCTTGATCTTGGCGGTCTGGTCGGCGCGGCCCATCCAGCCCCTGATCCGCATGTTGGTCCGCCCGCAGGGGCTTTCCCCCGGCATGATCGCGGACAGGTCGCCGGTCGCGAATCGGATCAGCGGATAGTCGGGGTTCAGCGTGGTCACCACCACCTCGCCCACCTCGCCCTCGGGGACGGGATCGCCGGTGCCGGGGCGGACGATCTCGACAATCACGCCCTCGTCCACGATCATCCCCTCCATCGCCTCGGATTCATAGGCGATCAGCCCCACGTCGGCGGTCGCATAGCATTGCAGCGTGGCGATGCCCCGGTCGGCATAGCCCTGCCGCAGCGAGGGGAACAGCGCGCCCCCCGACACCAGCGCGCGGGTGAAGCCAAGCGCCACCCCCATCTCGTCCGCCTTGTCGAGGATCACCTTCAGGTAATCGGGCGTCCCGGAATAGGCCGTGGTGCCGATGTCGGCGGCGGCGCGCACCTGCAGCTCGGTCTGGCCCGTTCCCGCAGGCAGGACCGCCGCGCCGACCGCGCGGGCGGCGCTTTCGAACATCATCCCCGCCGGGGTCAGGTGATAGCCGAAGCAGTTCTGCAGGATGTCGCTGCTGGACAGCCCCGCCGCGAAGGCAAAGCGCCCCAGCCGCCACCAGTCGGCGTCCACCCGGCCGGGTTCATAGATCGGGCCCGGCGACTGGAAGACATGGTGGAACTCGTGCGGGTGGCGCGTGGTGTAGCCGCCGAAGGGAGGCTTCTTCTTCTGCGCTTCGGAGAGTTCCGACTTGCGGATCACCGGAAGACGGGCGAGGTCGGCCCGCGTCCGCACGGCGGCAGGCTCGACGTCACGCAGCGCGCGCGCAAGTGCGGGCGCCGTCTGCGCGTTCGAGATGGCGCGCGCCAGCGCCTCGGCCAGACCGGCCTCGCGCTCGTCCGCGCTGCGGATTTCCAGGTCGTCGTAATGGCTCACGCGCGTGTCCTCGGCAGATTGTCCGTCGGAAAACGGGGGTCGAACAGCACCGCGCCCGTTCCCAACAGGGCGCGCTGCTCGGGCGTCAGAAGGGGCGCACCCTGCGGGACGGCGCGATACCAGCGCTGGCGCGGGTGGAACCAGTCCAGGGCCTCGGCCGACAGGCCCGCGCGGGCGCAGCGCGCCAGCACGTCCTCGCGCGCAAAGCCCACGCAATCGGGATAGATCCAGCCCTCGGCCTCGGCACCGGGCGCGAGGATCCTCCATGCCGGGGTGGATTCGTCCAGCACGGTGAACAGGAACTGCCCGCCGGGATTCAGCACCGGCGCGGCATTGGCCAGCGCCCGGTCCAGCATGGCGCCGCCTGTATGGGAAAACACCGACTGCGCCACGATGAAGTCGAAGCCGCGGCCGAAGACATCCATCCGCATCGCGGGATTGTCGTCGAAACGCGGGCGGCGCAGAGCGAAAGCATCAGCGCCGATTTCCCGCGTCCGCGCCTCGTCGATCAGCCAGCCGTTGGGTTCGATCCCGTGATAGCGGCCGGGCCGCAGGTAGAACATCAGCAGCCGCCCGGCCCGCAGCGAGCCGCAACCGAGATCCAGCAGATAATGGTCCTCGCGCAGCCCCAGCCCGGTCAGCAGCCGGAACTGGGTCGCGCCCATGAAGTCATACTGGTCGGGCGGCCCGACATAGGACCGGTGCCCGCCGCTGCCGGGGCTGTCCAGCCGCGCGGCATCGATCCAGTCGTCGCTGTTGTCGTCCATGAACCCGTCCCTCAGGCCAGCCAGCGCTTGCGGCGGCGGTAGGAGCGCACGTCGCGGAAGGACTTGCGGCCCTCCTCGGCCATGCCGAGGTAGAATTCCTTGACGTCGGGGTTCTCGCGCAGGGCGGCGGCCTCGCCGTCCATCACCACGCGGCCGCTTTCCAGGATATAGCCGTAATGGGCATAGCGCAGGGCGACGTTGGTGTTCTGCTCGGCCAGCAGGAAGGTCACGCCCTCGCCCTCGTTCACCTTCTTCACGATCTGGAAGATCTGCTCGACCAGTTGCGGGGCGAGGCCCATCGAGGGCTCGTCCAGCAGGATCGTCTCGGGGCGGGACATCAGCGCGCGGCCCATGGCGCACATCTGCTGCTCGCCGCCCGAGGTGTAGCCCGCCTGGGACTTCCGCCGCTCCTTGAGGCGCGGGAAATACTCATACACCATTTCCAGGTCGCGCCGGACCGCCGCCGCGCCGTCGGTGCGGGTATAGGCGCCGGTCAGCAGGTTCTCCTCAACCGTCAGGTGCTCGAAGCAGTGGCGGCCTTCCATCACCTGGATGACGCCCTTCTTGACCAGCGCAGCCGGGTCGAGGTCGGTGACGTTCTCGCCCCGATAGGTGATCGCGCCCTTGGTGACCTCGCCGCGTTCGGATTTCAGCAGGTTCGAGACCGCCTTCAGCGTCGTCGTCTTGCCCGCGCCATTGCCCCCCAGCAGCGCCGTGATGGACCCCTTGGGGACCGACAGGCTCACGCCCTTCAGGACAAGGATGACGTGGTTGTAGATGACCTCGATGTTGTTGACCTCAAGCAGCGCCTCGCCCGCGCGGGCAGGGGTCACGGGTGCGGTGGCAACGGCGTCCAGCATGGGCTCGGGCTCCTCGGGGTGGGATGCCCCGGCGGCGGACCGCCGGAGCAAGGCTGTCAGTTGCAGCGCGGCTGGATGCTGTTCTCGGCCGCGAAGGCCTGGGCATCCGCCTGGATCAGCGGCTGCAGCACGTCCTCGTCGGGCTGGATGAAGTCGGTGATCAGCTTCCACTGCTTGGCCGAGGCGTCCCACTGCTGGATCATGCCCATGCCGCTGCCGCCGTGGTTCTGGCAGGACAACTGGAAGGGCTGGCCGAAGCCGGGCAGGCCCAGTTCCGTCATCCGCGCCTCGGTGATCTCGAGCGCCTCCAGCCCGTCGCGCATCTGCGCGGCCGTGATCTCGGGCGTGCCCGCCAGTTCCTGCGCCTTCTTGATCCCCTCGGCGATGATCAGCGCCGCATACATGCCGCGCGAATACATGGCCTTGCCGACATGGGCGCCGCCACCCGAGGCCTTGCCGGTGTCCAGCACATGGGTCTTCAGGTCACCGTAGAAGGGATAATCCATCCCCACGCCGTTGAAGGTCGCGGACTTGTAGCCGTTGGCGGCCGCGCCCGCGGGCTCCACGTCCACCTCGCCGCCGGCCCACCAGATGCCGATCAGGTTCTCCATCGGATAGCGGATGTTCGCGGCCTCCTGGATCGCCGCCTGGTTCATCACGCCCCAGCCGTAGAGGATCACGTAATCGGGCTTCTCGCGGCGGATCTGCAGCCACTGCGACTTCTGCTCCTGCCCCGGGGGATCGACGGGGATCTGGCTCAGGGTGAAGCCGTGCTTCTTGGACAGCTCTTCCAGCGTGCGGATCGGCTCCTTCCCGAAGGCCGAGTTGTGATAGACCAGCGCGATGGTCTTGCCGTTCAGGTCGCCCCCGTTCACGTCCAGCAGGTGCTTGACGATGACCGAGGCGCCGTCCCAGTAGTTCGCGGGCGGGTTGAAGACCCACTGGAAGACGCTGCCGTCCTTGGCCGAGGTCCGCCCGTAGCCCGGCGTCACCATCGGGATGCCGTCGGCCGCGACCTTGGGGATCAGCTGGTAGGTGATGCCGGTCGAGAAGGGGTTGTAGACCAGCGCATTGTTGCCCTTGGTCGATTCGTAGCACTCGACCCCCTTCTCGGTGTTGTAGGCGGTCTCGCATTCGGGCGTCAGGATCTTCTGCCCGCCGATGCCGCCGTCGCGCTCGTTCAGCAGGGTGAAATAGTCGTTGAAGCCGTCGGCATACTGGTTGCCGTTCGCGCCGTAAGGGCCGGTGCGATAGCTCAGGTTCGGCACGGTCAGGTCGGCAAGGGCCGGGGCTGCGGCCATCATGGCGGCGGCGACGGCGGCAGCGAAGCGAAGTTTCATCAGTTTCCTCCCAGAAGATTTATGGTTGTGCCGGGTTCGGCCCGGTTCGGCTTAATGCGGGAACGGCCAGAGCCGCAGCTTTTCCTTGGTCAGCCGCCAGAGCTGGGCCAGCCCATGCGGCTCGACGATCAGGAAGAAGACGATCAGCGCGCCCACGATCATCAGCTCGACATGGGCGGCCAGGTCCGTGGGCCAGCCGAAGGCGCCCACCAGCACGTTCTTCAGGAAGACCGGCAGGACAACCAGGAAGGCCGCGCCCGCGAAGCTGCCGAAGATTGAGCCGAGGCCGCCGATGATGACCATGAAGAGCACGAGGAAGGACTTGTTGATTCCGAAGGTCTCGCTGGCCTCGGCCGCGCCGAGATAGATCGAGAAGAGCAGCGCGCCCGCGACCCCGATGAAGAAGGACGAGACGGCGAAGGCGCTCATCTTGGCGGTCAGGGGGTTCACCCCGATGATCTCGGCCGCGATGTCCATGTCGCGGATCGCCATCCACTTGCGCCCCGCCGTGCCGCGCGTGAGGTTCCGCGCCACCCAGGCCAGCCCCACCGCGAAGGCAAGGCAGACGAGGTATTTCGCCGGGGCCGAGGTTGCCGGGCCGCTGATGACATAGCCCAGGAAGGTGCGTTCCGGCGCGGTGATCTGTCCCGAGGCCGAGTAGTTGTAGAACCACGGCACCTTGTTGAAGAGCCAGACAAGGAAGAACTGCGCGGCCAGCGTCGCGACGGCAAGGTAGAAGCCCTTGATGCGCAAGGACGGCAGGCCGAAGAAGACGCCCACCGCCGCGGTGATCCCGCCCGCCAGCAGGATGTGGATCAGCAGCGAGATCTCGGGGAAGGTGGTCGTCAGCTTGTAGGTCGCATAGGCGCCCACCGCCATGAAGCCCCCGGTCCCGAGGCTCACCTGCCCGCCGAAGCCCACGAGGATGTTCAGCCCCAGCGCCGCGATGGCGTAGATCAGGAAGGGCACGAGCACCGCGTTGGCCCAGTAGTCGGTGATGACGAAGGGGATCACCCCGAAGGCCACCGCCAGCGTGACCCAGTAGCCCATCCGGTCGAGCTTCAGCGGAAAGGTCTGGCTGTCGTCCCGGTAGCTGGTCTTGAAGTCGCCGGCTTCACGATAGAGCATCGGTCGGTCCTTTCGTCACGGTCGCACCGGGGGTTTTCCACCCCCGGACCCCCGGAGGATATTTCTGGACAGAAGATCGGAACGGAGAGGCGTCACACACGCTCGATGATCCGTTCGCCGAACAGGCCCTGCGGGCGGAAGACCAGGAAGATCAGCGCCAGCACATAGGCGAACCAGCTTTCGGTCGCGCCGCCGACCATCGGGCCGATGTAGAACTCGAAGAGCTTCTCGCCCACGCCGATGATGAGACCGCCGACGATGGCGCCGGGGATCGAGGTGAAGCCGCCCAGCATCAGCACCGGCAGGGCCTTGAGGGCGATGAGAGAGAGCGAGAACTGCACCCCCGACTTGGTGCCCCACATGATGCCCGCGACCAGCGCCACGAAGCCGGCGATGGACCAGACCATGACCCAGATGAAGCGCAGCGAGATGCCCACCGACAGCGCCGCCTGGTGGTCGTCGGCCACCGCCCGCATGGCGCGGCCCTGCTTGGTGTACTGGCTGAAGGCGACCAGCGCCGCGACCAGAAGCGCCGCGATGACCGTGGCCCAGATGTCCAGCCGGTCGATGAAGAAGCCGTAGCCGGTCAGCGCCGCCGTCCAGGCCTCGGCCGTGTCGGAAATCCCCTGCGGCAGGCCCACGTCCAGCGTCTTGACGTCGGCGCCCCACATGATGTCGCCCAGGCCTTCCAGAAAATAGGCCAGCCCGATCGTCGCCATGAACATGATGATCGGCTCCTGCCCGACGAGGTGCTTGAGCACCAGCGTCTCGATCAGGATGGCGAGGCCGACCATCACCAGCGCCGTCAGCAGGATCGCCAGGAGCGAGGGCACGGTCCAGCCGAAGGAGGACAGATGCGCGCCGGTCATGGCGTTGATGAGATGGGCGAAGGGCACCTGCCCCTGCTGGATGCCCACCAGCGTCAGCGCGGCAAAGAGCGCGAGCACCCCCTGCGCGTAGTTGAAGACGCCCGAGGCCTTGAAGATCAGGACGAAGCCCAGCGCCACCAGCGAATACATGACCCCGGCCATGAGGCCGTTCACCAGGACCTCGGAGGCATAGAGAAGCTGTTCCATCAGCAGGCCCTCCGGGCGCGGTTGCGTCTGCATGGGTTGTGCATCAACCGTGCATCGGTTGTGCAGGGCTTGTGCGGCGTCCGGTCAGTCATGGGCGACCCCCAGGTAGGCGTCGATGACTTCCTGGTTGTTGCGGACCTCGTCGGGGGTGCCGTCCCCGATCTTGCGGCCGTAGTCCATCACGACCACCCGGTCGCTCAGGTCCATGACCACGCCCATGTCATGCTCGATCAGGGCGATGGTGGTCCCGAACTCGTCGTTCACGTCGAGGATGAAGCGGCTCATGTCCTCCTTCTCCTCGACGTTCATGCCGGCCATCGGCTCGTCCAGCATCAGGAGTTTCGGTTCCGCTGCCAGCGCGCGGGCAAGTTCCACCCGCTTCTTCAACCCGTAGGGCAGCCGCCCGACCGGAGTCTTGCGGATGTTCTGGATTTCCAGGAAATCGATGATCTTCTCGACCTGCTCACGGTGGCGGGTTTCCTCGGCCTCGGCGCGGCCCCACCAGAGCGCCTGTTCCAGCAGCGACGATTTCATCATCGTCAGCCGGCCGGTCATGATGTTGTCCAGCACGCTCATCCCGTCAAACAGCGCGATGTTCTGGAAGGTCCGCGCCAGCCCCTGCCGCGCCACCTGATAGGGGCGCATGGGCGGACGCTTGGCGCCGCGGAACCAGACCTCGCCTTCCTGCGGGACGTAGAAGCCCGACATGACGTTCATCATGGACGACTTGCCGGCGCCGTTCGGGCCGATGATGGCGCGGATCTCGCCCTCGCGGATGTCGAAGCTGATGTCCTTGATCGCGGTCACGCCGCCGAAGCGCAGGGTTATGTGGCGCAGGTCCATCAGCACGCCGCCGATCTTGCGGCCGTCGGCGGTGACGTAGCCTTCCGCAGTGGGCGCGGGTGCGGCGGGGGGCGGCGCGAGTTCGGACAGGATCGTCGGGGAGGTCGGACTCATTCGGCGGCCATCCTCTGCGCGGGCGTGGGGGTGGTGCGGACATCCTCAATCCGCAGCGTGGCCTTGAGCCGGCCCTTGCGGCCGTCCTCGTAGGTGACCTCGGTTTCCGTGTAGACGCTGCTGCGCCCGTCATAGAGCGCGGCGATCAGGTCGGCGTATTTCTCGGCGATCACGCCGCGCTTGACCTTGCGGGTGCGGGTCATCTCGCCGTCGTCGGCGTCCAGTTCCTTGTGCAGGATCAGGAAACGGTGGATCTGGCAGCCCGACAGCATCGGGTCCTGCGCCACCGAGGCGTTCACCTCCTCGACATGCCTGCGGATCGTTTCATAGACCTGCGGGTGCCCGGCGAGTTCCTGATAGGAGGCATAGGCGATGTTGTTGCGCTCGGCCCAGTTGCCGACCGCCGTCAGGTCGATGTTGATGAAGGCGGTGCAATAGTCGCGCCCGTTCCCCAGCACGACAGCCTCAAGGATGTTCGGGTAGAACTTGAGCTTGTTTTCCACGTATTTCGGCGCGAACAGCGAGCCGTCGGCCATGCGCCCCACGTCCTTGGCGCGGTCGATGATCCGCAGGTGGCCCGAGCCCTGCTCGAAGAAGCCCGCGTCGCCGGTGGCCACCCAGCCCTCGCGGTCCTTGGTCGAGGCGGTGGATTCGGGGTTCTGGTAGTATTCGACGAAGGTGCCGGGCGAGCGGTAGAAGACCTCGCCGTTCTCCGCGATCTTCACCTCGACGCCGGGCGAGGGCACGCCCACGGTGTCGGCGCGCACCTGGCCGTCGGGCTGCTGGGTGATGAACACCGTGGCCTCGGTCTGACCGTAAAGCTGCTTCAGGTTGATGCCGAGCGAGCGGTAGAAGTCGAAGATCTCGGGGCCGATCGCCTCGCCCGCGGTATAGCCCACGCGGATGCGCGAATAGCCGAGCGTGTTCTTCAGCGGCCCGAAGACCAGCAGATTCCCCAGCCCATAGCGCAGCCGGTCGATCGCGCCGACGGGGCGGCCGTCGGTCAGGGCCGTGCCGACACGGCGGGCAAGCCGCATGTAATGGTCGAAGAGCCACTTCTTGATCCGGCCCGCGTCCTCCATGCGGATCATGACGTTGGTCAGCTGGCCCTCGAAGACGCGGGGGGGCGCGAAGAAATAGGTGGGCCCGATCTCGCGCAGGTCGGTCATCATCGTGTGCGCCCCTTCGGGGCAGTTCACGCAGAAACCGGTCCAGTAGGCCTGGCCCACCGAGAAGATGAAGTCCCCGACCCAGGCCATCGGCAGGTAGGCCAGCACTTCCTCGGTCGGCTTCAGCTTGTCGAATTCCGAGGAATTGCGCGCCGTCTCGATCACGTTGCGGTTGGACAGCACCACGCCCTTGGGCTTGCCGGTGGTCCCCGAGGTATACAGCATCACGCAGGTGCTGTCGTAGTTCAGTTCGGCGATGCGGGCGTCCAGTTCCGCGCTGAAACGCTGGTGGGCCACGCGGCCCTCGGCCTGCACGTCGCGCAGCCAGTTCATGCGGGAATGGTCGTATTTCCGCATGCCCCGCTTGTCGGTGTAGATGATCTGCTCGACCGTGTGGGCCTCGCCCTCGGCCTCGATCACCTTGTCCACTTGCTCCTGGTCGCCGCAGACGACGAAGCGGGCGCCGGAATGGCCCAGCACATAGGCCATCTCGGAAGCGACCGCGTCCTGATACAGCGGGACGGGGATCGCGCCGCACATCTGCGCGGCCACCATCGACCAGTAATGCGCGGGGCGGTTGCGGCCGATGATCGCCACGTGATCGCCGCGGTTCAGACCCAGCGCGAGGAAGCCCATCGCGAGGGCGCGGATCTCCTCCTGCGCCTGCGACCAGGTCCAGCATTGCCAGATGCCGAATTCCTTTTCCCGATAGGCGGGCCGGGTCCCCAGCGATGCGGCGTTCCGCGCCAGCAGCGCAGGGATCGACCGCAGGCCCGCGTCGGGCGCAGCGACTGCTTTCATCCTCACTCCCTTTATACGGCACCGGGCCGTTGCAGGCAGAACTCCCCTTCCGCCTGCGCCTTCCTGTCTGGCGGGCGAATCTTGCCCGAGTTTTACCCGATCCTTACAAATTGTTACCGGCTTCCGCGCAGCGAAAGGCGATGCTAGCCATGGACAGATGACTCCTCTGGACAGCCACGACGAACTGACACGATCCGGGCTGAACCTGATTCAGCAGGCGATCTCGATCTTCGACGCGGACCTGCGGCTGGCGCTGTCGAACCGGCCCTACCAGCAGATGTTCGACCTGCCCGACCGTCTGGTCCAGCCGGGCGCGAGCTTTCAGGACACCATCGCCTTCCTGGTCGCCCGCGGCGAATACGGCCCTCAGGACGACCCCGATGGGGCCGTCCGCCTTCGGGTCGAGCAGGCCCGCACCTTTCAGCCGCATTACCTGGAACGCACCCGTCCCGATGGCCGCACCATCTCGGTCGAAGGGGCGCCGCTGGCGCAGGGCGGATGGATTGCCGTCTATACCGACATCACCGAGATCAAACGAACCGAGGCGCTGCTGCGCGCACGGTCCGAGGAACTGTCGGACCAGCTTCTCGCCCATGCCGAGCGGCTGTCCGCCGCGAACCGCCAGTTGGCGGCCACCAACGCCGCGCTGGAGGAAGCCAAGCGCGTCCTGACCGAGGCCGAGGCCCGCACCCGGCAGGTGACGGCCATGGTGCCCGCCCATATCGCCCATGTGGACGCCGAGGGCCGCTATACCTTTTCCAACAACCAGCTTGGCATGGTGTTTCCCGGCGTGGCCCGCGCCATCATCGGCCTGACCGCGGCCGAAGTGCTAGGCGAGACCTTCAAGAGCATCCGCCCGGCCCTTGTCCGCGCGCTGGCCGGCGAGCCGCAGGTGATCGAGGTCACGCATGCCGAATCGGGCCGCCGCATCCGCGTGGCCCTGACACCCGATCCCCAGGGCGAGGGCGCCTATGTCCTGTCCACCGACGTCACCGCCGAGGTGAACTCGCGCGAGGCGCTGACCCATGCCGCCCGACGCGAACTGGCGGCGCAGATGACTTCCGGCCTTGCGCATGACTTCGGCAACCTGCTGACGATCATCCTGGGGCTGCAGGGGCGGCTGGCGCGGATGGCCCTGCAGCCCGAGGCGGCGGCGGACGTTCAGGGAACGCTGGCGGCCGCGCGCCGCGGCGCGGTGCTGCTGGACCGCATCGCCACGATCACGGGGCCCCGCCGGCTTCAACCCGAGCCGGTGGACCTGTCAGCCCTGCTGGAACAGCTCGTGACCATGGCCCGGCCCTCGCTGGGGCGGGGGATCGCGCTGGAACTGGACTGCGAGCTGCCGGAAGGCGCGGTGCTGCTGGACCCCGGGTCCCTGCAGGATTCGCTGCTGAACCTGATCCTGAACGCGCGGGACGCGATCTCTGGCACCGGGGTCGGGTCGGGCAGCACCCATGGCGCGATCCGCCTGACGGCGCGCGTCCGCGGCCGCTGGCTGGAGCTGACCGTGACCGACTCGGGTCCCGGCTTCTCGCCCGAGGCGCTGGGCCGCGCGACCGAGCCCTTCTTCACCACCAAGGCCGGCCAGGGATCGGGGCTGGGCCTGCCGATGGTCTATGACCAGACGAAGCTCGCCGGGGGCACGCTGCGGCTGGACAACGCGCCGGGCGGCGGCGCGCGGGTGCGGCTGCGCCTGCCCTTCCAGCGGGTTGCACGGCGGCTGGTGCTGCTGGTGGACGACGACGACCTGATCCGCGAAACGCTGCGCGAGATGCTGACCGGCATGGGCCACCAGGTGATCGAGGCGGGATCATTGTCCGAGGCGCGCTCGCTGGCCGACCTGCCGGGGCTGTCGGTGATCCTGTCGGACCTGCAGCTGGGCGACGGCTCGGGCGCGGCCTTGGGCGCGCTGGGGCTGCCGCTGATCCTGATGACCGCGCGGCCTCCCGACGATCCCGAACGGCAGAGGCTGCGCCACCCCGTGCTGACCAAGCCCTTCGACGCCGCCGCCCTCAATGCCCTTTTCGCAGGCCTGCCCGATGACAAGTGACCCGCCGCTGATCGCCATCCTCGACGACGAGCCCGACATCCGCCGCCTGCTGGCCGACGCGCTGGAGGAGGCGGGCTTCCGCACCGCCGGATTCGGCCGTGCGACCGAGTTCGAGGCCGCCCTGCGCCGGATGACGCCCGACGCCTGCCTGATCGACCTCGGGCTGCCAGACCGCGACGGGCTGGCGCTGGTGCACAGGCTCGCGACGCAGTCGGGCGCGGCGATCATCATCATCTCGGGGCGGGCGCAGGTGCAGGACCGGGTGACGGGGCTGGAGCTTGGCGCCGACGACTATGTCATCAAGCCCTTCGACCCGGCCGAGGTCGTGGCCCGCATCCGTGCCCGCCTGCGCAAGCCCGCGCGCGAGGCCGCCCGAAACGGCCAGACCGCCCGCTTTTCCGGCTGGAGCGCGGATTTCGACCGCTACCTGCTGACCGGACCGGATGGGATGGAAACGCCCCTGAGCCATGCCGAGGCGGAAATGCTGCGGATGTTCCTCGACAGCCCGCGCAGGCTCATCAGCCGGGCGCAGATGCTGGAAAGCCTGGGCGGCACGGCGGGGGACAGCTTCGACCGGGCGATGGACGTGCGGATCTCGCGCCTGCGGACCAAGCTGGGCGAGGACCCGAAGAACCCGCGCCTGATCAAGACGATCTACGGCGCGGGGTATATCTTTCTCTCCGAGGTGGGGTGGAGCTGAGCCAGCGGCCTTGCGTCACCGCCGCGAGTGGGGTTTTCCACCCCCGATCGGGCCTGCCGGCCCCTTGTTCGCTGAAAACGGTCCACCGGACCGTTCTCCGGGCGCTCACAAGCCCCGGAAGATATTTGGGCAAAGAAGAAAGGGCCGCTTGCCGGCTCCATGGAGTCCAGCAAGCGAAGCCAGCCGGACCATTCAGGGCGCGATCAGCCGCACGATGAAGAACCCGTCCAGCCCGCCGATGTCCGGCCAATGGTCGGGCCGGGTGCGGATCGCGCCCGCCTCGGTGATCCAGTCCGCATTCCATTGCGCGGGATCGGGCGCATCGACCCGCAGCCCCGGATGACGGGCAAGTGCCGCGTCCAGTTGCGCCTCGCCCTCTGCCGGGTGCAGCGAGCAGACGGCATAGACCAGCCGCCCGCCCGGCCTCAGCAGCGAAAGCGCATGGTCGATCAGCCGGGCCTGAAGGCGCACGAGGTCGGGGATCATCGCCCCGTCTCGGATCAGCGGCAGTTCCGGGTGGCGGCGGATCGTGCCGGTGGCCGAACAGGGCGCATCCAGCAGGACCGCATCCAGGGGGACCTCGGGCCGCCAGTCCAGCGCGTCGGCCGCCACCATATCGGCCGAGAGCCCCACGCGGGCAAGGTTCTCGGCAACCAACGCCAGGCGTTGAGGTGACAGGTCGATGGCGGTGACGTGCGCGCCTGCCGCCGCAAGCTGCATCGTCTTGCCGCCTGGCGCCGCGCAAAGATCGGCAACGACTTCGCCCGACTGCGGCGCGAGCAGCCGCACCGGCAGCGCGGCAGCAGCATCCTGCACCCACCAATGGCCCTCGGCATAGCCCGGCAACGCCGTCACCTGCGTTCCGGCGGGCAGGCGGTGGCTGCCCGTCGGCAGCACCTCTCCGGGCGTGGGCCCGTGGGGCGTCAGGTCCAGAGGCGCGCCGCGTTCATGTGCGGCCTCGGTGGCAAGGGCCGTGGCCTCGCCCCAGCGGGCGACGATGGGGCTGCGCAGCCAGTCGGGCAGCCGCGGCGGGGGCGCGGCATCCCAGACCGTCTGCGCCTCGGCCGCGCGGCGCAGGACGGCGTTGACCATCCCTGCAGCGGCCTTGCCCTTGGGACCGCCCGCACGCGCCAGCGCCACGGCGGCGTTGACGGCGCCATGCGGGGCCTCGCCTTCGCCCAGCATCTCGGTCACGGCCAGTTGCAGCAGGTCCAGGGCCTCAGGGCGGGGGCGCCGGGACAGAAGCGGCGCCAGCACCGCCTCGGCCCGGCTGCGGTGGCGCAAGGTCGCGGCGGCGAGCCTGCGGGCGCGGGCGCGTTCGGGGGGGAACAGGTCGCGCAGGTTGCCCTCGGCCTCGGACAGCGGCGCCCCCTCGCGCACCGCCGCCAGCAGGCGCAGCGCCCCGGATCTTGCCGCGTGAGGCGTGGCCGCGCGTTCGCCATGCCCGGTTTCCTTGGCGGAGGCCTGCCCCGGCTTGCCAGGCCGTCGGCCCTCCTTGCCCGGCCGCTTTCGTGCGGCCTTTGCCTCGGCAGGCGCCTTGGTTCCTTCTTCTTTGTCCAAATATTCCGCGGGGTGATCGGGGGTGGGGCCCCGATCACGCGGAGGCGGCGGGGGCAGAGCCCCCTGCGGCATTTCGGGTGGAACCGGCCTCTGTTTGCGGACAGGCCGCGCCTCCGGTCCGGCCTTTGGCTGGTCGTCTTGCTTGTCCATCGTCCCCGCGGTCCCTAGGTGAAGGACAGCATTATCCAACCAGCGCGGGGTTTTCCATGACCGAGCCTGCCGATCCCACCGTCCTGCCCGAGGACCGCCCCGAATGGGCGCACCTGCCGCCGCCCGCCCGCCGCGCGCTGGCCGAGGCCGAGGCGCGGCGCCGCAACGCCGCGCCCTTGGACCTGCCGCCGGAACTGGGCGGCCGCGACGGGCCGGAACCCGTCCGCTACGGCGATTACGAACGCAAGGGCCTCGCGGTCGACTTCTGACCTCAGGCCGCTTGCACCGCCCCCACCGCGACCCGCGCCTTGCGGCGCTGGTAACGGGCGTAACCGAGGTCGTCGCTCTTGATCTCGGGGGTGCGGCCGCTGATCAGGTCGGCCAGCACGCGGCCCGAGCCTGCCGCCATGGTCCAGCCGAGCGTGCCGTGGCCGGTGTTCAGCCACAGGTTGCCGATGGGGCTTGCCCCCACGATAGGCGTTCCGTCGGGCGTCATGGGGCGCAGGCCCGTCCAGAAGCTCGCCCGGTCCAGGTCGCCCGCGCCGCCGAAAAGCTCCCCCACCGACTTCGCCAAGGTCGCCCGGCGGCGCGGCGACAGCGACAGGTCGAAGCCCGCCAGTTCCGCCAGCCCGCCCACGCGGATGCGGTCGCCCAGCCGGGTGATCGCGACCTTGTAGGTTTCGTCCATGACGGTGGACACCGGGGCGCGCGATTCGTCCACGATCGGCAGGGTCAGCGAATAGCCTTTCACCGGATGCACCGGCAGCTTGATCCCGAAGGGCGCGACCAGCGCGGGCGAATAGCTGCCCAGCGCCACGACGAAACCGTCCGCCACCAGCCGCCCGGCCGAGGTCTGCACGGCGGTGATCCGCGAGGACGATCCTTCCAGCCGGTCGATGGAGGTGTCGTAGAGGAACTTCACGCCTTCCGCCTCGGCCAGCGCGGCAAGGCGCTGGGTGAAGACATGGCAGTCGCCCGTCTCGTCATTCGGCAGCCGCAGCCCGCCCGCCAGCAGGTGGCGCGAGAAGGCCAGCCCCGGCTCGGCCGCAACGCAGCCCTCGGCGTCCAGCATCTCGAAGGGAACGCCGTCGGCGCGCAGGACCTCGATATCCTTCTGAACAGCCGCGAGTTGGTAGGCGTCGCGAAAGACCTGAAGCGTGCCGCGCGTCCGCTCGTCATAATGGATGCCCGTCTCGGCCCGCAGGGCACCAAGGCAGTCTCGCGAATAGTTGGCGATCCGCATCATGCGCGACTTGTTCACCGCATAGGCGTCGGCGGTGCAGTTCCGCAGCATCTTCCCGATCCAGCCGAGGCGCTGGGGATCGGCCGATGCGTGCAGCACCAGCGGCGCATGGCGCTGGAACATCCAGCGCAGCGCCTTCTGCGGAATGCCCGGCGCGGCCCAGGGGGTCGAGTAGCCCGGCGAGATCTCGCCTGCATTCGCAAACGAGGTTTCCATGGCGGCGGCGGGCTGACGGTCCATCACCGTGACCTCGTGGCCCGCGCGGGCCAGATACCACGCGCTCGTCACCCCGATGACGCCTGCACCCAGAACGACGATCTTCATGGCTCGATCTTCCCCAAAGGACATTTGGGGAAGGATCATGCGGATCACCGGAAATGTGCTGCCAATGTTGCGTTACCTGCGACCTGTTGCCGCAAGGATGTTCGGCCAAACGAAGAAGTGACCTTATAAGCTTGCGCTGCGCCGCAGCACCACGCCGGAATCCTCCGGCATGATCAGGCTATCGCGGGACGATGTCCCGCAAGGATCAGAGCCCCAGCACGTCGGCCATGTCGTACTCGCCCGGACCCTTGTCCTGCCCCCACAGGGCGGCCCGCAGGGCGCCGCGCGCGAAGATGGCTCGGTCGGTGGCAAGATGGCGCAGGACGACCCGCTCGCCTGCCGCGGCGAAGATCACGTCATGCTCGCCCACGACGTCGCCGCCGCGGATCGCCGAAAAGCCGATGCTGCCCAGCTTGCGCGGTCCGGTCATGCCTTCCCGTGCAGGCACTCGCAGTTCCTCCAGCGTGGCGCCGCGTCCCTCGGCCGCGGCCTCGCCCAGCATCAGGGCGGTGCCCGAAGGCGCATCGACCTTGTGGCGGTGATGAGCCTCGACGACCTCGATGTCCCAGTCCTCGCCAAGCGCAGCGGCCACGCGCCGGGTCAGGCCGACGAGAAGGTTGACCCCGAGGCTCATGTTCCCCGCGCGGATGATCGGGGCGTGACGCGCGGCGGCCTTGATGTGGCGCAGGTCGTCCTCGGACAGTCCGGTGGTGCCGATCACATGGACCGCGCGGGCCTGCGCGGTCAGTTCCGCATAGGCCACCGTGGCCGCAGGAGAGGTGAAGTCCAGCAACCCTTGCGCCTGCGCGATGGCGGCCACCGCATCATCCGTGACGGTCACGCCCAGGGCCGCGCCGCCCATCGCGGTGCCGAGGTCCTGCCCGACCCACGGGTGCCCTTCGCGTTCCAGCGCACCGGCCAGACGGCAGTCGCCCGAGTCCAGCACCGCCTGCACCAGCATCCGCCCCATGCGCCCCGAGACGCCCGCGACCACGATCCCCGGCCTGTTCTGCTCCGCGCTCATCGCTCACCTCCGCTGTTCCCGGCGGTCTAGCCCGTTGCGGGAAACACCGCGACCCCCTAGATGGGGCGCATGGCTTCCAATCGCTTCAACACCGGTCCCGGCCCGTCGCAGCGCCAGCTGCGGGTGGGCGAACTGATCCGCCGCACGCTTTCGGACGTGCTGCTGCGCGGGGACGTGCACGACCCGGACCTGAACCGCCACTCGATCACCGTGGGCGAGGTACGGACCTCGCCCGACCTCAAGGTCGCCACGGCCTATGTCCTGCCCTTGGGCGGCCATGACGCCGAGGAGGCGCTGGCCGCGCTCCGCCGCAACACGCGAGAGCTGCGTCACCTGGTCGCCAAGGACATGTCGCTGAAATACGCGCCGAACCTGCGCTTCGTGCTGGACGAAACGTTTGACCGCATGGACGACACCCGTCGCATCTTCGCCGACGAGCGGGTGCGCCGCGACGTGGAAGGCGACGAGGACTTCGAGGCCGGCCCGAACGATGATCGGCAGCCTTAAGCGCCGGCTCGGGCTGGCGGTCGGCGCGCTGGTGGCGATGACGCTGCCCGCCATGGCCGACATCTGCGAGACGCGCGCGTTCGAGGGCACCCGCTATTCCGTCTGCACCGTCACCGCCGACCGGCAGGACGGGCTGCGGCTCTGGCTGAACGGGCCAGACGGCAAGCTGCTGGGCGACTTCAGCGGCGTGCGCGGGACGCTGGATGCGGGCGAGGTGCTGGGCTTCGCCATGAACGCGGGGATGTACCATCCCGATTACGCGCCTGTGGGGCTGTTCCGGTCCGACACCGAGGAGGCGGGCGAGGTCGTCACGGCAGGGGGCGGGGGCAACTTCGGCCTGCTGCCGAACGGCGTCTTCTGCGTCGGCGCCAAGGCGCCCTTCCAGGTGATCGAAAGCCGCCGCTTCGCCAAGGTCCGGCCGCAGTGCCGGCTGGCCACGCAATCCGGCCCCCTGCTCGTCATTGACGGCGAGCTTCATCCGCGCTTCCTGCCCGACAGCGACAGCCGCTACATCCGCAACGGCGTCGGCGTCTCGCGCGACATGAAGACGGCGTGGTTCGCGATCTCGGACGCGCCCGTGACCTTCCACCAGTTCGCCCGCTTCTTCCGGGACGAGCTTGGCGCGCGCAATGCGCTTTACTTCGACGGCTCGATCAGCCGGCTTTACGCGCCGGGGCTTCGCCGCGCCGACTGGGGCCGGCGGATGGGACCCATCATCGGCTATGTGGGCGGATCGTAGATGGCGCGGAAAAAGGGACGGGACGTCTCGGGCTGGCTGCTGATCGACAAGCCTGCGGGCGTCGGCTCGACCGACGTGGTGGGGCGGGTGCGCTGGGCGCTGGATGCGAAGAAGGCGGGCCATGCCGGAACGCTTGACCCTGACGCAACGGGCCTGCTTGCGGTCGCGCTGGGCGAGGCGACGAAAACCGTCCCCTACCTGACCGACGCGCTGAAGGCCTATGATTTCAGGGTGACCTGGGGCGCCGAGACCGCGACCGACGACGCCTCGGGCGAGGTGCTGCGCCGGTCCGATGCGCGGCCTGCGGCCGAGGCCATCGAAGCCGCCCTGCCCGCCTTCCGGGGCGATATCCTGCAGGTTCCCCCGGCAGTCTCGGCGGTCAAGGTGGACGGCGCCCGCGCCTATGACCTCGCGCGCGAGGGCGAGGAGTTCACGCTGGCCGCCCGCCCGCTCTGGGTCGAGGACCTGACGCTGACCGAGGCGCGTGGTGATCAGGCCGACCTGCACCTCGTCTGCGGCAAGGGCGGCTATGTCCGCGCCATCGCCCGTGACCTGGGCCGGGCGCTGGGCTGCCTCGGCCATGTGCAATCCCTTCGCCGGGTCTGGTCGGGCCCGTTCGACGTCGCCGACGCGATCCCCTTCGACCGGGTGGACCGGGCGGCGCAGGCGGAACTCGACGCGGCGCTGCTGCCGATCCAGTCGGCGCTGGACCTGCCCGAGATGCGCGCGACCGACCAGGGCGCGCTGAGGCTGGGGAACGGCAATCCGGGGCAGGTCCTGGGCATGGCCGATTACGGCGCCGAGGTCTGGGTCAGCCACGAGGGCCGCGCCATCGCCATCGGCCGCTACATGGGCGGCGAGGTGCATCCCTCGCGCGTCTTCGTCCAGCCCTAGGCAGGCACGGCCGCCCTCAGGCGATCGAGGCGCCGCGCGTCTCTCGCCCGATGCCGAAGGACAGCACCGCCGCCAGCACCAGCAGCGCCGCGAACAGACCGATCATCGCGTTGAAGTCGCGCGTGGCCAGCGCCGCCATCAACGAAGGCGCCGCGAGCCCCCCCAGCCGCGCAAGCGCGCCCGCCATGCCCATGCCGGTCGCGCGCAGCGTGGTGGGGTAGATCTCGGGCGTCAGCGCGTAAAGCGCCCCCCAGGTCCCCAGCAGTGCGAAGCTCATCAGCATCAGCGCGCCTGCGACCACCGCGCCGGTCGAGGCCGTGACGAACAGCAGGCAGCCCAGCGCCGAAAGGACCAGAAAGATGCGCAGCGTCCGCTGCCGCCCCCAGGCCTCGACCCCCCAGGCGGCCAGCGCATAGCCGGGCAACTGTGCCAAGGCGAGGATCACGAGGAAGCCGTAGCCGCGCACGAAGCCGAAGCCCTCGGTCGCGAGCTTGCCGGGTAGCCAGACGAAGACGCCGTAATAGCTGAGCGAGACGAGGAACCAGACCGTCAGCACCGCCAGCGTGGTCCGCGCCAACCCCGCGGCGAAGATGCCGCCTTGGGGCGCGGGCGCTGCAGGCGGCAGGACCAGCCGCGCCTTGGGCGGCAGCGTGGGCGCGCCGTTCGCCGCGCGGATGCGGTTGAGGATGGCGCGCGCCTCGGGCTCGCGACCCCGGCGCAGCAGGTACATGGGCGATTCCGGCACCCAGAAGCGCAGGAAGATGCCGAGGCAGGCGGGCAGCGCCGCGACCAGGTAGATCAGCTTCCACGGCGCGGCGAGCGCATAGGTGGCCGCGGCCCAGGCGGTCAGCGCCACGACCAGCGTGCCCAGTGCCCAGAAGCCTTCCAGCCAGACCAGCCAGCGGCCCCGGTTCTTGGGCGGCAGGAACTCGGCCATCATCGCATAGTCCACGGGCAGCGTGCCGCCCACGGCCATGCCCGTCAGGAAGCGCAGGCCCAGAAGCCAGGCGAAATCGGGCGCGAAGACCGAGGCGATGCCGAAGACCGCGTCGCAGGCGACGGTCACGATCAGGACGTTGCGCCGCCCGATCCGGTCCGCGAGCCGCCCGAAAAGCGTGGCGCCGAAGAACATCCCCAGGAAGAACAGCGTCCCGCTTTGCAGGGCGGTGGGCATGTCCACGCCGAAGCTGGCGGCGATCGAGGGCGCGGCGAAACCCACCGCCACGACCTGCATGGCGTCGGCCGCCCAGACCAGCCCGAAGATCCCCATCAGCCGGCGCTGGAAGCGCCCGGCGCCCGCCTGGGCCAGTGCCTCATCGACCGTGACGTTCATTCCCCGCGTCCCCCTCGGCTGCACCGTCTCTCCCTGCAAAAAAAGGGGCCGCGCCCATGCGCGACCCCCTTTTTCCTTCCAGCAGCTCTGAACGGATCAGGCGTTGACGCTGTCCTTCAGCGACTTGGCGATGGTGACCTTGACCACCTTGTCGGCGGGCTTGGTCATCATTTCCTGGGTCTGCGGATTGCGGACCTGACGCTCGGGGCGGGCGCGGCAGGCGACCTTGCCGATCCCCGGCAGAGTCAGCGCGCCGCCTTCGGCGACGGTGCGGGCAACCAGCGCGCCCAGCGCGTCCAGCGCCGCGGATGCGGTCTTCTTGTCGCTGCCCATTTCCTCGGCCAGAGCAGCCACCAGCTGCGTCTTGGTCATGGGCTTGGCGGGGGCGGCTTGGGCCATTGGAACCTGTCTCCTCGTTGGGCGCGCGCCTTTGGGCGGGCATATCCGGCGCCAGTCAAGCTGGCATGGCCCTGCTACAGCCCGTTTGCCTCAATATTTCAAGCCCTTTTCGGTCCTTCCTTGCGCCGGATGGCGGCAGATGGCCCGAAAAGGGCCTTTCCGGACCCGAGGTCACAGAAAGGCGGTCTCGTGGAAGGACCGCAGCTTGCGGGAATGCAGCCGCTCGACCGGGGTGGCGCGCAGCTTCTCCATCGCGCGGATGCCGATCAGCAGATGGCTGGACACCTGCGTGCGATAGAAGTCGGTCGCCATGCCGGGCAGCTTCAACTCGCCATGCAGGGGCTTGTCGCTGACGCACAAAAGCGTGCCATAGGGCACCCGGAAGCGGAAGCCGTTGGCGGCAATGGTCGCGCTTTCCATGTCCAGGGCGATGGCGCGGCTGAGGCTGAGCCGGTGGACCGGCGTGTCGCGCAATTCCCAGTTGCGGTTGTCGATGGTGGCGACGGTGCCCGTGCGCATGATCCGCTTCAGCTCGAAGCCATCGAGTTCCGTGATCTCGGCCACGGCCTCCTGCAGGGCGACCTGCACCTCGGCCAGCGTCGGCAGCGGCACCCAGACCGGTAGGTCGTCGTCCAGCACATGGTCCAGCCGCAGATAGGCATGGGCCAGCACGTAATCCCCCAGCCGCTGGCTGTTCCTCAGCCCCGCGCAATGGCCGACCATCAGCCAAGCGTGGGGGCGCAGCACGGCGATGTGGTCGGTCGCGGTCTTGGCGTTCGACGGCCCCACCCCGATGTTGACCAGCGTGATCCCCTGCCCGTCCGGCCGCTTGAGGTGATAGGCCGGCATCTGCGGGGTCTTGGCGACCGGCACCGAGGCGTCGTCCGGCCGCTCGATCATGTGGTTCCCGGGGCCGACGAAAGACGTGTAGCCCGAGGCCGGGTCGGCTAGGGCCTTGCGGGCAAAGGCCTCGAACTCGTCCACGTAGAACTGGTAGTTGGTGAACAGCACGAAGCTCTGGAAATGGTCGGGGGCGGTCGCCGTGTAATGCGCCAGCCGCGCCAGCGAGTAATCCACCCGCTGCGCCGTGAAGGGGGCAAGGTGGCGCGTCCCGTCCAGCAGCGTGTCGGCCACCCCGTTCACGATGTCGTCGTTCATCGTCACGAGGTCGGGCACGTCGAAGATGTCGCGCAGGGAATAGTCCAGCACGCCTTCCTGCGGCACGTTCAGGTCGCTTTGCGTGGCCACCGCGAAATGCACCGGAATCGGGGTTTCGCTTTCCCCCACCGAGACCGGCACCTCGTGGTTGCGGATCAGCAGGCCGATCTGCTGCGTAAGGTAGTCGCGGAACAGGTCGGGGCGCGTGATCGTGGCCCCGTAGCTGCCCGGCAGGGTGACATGGCCGAAGGCCAGCCGGGAATCGGCCTGCTGGTGGCTCGAGGTCGTCAGCCGGACTTCGGGGTAGAAGGCGCGGAAGCGCGCGGCAGGGGGCGGGCCGCCCCGCAGCGTGCCGACAAAGCGGTCCAGCAGCCAGCCCGTGGCGCGGTCATAAAGCTCGATCAGGCGTTCCACGGCCGCTTGGGGGTTGTCGAAATATTCGCGCCCGACCGGCTCGGGGGTCTCGATGGGCAAAAGGCGGGACATCTGGTCCATGGGCAGGCTCCTTTGAGACCGAGAGTGTCAGGGGCCCGTGACACTGGCAAGACGGGGAGGAGACGCCTATCTCGGGGGCATGGACATCTCTATTCTCGATCTCGCGCCGGTGCCCGAGGGCTCGGACGCAAAGGCTGCGATCGCCAGCAGCGTGAAGCTGGCACAGGCCGCCGAGGCGCAGGGCTACAAGCGCTTCTGGCTGGCCGAGCACCACAACATGCCCGGCATCGCCAGCGCCGCGACGGCGGTGCTGATCGGGCATATCGCCGATCACACCAGGACCATCCGCGTCGGCGCGGGTGGGATCATGCTGCCGAACCATGCGCCGCTGGCGGTGGCCGAGGCCTTCGGGACGCTGGCCACCATCCACGGGCCGCGCATCGACCTTGGCCTCGGCCGCGCGCCCGGCGGCGACGGGGCGGTGATGCACGCGTTGCGGCGCGGCCAGTCGCGCAACGAGGACTTTCCCAACGACGTGGTCGAGCTGCTGCATTACTTCGGCCCCGAGCGGCCGGGCGTGGGCGTCGCAGCCCATCCCGGACAGGGAACCAACGTGCCGGTCTGGATCCTCGGCTCGTCGCTTTACGGCGCGAGCCTCGCGGCGGCGCTGGGCCTGCCTTACGCCTTCGCCTCGCATTTCGCGCCCGACGCGCTTGATGACGCCGTGGCGCTCTATCGCGACCGCTTCCAGCCCGGTCCCTGGGGGGACAAGCCGCGCTTCATGCTGGCCGCGAACCTGATCGCGGCGGATACCGACAAGGAGGCGCGCAGGCTGCGGACCAGCTCGCAGATCCAGTTCTTCCGGCTGCGGACGGGCAATCCCGGCCTGCTGCCGGCGCCGGTGGATGACCTCGACACGGTCGTGCCCGCCCAATACCAGTCGATGGTGGACCGGGTGCTGAGCGTCAGCGCCGTGGGCGCCCCTGGGACGGTCAAGGCGCAGATCGACGCGATGGTCGCCCGCTACAGGCCCGACGAGCTGATCCTGACCGGCAACATCTGGGACCCCGAGGCGCGCGCGCGTTCCTTCGCCATCGGGGCCGAGGTGCTGGGACTTTCCCGCGCATGAGCCCGCGGCTGGTGGTGCTGGGACACGGCTATTCCGCAGGCTTCCTGAGCCGGCGGCTGGTGCCGCAGGGCTGGACCGTCACCGGCACCACCCGCGACGATCCCGCCCGCGTCGCAGCCACGGGTGCCATCCCTCTGCGCTGGCCGGGCGAGGAAGACACGGTCCGCGCCGAGATCGCCCAAGCCGACGCAGTCCTTGTCAGCGCCGGGCCGGATGGGGGCGAATGCCCGGCCCTGCGCGACTTCGGCGCGGCCATCGCGGCAAGCCGCGCGCGCTGGCTGGGCTATCTCTCGACCACCGGGGTCTACGGCGACCGGCAGGGCGACTGGGTGGACGAGGGCTCGGAGCTCGCGCCCTCGACCCGCCGGGGCCGCGACCGGGTGGCGGCGGAAACCGGCTGGCGGGCTCTGGCCGCAGACCACGGCCTGCCGCTGCACATCTTCCGCCTCGCCGGGATCTACGGCCCCGGACGCGGGCCCTTCGAGAAGGTGCGGAACGGCACCGCCCGGCGCATCGTCAAGCCGGGGCAGGTGTTTTCCCGCATCCATGCCGCCGACATCGCGCAGGTTCTGGCGGCCTCGATCGCGCGGCCTTCACCCGGCGCGATCTACAACCTGTGCGACGACGACCCGGCCCCCCCCGAGGATGTGCTGGAACACGCGGCAAAGCTGCTGGGCCTGCCCCCGCCACCCGCCGAGGATTTCGCCACGGCCGCCATGACGCCGATGGCGCGCAGCTTCTATGCCGAAAGCAAGCGCGTCTCGAACGCACGCATCAAGCACGAGCTCGGCATCCGCCTGATCCACCCCGACTATCGCAGCGGACTGGCCGCGATCCTGGCCGAGGAATCGGTCAGGGCGTGATCCGGCAGCAGCCGTTCTCCATCCGCGTGGCTTGGCTCGCCCCCTCGAACAGCAGCGTCGCCGACAGCCCGAAGAAGCGGTCCGACATGCCGTCGGTGCATTGCGCGGGCGTCAGCACCACCGTCAGCCGCCCCTTGTCGTCGCCTGCGATGATGCTGCGGGCGGGCTCGCGCCGTGCGGGATTGTCCACGACCACCCGCCGCTGCAGGGGGCGCGACTGCTCGGGCGTTTCGTAGACGATGTTTGTGCCGACCTGCCGCAGGGTCCAGAAAGGCTCGGTCCCGAGGCAGTTCAGCGTGGCCGGGATCTCGCCCTTCTTCCACACGTCGGGGCGTTCCTTGAGATAGTGCATGTTGACCCAGCCCGAACGCTCGAAGGTGTTGACCCGCGCCCAGCCCGCGCGCGTCTCGATCACCTCGACCCCGGTGGCATCGGGCGGCAGTTCGGACAGGATGGAGGAGGAGGCGTCCGGCATTGCCCGGATGTTCAGCACGTCGTCGGCCTTGACGCCCGTCACGTCGTAAAGCGTGGGCAGCATGGTCTGTGCGGCGGCGGCGCTGGCCAGCGAAAGCGTCAGGGCAAGAACGGCGACAAGGCGCATGAAAAACCTCGGGTGTCAGGCAACGGCCATGAAAGGATGCCCCATCACCTGCCCCACCGCCATGATGAATGAGCCCGGCAGCCAACACGGACATGAGATCGGGGTGAAGTTGCACCGCCTCTCCGGCCCAAGGGCATGGCGCATCGCAAGGGTCCGGTCAGGTCGGCTGGATCTCCGGCAAGGCGTCCTGCAGATAGGGAAGCTTGCTGGCCTTCGACTTCCAGAACTTTTCCTCGACCAGCAGGCCGCCGGCGCGTACGCGGCTTGCCCTTTGGGGAAACACCATCGTCGGGATGTTCGCCCTTTCCAGTGCGAAGCGCAGCAGCCTTTCCGAGTGCAGCGCCTTTTGCTTCCGGGCGACATAGTCGTGAACAACGTGCAGCCGCTCGGCATAAGCCTGCGCCGCCCGGATGCCCCGGCACAGGGCAAAGCGGTCGTTGTAGCCGCCCTTCCAGTGATGCCAGTCGGGCAGGGCGACCAGGTCGCCCTTTTCCTGCACAAGCGTTTCCAGCACCGGTTCGAGGCTGTCGTGGTAGATCAGGTCCGGACGGCAGAACAGCACGATGTCCGGATCATGCAACTGCGCCATCTTGAAGGAAGCCGACAGGGAATAAAGCTGGCGGATGAGGTTGCTCAGGCTCGAGAAGCCGTTGTCCCAGGCATCCCCATAGGGCTTCATGTCCTCGAGAATGCCCGCAAGCTGCGACGGAACCGTAAAGCGCAACGCAACCGCGTCGAGATCGAGCAGCCGGTAGTCCTCCGGGTCCAGATCCGCGTTCTCGCCGGATCTTACGCTCTGGACGCGCGCCTGATGGTAGAGATGCGCCAGCGTCACCGTCTCGCCATGCCTGCGGCAAGGCTCGATGACATTCCGGGCGATGCTTTCATGAGTCGTGGCAAGCGCGCGCGACAGGCCGAAAAAGCAAACGGCAATCTTCATCGTTAACCCGGAGTTGTGAGATAATCGCCCCCACAATCACAGGTTACGCGTATCTGTCCAGCCTCGCCACTCCCAGAACCTCCAGGACCTTGGCCTCGATCTGCGGCGCGTCCATGGCGGCGGCGCGGTACATCGCCTCGGGGCTCGCGTGGTCGATGAAGGTGTCGGGCAGGACCATGCTGCGGAAGCGGAAGCCGCGGTCGAAGACGCCCTCCTCGGCCAGCAGTTGCGCCACATGGCTGCCGAAGCCGCCGATGGCGCCCTCCTCGATGGTGATCAGCGCCTCGTGCTCGCGCACCAGCCGCAGGATGAGGTCGCGGTCCAGCGGCTTGGCGAAGCGGGCGTCGGCCACCGTGGGGGCGAGGCCCCGCGCGGCCAGCGATTCGCGGGCGCGCAGGACCTCGGCCAGGCGCGTGCCGAAGGACAGGATGGCGACGCGGGCGCCTTCGGCCACGATGCGGCCGCGGCCGATCTCCAGCGGCTCTGGGCGCTCGGGCAGATCGACTCCGGTGCCTTCCCCGCGCGGGAAGCGGAAGGCCGAGGGGCGGTCGTCGAGCGCCGCGGCGGTGGCGACCATGCGGACCAGTTCGGCCTCGTCGGCGGCGGCCATGACGACGAAGCCGGGCAGGTTCGCGAGGAAGCCCACGTCATAGGCGCCGGCGTGGGTCGCCCCGTCGGCGCCGACCAGCCCCGCGCGGTCGATGGCGAAGCGCACGGGCAGGCGCTGGATCGCCACGTCGTGGACGACCTGATCATAACCGCGCTGCAGGAAGGTCGAATAGATCGCGCAGAAGGGCCGCATCCCCCCGGCGGCGAGGCCTGCGGAGAAGGTCACGGCGTGCTGTTCCGCGATCCCCACGTCGAAGCAGCGGCGCGGGAAGCGGTCGGCGAACAGGTTCAGGCCGGTCCCGTCCGGCATGGCGGCGGTGATCGCCACGATGCGGTCGTCGCGCTCGGCCTGGGCGATCAGGGATTTCGCGAAGACGCTGGTGTAGCTGGGGGCGTTGGACTTGGCCTTGGCCTGCTCGCCCGTGATCACGTCGAACTTGGCGCGGGCATGGCCCCGGTCGGCGGCGTTCTCGGCAGGCGCGTAGCCCTTGCCCTTCTTGGTCACCGCATGAATCAGCACCGGTCCGTCGGCCCGCGCCTTGACCGTCCTCAGCAGCGGCAGAAGCTGGTCGAGGTCGTGGCCGTCCACCGGGCCGACATAGGAAAAGCCCAGCTCCTCGAAGAGCGTGCCGCCGATGGTGATGCCCTTCAGCATCTCCTTGGCGCGGCGGGCGCCCTGCTGCATGGGCGAGGGCAGCAGGCTGACCGCGCCCTTGGCCGCGGCCTTCAGTTCCTGGAACGGCCCCTGCGTGTAAAGGCGCGTCAGATAGGTGGACAGCGCCCCCGTCGGCGGGGCGATCGACATCTCGTTGTCGTTCAGGATGACGAACAGCCGCGTGCCCATGTGGCCCGCGTTGTTCATCGCCTCGAAGGCCATGCCGCCGCTCATCGCGCCGTCGCCGATCACGGCGATGGCGTCGCCCGGATCGCCGCCGAGGTCGCGAGCAGCGGCAAAGCCCAGCGCAGCGCTGATCGAGGTCGAGGAATGCCCCGCCCCGAAGGGGTCATGCGGGCTTTCCGACCGCTTGGTGAAGCCCGACAGCCCCCCTTCCATCCGCAGGGTGCGAATGCGGTCGCGCCGGCCGGTCAGGATCTTGTGGGGATAGCACTGGTGGCCCACGTCCCAGATGATCTTGTCGCGCGGGCTGTCCCAGACGGCGTGCAGCGCCACGGTCAGTTCCACGACCCCCAAGCCCGCGCCCAGGTGGCCGCCGGTCACGCTGACGGCGCTGATCGTCTCGGCGCGCAGTTCGTCGGCCAGCTGGTGCAACTGGCGGTCGCTCAGCGCCTTGAGGTCGGCGGGCGAGGCGACGCGGTCGAGGATCGGCGTGGCGGGACGCGAGGTCGTGTCGGTCATGGGCTGGCCCCTTCCGGGCGGGCGGACCCCCCGGAGGCGGTCGGTCTCAGGTTCTGCGGTGGATAACGAAACGCGCCACGGCCCGCAAGTTTCCGGCCCTGTCGCCATAGGGGTCAAGGGCAGCCTCGGCCCGCGCCACCATGGCGGCGGCCCGCGCCCGCGCCTCGTCCAGCCCCAGCAGGGACACGAAGGTGGCCTTGCCCGCCGCCTCGTCCTTGCCGGTGCGCTTGCCGGTCTGCTCGGCGCTGGCGGTCACGTCCAGGATGTCGTCAGCGATCTGGAAGGCCAGGCCGAGGTTCCGGGCATACTCCTCCAGCGGCGCGGGATCGGTGCCACCCATGATCGCCCCGGCCGTCGCGGAAAAGCGGATCAGCGCGCCGGTCTTGGCGTGCTGCAACGCCTCGATGGCGGGCAGGTCCAGAGGCGTGCCGGCCGTCTCGGCCGCGATGTCCTGCGCCTGCCCCCAGACCATGCCGCGCGCGCCGGACGCCTCGGCCAGCCGCGCCACCAGCGCGATGCGCGCCTCGGCGGGGCCGATCACCGGATCGGCCAGCAGGGCGAAGGCCTGCGTCTGCAGGGCGTCGCCGGCCAGGATCGCCGTGGCCTCGTTCCAGCGGATGTGGCAGGTGGGCTGGCCCCGGCGCAGGTCATCGTCGTCCATCGCCGGCAGGTCGTCATGGACGAGGCTATAGGCGTGCAGCAGTTCCACCGCCACGGCGACCGGCATCGCGCTGAGGTCCTCGACGCCGAACAGCCGCGCCGATTCCAGCACCAGGAAGGCCCGTACGCGCTTGCCCCCGGTGGCGGCATAGCGCATCGCATCGGTCAGATCGCCCGGCGGCAGATCCGCCAGCGCAGCCTCGATGGCGGCAGCGACGGCGCGCTGCACCTCCTCCAGCCTGTGTTCCACTCTTAAAGCCCTTCGACCGGGGTGGTCCCGCTGGGCTCTCCGTTGGCGGCGAGCATGATCTTCTCGACCCGCTCCTCGGCCTGGCGCAACCGGCGCTCGCAATGGGCGCGCAGCTTGGCGCCGCGTTCGTAAAGGGCGATGGACTGCTCCAGCGTCGCCTCGCCATGTTCCAGCTTGCCCACGACCGATTCGAGTTCCTTCATCGCGTCCTCGAAGGACATCCCGTCGATTTCGGCGTCGGTCATGAGGCGGTTCCTTGCAGCGCGGTGACATGGGCGCGGGCCGACCGGCCCAGCGCGGCCAGATCATAGCCCCCTTCCAGGACCGAGACCACCGGGGCCGCGCCCGCGGCCTCCACGATCATGGCCGTGATCGCGGCAAAGTCATCCTCGTCCCATTCCAGCGAAGCCAGGGGATCGGCCGCATGGGCGTCGAAGCCCGCCGAGACAATGACCAGCTGAGGCGCATGGGTGCGCAGCCTGTCGGTGATCTGCCGCCAGGCGGCCCGGGCCTGTGCCCCGTCCGAGCCGGGCGGCAGGGGGATGTTCATCACCTGCCCATGCGCGCCGGTCTCACTTGCCCGACCGGTGCCGGGGTATAGCGGCATCTGGTGGGTCGAGGCAAAGAAGGCGCGGCCCTCGGCCCACAGCAGGTCCTGCGTGCCGTTGCCGTGATGCACGTCGAAATCCAGCACCGCCACGCGGTCGAGCCCGTGGTGATCCAGCGCCCGTTTCGCCGCGATGGCGGCAGTGCCGAGCAGGCAGAAGCCCATCGGCGTCTCGCGTTCCGCATGATGCCCCGGCGGGCGCATGACGACGAAAGCGCGGCTGTCCTGGCCCGCCAGCACCGCATCCACCGCCGCGCAGGCCGCGCCCACAGCCCGCAGCGCGGCCTCCATGCTGCCGGGCGACAGCCAGGTGTCCGCGTCCAGCGCCACCTGACCCTGCGCCGGGACCGCCGCCTTCAGGCGGGCAAGGTAGCGCTCGGGATGGCAGCGCAGGACGTCGGCCTCGGCGGCCAGCGGCGCCTCGCGGTGATCGAGGTCAAGCCCGGCCAGCGCCTCCAGCACCGCCGCGTGGCGGGCAACCTGCTCGGGGTGGCCGGGCGGCGTGACGTGCCGCTCTGACGCAGGATGGGTGTAAAGGATCGCCATGCCCGCAGGCTAAGGGCAATCCGCCCGCCGGCGCAATCGCGCCATGCCGGGGTCGATCTGCGGGCACCGCGCGGGCTGTCGGCTCAATCCTCCGTGTCCCCGCCGCCGCCATCGTCGTCACCGCCGCGGCCGCCGTCATCACCACCATGTCCCCCATCGTCACCGCCATGGCCGCCATGGTCATCGCCGCCAGCGCCGTCCTCATCGTCACCGCGGCCACCGTCATCCCCCCTGTCGCGGCCGGGGCCCCTGTCGTCGCCGGGATCATCGTCATCCGCCTCGGGACCCCGGCGGCCGTCATCGCCCCGGCGGCCGTCGCCGTCATCGCCGCCGACGGGTTCAAGGCGTCCTTCATCCCGGTCATAGGCAAAGCTGTGGGTTTCACCTTCGCGCGTGGCCGAGACGGTGACCTCGCCATCATCCTCGTCGATGCGGACGTCCGAGTATCCCTGCCCGGCCAGACTGCGGGCGATCGCCTGCTCGTCGGCCTGGCTGACCTGCGCAGAAGCCGGCGCCGCGAGACCTGCGGCAAGGCCTGCGGCGGCGATCATGGTCCTGATCCCTGCGGTCGTCATGGCGGTCCTCCTCATGCAGTGCGCCGATGGGGACGATGGGCACGACAGGGATTCGCTGCAAGACATTCCCGGGGACTCGGCGCTCCTTTGCCCGAAGGCTGTGAGGAAACGCCCTTGCCCCCGGCGCGCGGCTCAGGCGGCCAGGCGCGTGCCGTCGTGGCCGGTGATCGTCACGTCCAGCAGCGTGCCCTCGGGCAGGTCGCGGTCAAAGGCAACCTCGGTGAACTGCTCGGTCCGGCCGAGGCGCGGGCCTTCGGTCAGGACGCGGTGGGTGCGGCCGACCTGCGCGGCAAGATGCGCGGCCAGCGCCGCCTCCCCCACAGCGCGAAGGCGAGCGGCGCGGTCCTTGATGGCGGGGCCCGGCACGCGCGGCATCCGCGCGGCCGGGGTGCCAGCCCGGGCACTGTAGGGAAAGACATGCAGGAAGGTCAGGCCGCAGTCCTCGACCAGCTTCATCGAGTTCTCGAAATGCGCCTCGGTCTCGGTGGGGAAGCCCGCGATGATGTCGGCGCCGAAGACGATGCCGGGGCGCAGGCGGCGGGCTTCCTCGCAGAAGGCGATGGCATCGTCGCGCAGGTGGCGACGCTTCATGCGCTTGAGGATCAGGTCGTCGCCGTGCTGCAGGCTCAGGTGCAGATGCGGCATCAGGCGCGGCTCGGTGGCGATCGCCTCCATCAGCTCGGGGTCGGCCTCGATCGAATCGATCGAGGAGATCCGCAGGCGCGGCAGGTCGGGCACCATCTTCAGGATGCGCCGCACGAGGTTGCCCAGCCGCGGTGCCCCCGGCAGGTCCGCGCCCCATGAGGTCAGGTCCACGCCGGTCAGCACGACCTCGTTGAAGCCGCGGTCGCGCAGCCTCTTGATCTGATCCACCACCACGCCCGCGGGGACGGACCGCGAGTTTCCGCGGCCATAGGGGATGATGCAGAAGGTGCAGCGGTGGTCGCAGCCGTTCTGGACCTGCACATAGGCGCGGTGGCGGCCGAAGCCGTCGATCAGGTGGCCCGCCGTCTCGCGCACCGACATGATGTCGTCCACCATCACCCGCTCGGTCCCGAAATCGGGCGCGGCAAGGCTGGCCCATGTCGCGGGCTGCATCTTCTCGTGGTTGCCGACGACGCGGGCGACCTCGGGCATGGCGGCGAAGGTTTCGGGCTCGGTCTGGGCGGCGCAGCCGGTGACGATGATCGGCGCGCCGGGGTTCTCGCGCGACAGGCGGCGGATTTCCTGGCGGGCCTTGCGGACGGCCTCGGCGGTCACGGCGCAGGTGTTGACGATCACCGCGCTTTCCAGCCCGGCGGCCTGCGCCATCTCGGCCATCGCCTCCGATTCATAGGCGTTCAGCCGGCAGCCCAGCGTGGCAAAGATCGGCGGCGCGCTCATCGGACCCCCGCCAGCCAGTCGGGCGACAGCACCCCGTCGAAGACCCGCGCCACGGGGCCGGTCATCCAGACGCCGTCCTCGCGCCAGTCCACGGCCAGCGTGCCGCCGTCGAGGTCCAGCACCACCTTGCGCCCCGTCAGCCCGCGCCGGTGCGCCGCGACCGCCGTCGCGCAGGCCCCGGACCCGCAGGCAAGCGTCACGCCCGCGCCGCGTTCCCAGACCCGCATCCGCAGCCGGTCGGGCGCGGTCAGCGAGGCGAATTCGACATTCGTGCGCTCGGGGAACAACGCGTCATGCTCGATCCGGGGCCCGAGGTCCTCCAGGACCACCGCCTCGGCATCGGGGACGAAGAAGACGCAATGCGGGTTGCCCATGCCGACAGCGGCGGGACCGCCTTCCAGCGGCAGGCGGCCCGTGTCCGTCTCATGCGCCAGCGGCACCTCGTTCCACTCAAGCTGCGGAGGACCCATGTTGACATGGACATGGCCCTCGCGGCGCTCGGCCTCCAGCATCCCGCGCCCGGTGGCGAAGCGCAGCCGGTCGCGGCCCAGGTCCGCCATCATCATGTCGGCCACGCAGCGCGAGGCATTGCCGCAGGCCCCGGCCTCCGACCCGTCGGCGTTCCAGAACTCCAGCCGGTAGTCCGCCGCGTCGTCCGGCCGGATCTCGGCCAGCTGGTCGAAGCCCACGCCACGGTTGCGGTCGCCCAGGGCGCGCGCCAGCGCCGGCGTGACCCGCCGCTGCGAGGCCCCGCGCGTATCGATGATGACGAAGTCATTGCCCGCCCCGTGCATCTTCACGAAGCCCAGCCCGGCCGGATTCTGATGTTTCATCGCGGCGATATACGCCCGCGATCATGATTCCGCCAGATGGACGACAATTTGCCCTTGACCGCCCCAGCAACCGCCCTTAGAGAGGCGCCCTGTGTTGGGCCCATAGCTCAGTTGGTAGAGCAACTGACTTTTAATCAGTGGGTCACAGGTTCGAATCCTGTTGGGCTCACCACTGTTTTTCTATGTTATCAATCACATAGAACGTGCTGCTCTTGAGTGTGCAGCCTGCTGATTTACTCCAGCGGACAGCCAGCGGACAAAATCAAGCCGATGAAAGTGACATGCTGGCTACCTCTCGCGAGCTTAGACGGGCGCTTTCTGGCAGCAGATGAGCCTTGAAGGTGTGGGCGCCAGAGCGGGGTGACTGGGGCATCGGCCCCCCGTGGCCGGCGAATCATTCGTCATGGAACTGCGTGAGATTGAGGCGGCCTGCCGGGGTCGTGAAGGAGGTTTTGTCAATTGTCAGTCCGGGCATCGCACGGGGGTGGCCAGGCGCCGATCTGCGTTCCTTGATGACCGGCGAAGCTGACAGGCGCCTCCGAGACGACATGCTGTCCTGCCTCCAGCTTCGCGAATCGTCCAATTTGTGCATATGCAGCCATGCCATTGGAGAACCGCTCATGCGCTCGCTGCTTACCGCTGCCCTGCTTCTGATTGCCATCCCTGCCTTTGCAGAACAGCCCTCCACCTTCGCGGAACAGCCCCCCGCTATCGGCGCCCTCACTGCGGAGGATATTGCCGCCGCCCGGCGTCTTCTGAGAGGTGGCCAGCAGGGCGAGGCCCGGATCTATGATACTGCCTGCTGTAAGGTCTGCAAAAAGGGCCAGCCGTGCGGGGACAGCTGCATCAGCCGTGAGAAGCAATGCCGGAAAGGGCCTGGTTGCGCCTGCTGATCGGCAGCCCCGGTCTCAGCCGGTTGACCAGCTGCATAGGCCGGCCCAGCGCTGATCTGCGTCTCCTGACAACTGACAAAACCGACACAACTGACGAAACCTCCGAGAGTCTGCCATGCTGACCTGCCTTGCCGCCATCTGCGTCACGGGCGCCGTCGCCATCGACGGTGACACGGTGCGCCTGGACAGTCCCGGCAAGAACCTCCGTCTGCGCCTCTGGGGCATCAGCGCTCCCGAGATCCGCGAGCCGGGCGGGGTCGAGGCCAGTCGCGCTCTGGCAGCGCTGATTGATGGCCAGACGCTCGCCTGCGACCTGATGGACGTCGACCGCTACGGCCGCCCTGTCGTGCGATGCGCGACGGCAACTGTTGCGGACCTGAGCTGCGAAATGGTGCGGCAGGGGCATGCGAAAGATTGGCCGCAGTATAGCCGCGGCGCTTATGTTGCCGCGGCAGAAGGAGGGTGCATCAATCGCGAGGGTCCTTGAATCCTAAGTCAGGGTCCTGAACTTGCTCGAACTGGTCCTCGACATAAACATCGAGGTCGCCCAAATAGTCCTCGGCCTCATCCCGCGTGTAGCCTAGGCTCAGTAGATACGCCTCGAGTTCTTTTACTAGACGCTCAACCTCCCCTGCTTTGTCTTCAAGCGGGTAGTTGTGAACATTTCGTTGGATCCATTCTCGGATCACACCCCCGACGTTCTCGGCCATGCTTGATGCTCCTTCTAGTTTGTGTCTTTTGAGACAATATGTTCATCGCTGCGATAGTCTTGGGCTAATCGAGGGCTCACCAGTTCCCGCAGCACCAGATCGTGTGATGACCGCTGTGTCGTGTCCAGAGGGCTTGCCAAAAAGACGAAGCCCTGCAGGCGGGCAATCAACAGCAGTTCGCTCCGTTGCTCGATGGTATCAACACTTCCAACGGCTCGATTGCCGTTGCGAAATTTGGCACGCCTGCTCTTTCGAGGCTTGCTCTGTAATCATCAAACGTCATGGGAGGAGCGCGATAGTGCAGGAAGTCATTAATGACAGCCTCTGACACATCGTTGGGGCCAAGGCTGAAAACGTCCAACAGGAAGTCGTCGGGATGTTTCGTGTGGAGACGAAAGGCTTCCATAATGTCTTCTGGAAAGTCTTTCTGATTAAATGTCACGACTACGTTCGCGCGCGTCATAATGGCGGCGGCAACGACATGCCGGTCGTCAGGATCCGGCAGGACGATACCGCCCATCAGGGGCTCGAATCCGGTGACAAGGCAGTCAGGCACTGCCGCGTTCATCAGTTCTCGCGTCCTTTTCAAGTTCTCAGGCTGGAGGTCCGTGCGATTTGACACCAGGTTCCTGACCCACTCGTCATGGACCATGTCGCTCCATCGAGCACGGAAGAGCTTGGTCTGAGCGATATAGAGCACGAGGCTTCGCAGCCTCGCGCCATAGAAGACATTTGCATCGAAGAATGCCGTGAATGTCGAAATCATTCCAGCCCAAGAGCCCTTTCTTCTGCGTGCAGGTCTTCAAGGGCCTTGCTCTGCTCAGCACGGCACTTTTGCTCGTATGCAACCAAGTCAGAGAACTGCACACGCCGGTGGGTTCCGACCTTTCGAGAAGGCAACTCGCCCGCATCCAGTTTGCGGACAAGATAAGGGCGCGAGACGTTTAGGTAGTCAGCAGCTTGCTGTGTTGACAGTTCCGCTTCGTAGGGAATGAGAGAGATCGGCGTTCGGTTGGCCATTGCTTCTAGCACGGCGTGAAACATCGCCACTGCCGGAGCTGGCAGCGGCACGATGATTTTGGGGCCGCCTTCGAGAGGATCGATCGATACCTTGACGCTCTCATGCGCCTCGGCAACGGCCTTCAGACTGTCAGCTGCACGACGAGCAACGACAGCCTCGGCTTCGTCCGCGACGAAGGGCTCACGCGTCTGGTCCATAAGTGCAAGCATAGTTTCCCCCTAGTCTTTCATGCGGTCGGCGAACGTCGGCGAACGTCCGCGAACGCTCGCGAGCGACGCCATACATGGGACTATGTCGGCTGTCACCCGTCAATCGAAATAAACGCAACAGGTGAACTAAGTGTGACTGGTGCGGGTTCCAACATCCGCAGCAAGCAACTTTTCATGAGCGGCTGTTGACTAACGCTCACTGTCAGACGCGAGCAAAGCAAAGGCCCCGCGCTGGGCGGGGCCTGCCGGGTTCATGAAGGGGTGGGCTCAGGCCAGAAGGGCCTTGGCTTCCTCGCAGATCTTCTTGCCGGAGTTGTGGGCATCATCCATGAAGTCCGCCCCATCCAGCGACAGCGCCAGAAGCTTCGCGCACACGTCTTGGAAGTCCTGTGCCGGCTCCGCGAAGAGGCGGGCCTCAATCTCGGCGCGAACATCGCTCATCTCGTCGTATTCGTCGTCGCTGAGGCCTGAGAGGCTTTCCATTAGTTGATGCTGCCGGCGCCACTCGCGGAAGAGCGCCATCACCGGCGTGTCGCCCTGTGCAGCTTCTTGCGGAAGCTCGAATGCCGCCGTTGGCACAGCCCCGACCAGAGCCAACGCAGGCCCGGCTCTTAACAGGTCGCGGCGGTTCATGCTGCACCGCCAGTCAGGGCGCGAGCTTCCTGCCAGATCGCGCCAGTTTCCCAGTCCGAGAAGAGGCCGCCGTTGCAGGTGTCCACGATGACCTTCGCGGCAAAGTCGGCCGCGCAGGTGCAGGGTAGCGCCATCATCTCGTCCTGGATCCGGTCCCGCTCACGATAGAACAGGCGGTCAAGTTCCTCGTCCTCGTCCTTGCCAGTCGCGACGCAGACATGAACCATGGCGGCGTCGTTGATCGCCTGGTGCTGGCGGAACAGGCGCAGGATCGGCGTGTCTCCCTCACTGGCCATCGCCGGCACCGCACCCGCCATGGCGAGAGCAGGAGCGGCTTTCAGAAGAGCGCGGCGGTTCATGCTGTTTCTCCTTTCACGGCAGCTTGCAGCAGGCTCAGCGCCTCATTCAGCTTGTCCTCGGCCGCAAAGCACAGCGTGCTCATGGCGGCTGCATCCTGGTTGTCCCCGAAGGCATTGCCCCGGGTCGTCATCTCGATTGCTCGAAGGAAGGCTTTGGCAGAGCTCACCGCATCAGATGCGTCGAGGATGGGTTTGGTCATGGTATTCTCTCCTTGAAATTCAGGCAGCGTGGACGGCCGCCTGCAGTTCGGTAGTCAGTTGGTCGCGCAGGCGGTAGTCGGCCTGCGTCCAGCGGTTCTGCCCCTCCAGCGCGAAGATGCGCGCGTTCACGGCAGCGACACGGGGCGACTGCAGGGCAGCGGCGCGAGCCATGCGAGCCTCAGCCCAAGCCCGGCGCAGGGCGTGCTTGAAGATGAAGCGGCGCGACCGACCCGACAGATTGATCCGCGAAGCTGCAATCTCGGCACGGGCGTAGGCCCAGGCGGCGTTCATGATGGCGGAGCGGTCGTAGGTCATAGCGTTCCCCTTCCCTCTGTGATAGGTTATCTATCGCACATGATAGAAGGTCTTGCAATAGATCATCTATCAACAATGATAGATTTTCTTGCGAGGGATGATGAACGGGGAACAGATTCGGGCGGCGCGCGCACTCGCGGGCATGACTGCACAGGAACTCGCGGACGCTTCGGGGGTCAGCTACCCCACCGTGCAGCGGCTGGATGCGACACGCGGGCCGGTCAGTGGCCGGCATGACACGGTGGCTGCGCTGATACGGGCGCTGGAGGCCCGAGGCGTCCAGTTTTTGGAGGAGGGGCAGGTTTCCTCGGGTGCGGGCGTAGCATTGAAGGCCTCGTAGATGCTGAAGCTCATATCATCAGCGGTGTTTGCCGTGCTTCTCCCCATCACAGCATGTGCGGCAGATTTCGAACTGGTCGAGTGGCGGGGAAAAGCGGCCCTGAAGATGACAGGGCAGATTGACGACGGGACTGCGGACAGGTTCGCTGCCATTGCCGACAGGGCTGAACCCGCTGCTCACGGTCTCCCTATTTTGCTCTTAGATAGCCCAGGCGGCTCTGTTCTAGAGGCCTTGCTGCTTTCGAGCGCCTTGGACGACCGGCCCTTTCACACAGTCATACCCGATGGGGCTGAGTGCGCATCGGCTTGCGCATCAATCGTTTTCATCGCGGGCCGGTATCGAACAATGGAACCGTTCGGGCGGTTCGGGCAGCACTCCTGCTCTTATGGTGGCGTGGAGGACGCTGATTGCAATGAAGTCATCAGTCAGCACGCATTCCGGCACGGGGTGTCTCACGGTTCCGTAGCAGCCTTCCTGACATACGTCCCTGCCGCAGATATTCTCTGGTTCTCCCGTGAGGACATTGATGGGTGGGGCATTTCCCACTACCCAGGCAGCGAGGAGGCGGGGTTCGAGAAAAGTGAGCCACGCGCCATTGGCATGATAACCGGGCGCGTCCCGCCTGGACAAAGCTCGTGGCGCCTTGATTTCTGGGGAGAGGGTTGGCGAGCCTTCGTGCGCCCTGCTCGGGATGATGAGCGGGAGCTTCAGATCAGCATGTATTGCCGCGAGGAAACTCCGGGGAGCCTGTTCCTGCTGGCCGAACTGAATGGGCCAGCGGAGGTTATCCGCGGCGCCATAGAATATGCATCCCTTGAAACCGACACGTTCACAATGGACCGGGTGAAGCCTTCTGTATGGCAGATAGATCCGCTCGTCACAGGGATTGCCATAGAAATCCCGGGAGCCCTCGTGATGCCTTGGCTGACCACTGCGCAGAGCTTCAAGTTTTCGCTCGCCGTCGCGCCTCCCTATGACCCGATATGGGCTACAGGAAGCCTGTCAGGGAGCCGGAAGAACCTGATTTTCGCAGCGAACCATTGTGACGAGTAGATCTAGCCTCGGCTTGGAGCGCGTAGCGTATTCGCTACGCCCTTTAACATGCCGGCCGCGCGTTCAAGCTCCTGCAATAGTTCCAATCTTGTCACAGCTGATCCACTTTCCACGAGTATCGCTCTCGCAGTAGTAGCCTGCCGTATCTTCTTGATGAGTAGTCCAGATTGCGGGGCGTCAAGCATGGTCTGCAGGACCTTGGCACACTGCTCGCCGTAAACTTCGAGTTCTGAACATAAGGCGACTGGGTTTCGACCTGCCTCAACAGCCGCCGCTATGCTTGAAACACATGCAGATATCTTTTCCAGATATTCTGCCAGCTCCAAGCGGCGGTCGTGCCTTGCCCCCGCCAGAAAGGCTCCTAAGCCAAGAAGGTCTTTCGCAACATTGTAGATAGATGAAAGCATGTCACCCTCAGGGCGTTGGGGGGCTAACGTTCGAATGGCTGCAAGAATCCCCCCTCCATGTTATGGGAGGGCATCCACTTTTTCTACGCGCACGATCAGGCATGAGGAATCAAAGGGCCTAGGCTTAGTGATTCCGAGCGCGAAATCATGACTGCTTGTGACCGCCGTTGACGTGCGGCACGCTTGCGGCAGCCCTCACAACAGTATCGCGCATCACCCCGGCGAAACTCGGGGACCGGTTCGCTGCACCACCAGCATGACCACCCGTCCCGCCGCAGGTTCATCAGGACGCGGCTTGCGCGGCTGATCCGATGCGTCCGTTGACCGGTGTTGAACGGGTCGAAGCAGCAGGCCAGCACGCTCCAGCCGCCGCTGGGCAGTTCCTCAATGCTGATGCCGAAAGGATCGGGTGCCGCCATGATGTTCCTTTGATTTCCGCACAGGCAGAGACGGGTCAAGCTACTGATGAGGTTGCGTCATCCGATTTTAGCTGCCTGCGCCTTGCCCACCGGAGGCGCTGGGCGCCTCAAAGTGATTGCAGCTTCTGCACGGGCCATGAACGCGGCATCGTCCTCCCCTTCCTCCCGGCTGATGCCGCCCCCGCCGACGAACAGTGCGGCCTCGGGGCTGCCACCAGGCGGGGTCAGGAAAACAACCTCCACAGCAGACACGTCGGCGCTGGGCGCGGTGGCCTCCAGCCGGGCGATGCGGGCTTTCACGCTCATTTCCTAGCATCCTCCAAAGCTGCAAGCCGCGCCTCGATTTCCGTCGTCTCCAGGGTGCGGCGATAGGTTTCGACAAGCGACATGACGTGAGCGCCCTCGGCAGGGGTCAACTCTCCCCCGGCCACGGCTTCCAGCACGGCAGCGGCGGCCTTTGCGGCGTCCTCTGCCCGCTCCATGCGGGGAAGGCCGAACGTCACGGGTGCATCCTTCCGGGGCGGCGCGATGCGCTCCAGACAGAGGCGCAAGGCTGCCGTGTCGCCGCCCAGCGCGACCTCTACGGCCTTGCGTGTCAGGGCCTCGGCTTCCCCATCCAGAAGCGCCAGGACCGCCTGTGTAGCCTTGTGGCGCGTTCCCTTGGGCTTGCCCGGGTTGCCGGCCGTGAACCGGCCAGCGCTATCCCGTGCCTCCGCATCCGTTCCGCTTTTACGGGCCATCTCCTGATGCCTCCCTTTCAGCGTCGGTCATGGCCGAACAGCCCTTGCGCGAGCATCCCGGGCGCGACGACGGCAGGAGCCAGCGGGGCAACAGGTCCTGCCAGCGCCTGGAGCAGTGCCCGGCGGGTGGAGTCCTTACCGACCCTCTGCGACAGGTTGCGAGCGGCCCTGGTAGTCAGGGCGTCCCCGAGCCGCTTCATCCCCATGCCCGCCGCCGGAATGGCTGCCGCCCCGAACCCTGCGCCGCCGAAGCCTGCGCCACCCGTGAGAGCAAGGCCGGTGATGCTGCTGGGCGACAGCCTGCGCCCGAGGCCAGACAGCAGCCCAGCGCCTCCCTCGCCCTTGGCAATCGCGCGCATGGCAGCGATGTCCGCCTCTGCGAAGCCGCGCAGTCGGCGAGGGTTGCGAAGCAGGACCTTGAACTGAGAGCGCAGCCCGGATGCGAAGTCGTCCTGCAGCGAGGCCTTCTCGATGGCGGTCTCGATGGTCTCCATGCGCCGCATCCGGCTCCACACCTCCCGCGCGGCCTGCAGCGGGGCAGCATCGCCCCCCATACTCTCGACCGCATCATCGATGCCGTCCAGGACCATGGAGGCCAGCCGCCGCTCGTCGGGCTCGATGCTGTTGGCCGCCCCGGCCGCCACGCGGCGCAGGATTTCCAGATCCGCGAGGCTCTTGTCGCCCGCTTCCGAGGACAGCCGCTGCAGGACTGCGTTCACACGAGGATGCAGCATCTTGTCGAAGCCTTCGGCCTTCAGCTTCGTGCCGATGTTGCTCGCCATTCCCTTCACGGTGCTTTCCGGCACGACGGCGCCGGACTGCCGGGCGGCTTCGTAGAGCGCGCCAGCCTCGGCCTTCAGCCCTTCGATGGTGGGGAGCGTGTCGGCCGGCATCCTACGGCTGCGTAGCGCCCCTATGGCAGCGCTGAAGCCTTCTCCGAGCCCTCCGATAGCGGCACCGCCGATGGCGCCAAGCGGGGCGGAGACAGCCGCCTGAGTGACCCTGTTGCTGGCGCCGCCCTCACCCTCGCCAAAGCCGTAGCCTGCCGCTGTAGCCGCACCCACAAGCCCGCTGCGGCCGATGCGAGCGAGGCCCGTGGCGCCATTGCGGATGAAGCCAGTGCCGAGCTTGGCGGGCCCGATCAGGCTGCCCCCGAGTTCCGCTGCCGTCGAGATAACGGGATGCTCCTCCCGGAACTGCCTCTCCTGCCCTCGCACGGCGTCAAGCTGGTCGGCGTAGGTCGTGCCCCAGTTGCCATAGGCGCCGGTCTTGGCGTCGTAACCCGTGATGGCGTTGAGGCGGGCGCTGATTTCGTCACCGAAGCCGAAGAACAGCCCGTCGCCCGCTGCCTGCGCCACGTTGTTCCCGAAACCCTGCCCTGCGGTGGGGGCTCCATAGACCTTCTGCAGAGCCGCCTTGATCGTGGCGTCGTCGGTCCCGGCCGGGAACTCGTAGATTGTGCCCTCAGGACCTTCAACCTCTATGAAATCAGCGTTGCCACCTGCCTGCGGGGTCTGACGTGCCTTGGCAGAACGGGCCATCTGCGCCAGCCGTGTCGCGGCCGCGGTGTCGCCGGCGGCGTCTGCGTTGCGCAGCGCCACCATGATCCGCTCGTAGTCGCTCCCCTGGGCGCTTTGGCCTCCCTCCATCTGCCGGGCTGCTTCGTAAGCGGCCTGCTCGTCCAAGGCCTCAACCTCATGGACGGCGCCGCTGGGGGCTTGGACCTTGAAGCGGCGCAGTTGCTGCGCTCCCGAGGCAATGGGCGGGGCTCCTGGGGCCAGCTGGCCCGAAGGCAGGCTGCGAGGCTCCAGACCGGTGCGGCTCGCCGCAGCGTCGAGTTGTGCGCTCATCGCTGTCCAGTCCGGAGTCGGCTGGCTCGGCGTCATGCCCAGCGCTTGGTCGAAGTCAGCGCGAGGCACGTCGGAGTAGAACTTGCGATGCAGGGCGTCGGCCAGCTGCGGGTCCGGCACGTTCGCGTATGCTGGGTTCTTCTGGCGAAATGCCTCGAGCCGCGATGGGGTGCGCTGGGCCTCCGTCTGCAGCACCGCCTGGGACGGTGCCTGCTCAGGCGGAGCCGACATCTGCGGCATCATGGCAGGGCGGCCGAGTAGCCGTTCCCGCATCAGGCTCTGCAGCGCGGGTGCGGGCACTTGCGGCAGGGCGTCGGCTTCCGGCGGCAATGGCTGCATAGGCGGACTGTAGGTGCTGGGTGCCTCGGAACCCGCCGGCGATGCCAGCATCTGGGCAATCCTCGATGCAACGGGAGAAGGGCTGCGCGTCCCTGTCGCTGCCAGCGCTTCAGCCAGGGCGCTGGGCCTGATCTGCGCCCGGTCGCCCAGCGCCTGCGCGAGCGCCAAAGCCAGCGCGTCTCTCGGTCCTTGGGGAGCAATCTCGATGCGTCCCATTCGCCTATCTCCTTGCGTTCGGGCGCATCCACATACCGCGCCATCTATGCTGTTGGATTCTAACACAGTTCATGATTTACCCCAGAGGGCTTTCGCGCATTTCCCTGCGTCAGCTGGTGTTGTGAGCTTCGACAGTTCCCATAAAGCCGCAGCTCGCCCTTCCTTTTCGATTGCGGCTTCGCTCAGGCCCTCGAGTGCCTTGGGTGCGGCGATGAACATGGCGAACATCGGCAGGTCACGGTCCTTGAGGCCTGTTGCCAGCCAGACGGCGCAGGCACCCTCCGGTGCCGCCAGTGCGAAGCCGGGGAAGGCTTGGGCCTCCTCCATCGTGATCCGCTCGACGTGGTCGAGACCGCCCTTGCGCAGCATGGCCCCATAGGCACGCCGAAGCGTGGCGACAGCTGCCTCATGGGTAACTTGCTCAAGCCCGCCGCCGTGAGCGTCCTGACTGTTCGATGCCCATTGCTCGGCCCACTCGTCGGCATGATCTGCCAGCAGGCGGGCGAAGAAGCGGCGTTCTTCGAGGGGGGTCATCGGCACGGCCTCCCCTCAAGGCAGCCTAGCGCCGTGTCGCGCCCACGGGCCTGCCAGCACTTGCCGCAGAACAGCACTCCTCGTGGGCCATATCGCTCCAGATCGGTCATGTGCACCTGCGCATCAGCGCTCGCCCGTTCGCCGGTCCACGCCGTCACCATGCGGCCGGGAGCGCTGGGCGGGGCGTGGCTGGCATCGTGCGCGAGGGCGGGCGCCTCCTCGGGCTTCCGGCCTACTGACAGAACCGACACAACTGACGAAACCTCTGCCCGTTGAGGATTTCGGCCCTGAAACCCCCGGGCGGAGGGGGTTTCGTCGGTTTTGTCAGTTTCGTCAGTCGTCCGTTGGGCCGAAATCGCTGCCTGGAGCCACCGGGTCATGACTGCACCTCGTGAACGGCAGGGTTGACGATGAAGAGGCGCTGCGGCCGGCCGCCGCTCGGGCCGGCAGCCTCTGCAACGGCCCGGATCAGGTCGGCTTCCTCGAGCGCCGACAGGGCCGGGTTGATCTCCCCCATGCTGGCAAGCCCACGCCGCTCCATCCGTCGGACCTCGCGGGCGGTGAAGCGCTGCCACCCCATCTCGCGCAGAAGGCTCGCGAGGCGACGGGCAGAGCGTTCCTCCTTCGGGACGCTGGCGACCCCATAGGCGCGGCGGGCCATCGGCAGGATGTAGCTTTCGAGGAAGTGGCAGGCGCGGCCGAACTCCGCCGGGGTGATCTGGCGCTGGGCAGGATCCATCTCTCCGTCGAAGGCATGGCCGATTGCCGCCAGCACCAGTGCCAAGCGTGCCGCCAGGCCGGGCAGCTTGCCGATGAAGGACAGCAGCAGCCCCTCGGTCCCTGTCTCCCACTCGTCGCAGGTCTGCCGCCAATCGTTCATCATGGCGCGGGCGGCCTCATCGAAGCCCACGAACCACGGCCGGGGCTCGCCATCATCGCTCAGGGGCATCTGCATGGCCGTCAGTCGCGCCATGGCGGCATCCGCCACCTCGTCGGAGGCGAAGCGCTCGGGCTGCTTCACCGGCACCCGGCCGGGCCAGATCGGCAGGAAGCGCGCCAGCAGCCCGTCATCGCTCGTCTTGGTCAGCAGTTCCGAGAGGCGGTCAGGCTGGATGCCGCCCAGCGCCCCGATGGTCAGCCGGTTCACCGTCAGCGGAGCCCGCCCCATGCGCTCGACCGTGAAGGCGCGGCCGCCATAGGCCTCAAGCCAGAAGGCCCGATCAGAACCGCCGTTCCTCGCCTCCATCGCCAGCAGCCATCCGGCCAGCTCGTCCCGCATCTGCAGGAAGCCCTTGGGCTGGGCTTGCGCGATGACGCCCAGCCGCTCGACCGTGCCGTCGTTCACGATCAGGCGCGGAATATGCGGGGCCGTGCCGGCGTCGGCTTCCTTCGGCACCGGAGGGGGCGGGTTGCCCTTGTCGAGAGCTGCACGTGCCTTCTTGTCCCAGATTTCCTGCGCCAGCTTGGCGAGCTTCACCCGCTTCTCCCACGCGACCATTTCGGCTCCAGCTTCCTGCCGCAGAGGGCGTTCGGCGCGGCGGAGGGGAGCCAGCACTGCGTCGATGGCCGGGCTCTTGCCGGCGCTCGGGTTGCCGATGCACATCGTCCAGATGATCGGCGGCTCAGCCCAGCCCTTCCAAGGCGACACCCAGCGGGCGTTCCCCATCGTGGCACCGGTGACGGACAGCAGTGCCGCCAGGACGTAGTCGGGCGGGGCGCCCGCGCCCTCTGCAGTGGCCGCCACCCATTCGGCCGCGCGCAGGGTCAGGACTTCGGCCAGCGGCAGCGGTGGTGGCAGTGGAACGTCCGGACGAAGCAGCCGGAGGTCAGCATCCGGCCATTGAGCCTTGAACGGGATCGGTTCGGGCATCGCGTTCATGCGGCGGCCCCTTTCAGCATGAGAATGTCGTTCCAGTCCCGCCCGGCAGGGGCGGGCAGGAGGCTCACGGTCCAGCCGTGGGCGATGGCGCGTTCGGCCAGCTTGTGCGCGGCTTCATGGCCGGCGCCCTTGTCATCACTGTCGGGCGCGATGGTCAGGCGGTGCGGCGTGTCGGGAAGGCGGAGCCCCGCGACGCCGGGCGCAGAGAGAGCCGCCCATACGGTCGCAGGACCGCGCAGGAGGCCGCCGGAGAGGCTCAGGGCTGTCTCGATGCCCTCGGCCACTACAAGCGGGCCACGGGCCTCAGCGAGTCGCACCGCACCGCCCAACGCAGCGCCCAGCATCGCCTTGGGCGGGTCCACGTCCGCCTTGGCCATCCCATCCGCGCATAGATAGGTGCGATGCACCGCGAGCCGGGGCAGGCCATCCACCCTCGCGACCATTGCAGGCAGGCGCTGGGCGCTGGCATGCCAGCACTCAGGGTGGAAGCGCAGGCTGTCGGGAAGGGGGCAGGTGATGCCCCGCCCCCGCAGGTAGGTTTCAGCGATGGTGCCGTGGATCGGCAGGGCTTCGCGCCAGCACGCCAGCGCCTGCCGTTCCCGCTTCACGGCCTCGGCTTCATCCTCAGCCTTGCGGCGCGCCACCTCGGCCGGACTGGGCGGCTGTGGTCTGCCGCCACGATCCACCAGCCCCCGGTCACGCAACGCGGTAAGCACGTCCTCGAAGCGGCAGCCGGTCTTGCAGTTCAGCAGCAGCCGTCCGTCTGGGGCATCCGCCAGCGACAAGGAAGGCCTGCGGTCGCCATGCGCTGGGCAGCAGGCCAGCCCGTAGCGGCGATACCACTTGCCGCGAAGGGCGAGGGTCAGGGCGCGGGCGTCACTCATGGCCGGCCCCCCAGACAAGCACGGCCAGCATGGCGGCGCGATCAGGGTCGATGCCGAAGCGATGGCACAGGGTGGAAATGCGAAGGGCCATCATGCCGCACCGCCTTCCAGCGCGCCCAGCGCCTCCAGGACCTCGGGCAGCAGGTCGAGGCGGAAGGCCACCCCTTGCTTGCCGGGACGGTATTCCCCATTCCCGGCATCGAACCAGACGCGCAGGTTCACCAGCTGGAGGCCTTTGAAGTCGTCCAGCGTGATGCGGATTTCCTCGCGGGCGTTCTTCCGGATCGCGCCGCTCATGCCGCCATCTCCCGACCGGGGGTGACACTCGACTGCAGCACGTATCGGGCATGATGACCGGGGAACGGCCCCTCATGGCTTTCATGCAGGGTCTCGATGCTGATGCCCTGCTTGCGCAGCTTGAACACGTAGGCCGACCAGCGCGGCCCCGGGTGATCGATCGGCGTGCAGCCCTTGTTGCCAGCCTGGATCAGGTTCTCGAGGGCCCAACGGTCACGGCCCTTGACGACGATGAAGCGGGGGTCGGACTCGTTGTCCTTCACGGTGAAGGCCCGTGCGGGCCATTGCTTCTTGAAGCTCATTGCCTTGCCTATTGTCTTGTCGGCAAGGGCGCTGCGCGCTATGTTTGCGATATCCCATACCGCATAACGAAAGCGCCGCCACCCTGTGCCCGGGGTGGTGGTTTTCGTTATGCGGCGGCCATGCGCGTGGCCTTGGCACGCTCGATAACTGCCTGAATTTCAGATTGCGGCCAGCGTGTGGAGCCACCGATTTTCACCGGCGGGGGCACCGTGCCGTCATTCACACGACGCCAGAACGTGGTCTTGCTCACGCCGAGCGCCTCGGCGGCGTCCTTGTCTCTCAGTAGCCGATCAGTGGCCTGCATTTGGTCAACCCTCGCATTGAGTGGAACGTGTTGCGATGGGTTGAAACTGAGCCTGCCCGCTGGCCCATTCAGGGGCGGGCCTTCGGGATGCTACTCCCCCTTTTTCCTTCGCACTTTGGAGACTGATCGCTTCACTGCGTCGTCGCTCAATCCAAGTGAATCGGCGACCGATGCGCGCGCCTGCTCTTGCGAAAGGAACTTCCCGTCCAGGGCTGCGGCTCGCTGTTCTATGCTCACGGCATTATACCGATGCACGTCCTGCCGCAGATTATTGAAGGCCACTCGAGCAGGCTGCTGTCCCTGCCCTCCACCTTCCACGCCCAGCACTTCTCCAAGGTTTGTTTCCGGGCCCGCGAGCCGATACTTCCTCCAGCCCTCGACGAGAGAATTCACCCATGCGCGGGGAACCTCTACCGTGTCTTCACGCCAGGCCTTGACCGGATAGGCGTCGCGCAGATCGGAATGCCGCAAACCGCCATCATGAGCCGACGAAATGGAGCTCAGCAGGTCCAGGCTCACAGCCGCTTGCGACAGGCGCCTTTCTTGCAACTCTCCAAGGAGCATCCTTGCCCACGCTTCGAGCGAGACCAGATACTTTTCCCGCTCGGACAGAGAGGACATGGCACCGACGAGTGCCTCCGTCTCCTTGCGCAGCTTGCCAGCGCGCTCCCTCTTCTTGCTCATGCTGCCCCCGATCTGAACGGAACCACAGTATTGCCCTTCGGCTTGCGCGGGCCGGTAACGACCATTGCCCAGTCGTTCAGGATGCGCTTCCGCTCGGGGAGATACTGCGAGCGATTGTAGACGCGGGCGACCGCGCTGGGCGCAGATCCAGACGCTGCGTGGTTAAGGATGCGGTCGACTACCGTCTCCAACTCACCCCGGCTTGCCATCTCGGTTGCAAAGGCCGTGCGGAGGTCATGCAAGGTCCAATGCTCGAAATTGGGCCGCAGGTGCCTCTTCATCTGCTCCATGAGGCGGCTGAACCCGGAGAAGGGCGTGGTGCCGGTTGTCGTGAACAGGAACCGTGAATCACTATTGCCATGTCGGGCTTCGATTTCCTGCATAGCAGGTGCCGAGAGGTGGGTAATATGCGCCTTCCCATTCTTGGTCCGGCTACCTCTGAGCTCGATGCACTCCTGATCGATATTCACCTCATCCCACGTGAGGCGAGCAATCTCGTTCGCGCGCTGTGCAGTCAGGATGAGCAGTCGCACGATGCCGCCAGCGATAGGCGACAGCTTGAAGGTCGCATCCCAAATCTCATGAATCTCCGCGATGCTCAGGACCCGGTCTCGTGAGACCTCCTTGCAGGCCTTCTCGAGACCGACTCCGACATGGTTCTCAAGATAGCCCCGCTGCCAGGCGAACTTTGAGAACTTAGACAGATACGCCTTCACCCGATTGGCCTGCACCTTGGAGCCGGTGGCTGCCTTGGCGTCTATGACGCGCTGAAGGGCCTTCCGGTTCAGGCTCGCAATGTCATCGTCAAGATAGGGTGCCAGCTCGAGGAAGAGCGACCTTCGGACCTCCTTTCCGGTGCGAAGGTTCGAAAGGTGCAGGGCGTCGAAGGCCTCCAACACCTGCCTGATGCTGGTCGCCGCGAGCTCTTCCTCTACCTTCTGCGCCGCCTCCTTTGCCGCTTCGGCAATGCGGTCGAAGCCACGCCCCGCTTCGAGTTCCAGTTCCAGCGCACACGCGCGGGCATCCTTGATCGACAGCTCCGGATAGGTGCCGAGGGTGTGGGTGCGCTTCGGACCGCCCTTGATGCGCTTCTCGTAGATCCAGGAGCGGCGTCCCGAGGGGATGATCCGCAGGCGGAGCCCCGGCCTGACGGAGTCGGAAATCTCGATGCGGCCGCTGTCGGGCGCCTTGAGTGAGCGCAACAGCGCGTCACTGATCTGTTTCTTCATGCCCTCGACCTGCCTTGCCAGAACCACCAGCGAACATCCGCTCAGCGGACACTCAGCGGACAATTCCCGCGCCATGCCCTGATACCACATGGAACATAATAGGTCTGCCTGATGAAATCCGCAAGCATCTGATTAGTTTGTGAAAATCTTTATGGCAAACCCATTTGAAACGGCATGAAACGACATGACACGGGCGGAAACCGAGAAGAGCACCCGACTTTTAATCAGTGGGTCACAGGTTCGAATCCTGTTGGGCTCACCACTGTATCTCCTTTCATCAAGGACCAAGCCTTGCGCCTGCCTCCGGCAGCGGCGCTTGCGGCTTTGTGAAGCGATTGTTTTCCTTCGGGTGATTGACGCTTCCGCAGGGGACTTGTAGCTCGGCTTCAAAGCGATCCTCGGCAGGCAGATCCGGCGGCGCATCCTGCGCGGGTGACCCGTGTTCTGCGACAATTCGGACGTGCACCCTTGAGGGGGGCGCGGGGCCCGGATTACGTTGCGGCCAGCGGCCCGCCGAGGCAGTCGCTTTCCGGCGTGGATGCGCCGGTTCCCCGCCCGTCCCCCGGGTCGATCGAACCGCGCGCCCGCCGCGCCGCCATGACGAAGAAAGGCGACACACCGGACGCATGCTCGGCCAGAACCTTCTCCTCCTGCTTGCAGTGCTGCCCTTTCTGGGCGCGATCCTGGCCGTCACCATGCCGGTCGGTGCCCGCAATGCCGAGGTGCTGCTGGCAGGAGGCGTGATGGTGGCGGGCCTGCTGGGCCTGGCCCCCCTTGCGGGCGAGGTCGCGGACGGGGGCGTGGTCGCCCGCAGCATCGAATGGGCGCCCTCGCTGGGGCTGGACATGACGCTGCGGCTGGACGGCTTTTCCTGGCTGATGCTGCTTCTGGTCTATGGCATCGGGCTGATGGTGGTCATCTACGCCCGCTACTACCTGTCGCCCGACGATCCCGTGCCGCGCTTCTACGGCTTTCTTCTGGCCTTCGCGGGCGCGATGGCGGGGATGCTGATGGCGGGCAACATCATCCTGATGGTGGTGTTCTGGGAACTGACGAGCCTCTTTTCCTTCCTGCTGATCGGCTACTGGCACCAGAACGGCGCGGCGCGCGAGGGCGCGCGCACGGCACTGATCGTGACCGGGGCCGGGGGCCTCTGCCTGCTGATGGCGATGGTCCTGCTGGGGCACGCGGCGGGCAGCTATCACCTGGATGACGTGCTGCGGGCGGGCGACCGCGTGCGGGCACATCCCTGGTACGGCTGGATCCTGGGGCTGTTCCTGATCGGCGCCTTCACCAAGTCGGCGCAGTTCCCCTTCCATTTCTGGCTTCCGAACGCGATGGCCGCGCCCACGCCGGTCAGCGCCTATCTGCATTCGGCCACGATGGTGAAGGCGGGGGTCTTCCTTCTGGTGCGCTTCTCGCCCGTGCTCGGCGGCACCTCCGCCTGGTTCTGGGTGGTCGCGGGCACCGGCATGGCGACACTGCTCTTGGGCGCGGTGATCGCCACCTGGCGCAACGATCTCAAGGGGCTTCTGGCCTATTCGACGATCAGCCATCTCGGGCTGATCACGGCACTGGCCGGGATGGGCAGCGGCGGCGCGATCGTGGCCGCGATCTTCCACATCATGAACCACGCGGTCTTCAAGGCCTCGCTGTTCATGGCCGCGGGCATCATCGACCATGAAACCGGCACCCGCGACATGCGCCGCCTCAGCGGCTTGCGCCATTCCATGCCGCGCACGGCGGCGCTGGCCATCGTGGCGGCGGCGGCCATGGCGGGCGTGCCGCTGCTGAACGGCTTCCTGTCCAAGGAGATGTTCTTCGCCGAGGCCGCCGACTGGCACAACGGCACCTGGCTGGACAACGCCCTGCCTTATATCGCGACGCTCGCCAGCGTCTTCAGCGTGGCCTATTCGCTGCGCTTCATCGTCTCGGTCTTCTTCGGCCCGCCCGCAACCGACCTGCCGAAGGAACCGCACGAGCCGCCGACCTGGATGCGCCGCCCGGTCGAGCTTCTGGTCGCCATCGTGCTTCTGGTCGGGCTCTGGCCCGCCGCCATGATCGGCACGGTCCTGCATGGCGGCGTGCTGGCGGTCCTGGGCGAGAGCACGCCTTATTACAGCCTGGCGCTGTGGCATGGCTTCAACGTCGCCCTGATGATGAGCCTCACGGCCCTTGTGCTGGGAACGGCCGTTTACTTCGTCATGGCGCCGCGGCTGTCGCGCGCCAACGAGGCGCCGGGCATCCTGTCGCGCATCCGCGGCCAGCAGATCTTCGACCGGCTGATGCTGGCGGTGACCCGCCGCTGGCCCGCGCAGCTTTACCGCGTCCTGGGCAGCCCGCGGCTGCAGGTGCAGTTGCGCCTGATCGTGCTGCTGAGCCTCGGCGCCACGGCCGCGACGCTGTGGGGCTTCGCGGGGCTTGTCCCGCGCGAGTGGCTGCAAAGCTTCGACGCGACATTCGCGCTGCTGTGGATGGCGGGGATCGCCTGCGCCATCGGCGCCGCGGTCCAGGCCAAGTACCACCGCTTCGCCGCGCTGGCGCTGCTGGGGGGCGCGGGGCTGGTCACGGCCATGACCTTCGCCTGGCTGTCCGCGCCCGATCTGGCCGTGACCCAGATCCTGGTCGAGATCATGACCACCGTGCTGCTGCTTCTGGGCCTGCGCTGGCTGCCCAAGCGCCTGCAGGAGATCCCGGGCGATGCCCGCCTTCCCGCCCGCCGTCGCCGGGCCATCGACCTGGTGATCGCCTCGATCTGCGGGGCGGGCGTGGCCGCCATCGCCTTTGCGGTGATGACGGTGCCCCCCGGCCCCACCATCGGCGACTGGTTCCGCCGCAACGCCTATGCCGAGGGCGGGGGCACCAACGCGGTCAACGTGATCCTTGTGGATTTCCGCGCCTTCGACACCCTGGGCGAGATCACCGTTCTGGGGATCGTGGCGCTGACCTGCTATGCGCTGCTGCGCCGCTTCCGGCCCGCGCCCGAAAGCGTGGCCCTGCCCTCGCAGCAGACGTTCAACGAGCTGCCGCCCCTCAACTGCCCCCGCGAGCGCGAGGCCGAGCGCGAGCCCACGCGCCATGACCTGATGATGCTGATCCCCTCGGTCATCATGCAATGGATGTTCCCGCTGACGGTGGCACTGGCGATGTATCTGTTCCTGCGCGGCCATGACCTGCCGGGCGGGGGCTTCGCGGGCGGCGTGGGCTTCGCCATCGGACTGCTGCTGCAGTATCTTGCGACGGACGTGCGCTTTGTCGAAAGCCGCATCACCATCCTGCCGGTGCGCTGGATCGGGCTGGGGCTGGTGATCGCGGTCGGGACCGGCATGGGGTCCTTCCTGTTCGGCTATCCCTTCATGACGGCCCATGCCCAGTATGTCACCCTGCCGCTGATCGGGCAGGTTCCGGCCGCGACCGCGCTGATCTTCGACCTGGGCGTCTTCGCCACGGTCGTGGGCGCGACCGTGCTGATCCAGATCGCCATCGCGCACCAGTCGCTGCGCTCGGCCCGCCTGCGGGCGCGCGAAAGCGCCGACGGCGCCGACCCGCGCGAGGAACGCGAGCACCGGCAGGAAGAACAGCAGCAACAGCAGGAGGGCGTCTGATGGAACTGACCCTGTCGCTGGGGATCGGCGTGCTGGTCGCCTCGGGCGTCTGGCTGGCGCTGCGCCCGCGCACCTTCCAGGTCATCGTGGGGCTGGCGCTGCTGTCCTATGGCGTGAACCTGTTCATCTTCGCCATGGGCCGGCTGGTCACGGGCGCGGCGCCCATCATGCCCAAGGGCGGCTTCGTCAACCCCGAGCGCTATGCCGACCCCGTCCCCCAGGCGCTTGTCCTGACGGCCATCGTCATCAGCTTCGCCACGACCGCATTGTTCATGGTCGTCATCATGGCCTCGCGCGGGCTGACCGGCACCGACCATGTGGACGGAAAGGAGCGCAGTTCGTGACGCTTCCCGTCCACATGCTCGTCATGCCGATCCTGGTGCCGCTGCTCGCCGGGGCGATCATGCTGATGTATGACGAGCGGCGGCGGCAGCTGAAGCTGTCCATCGGCCTTGTCTCCTGCGTGCTGCAGCTGGGCGTCGCCATCGCGCTGATCGACCGCGCGGGCGGCTCGGCCGTGGAAGGGCGCAACATCGTCACCCTGTACCTGCTGGGGGACTGGCCCTCGCCCTACGGGATCGTGCTGGTGCTGGACCGGCTGTCGGCGGTGATGCTGCTGCTGACGGCGCTGGTGGCGCTGCCCGCGCTGCTTTACGCGGGGGCGGGCTGGCACCGGAACGGGCAGCATTTCTCTCCCCTCTTCCAGTTCCTGCTGATGGGGGTGAACGGGGCCTTCCTGACCGGCGATCTGTTCAACCTGTTCGTCTTCTTCGAGGTGATGCTGGCGGCCTCCTACGGGCTGCTGCTGCACGGCACGGGCCGCGTCCGCGTGGGCGCGGGGCTGCACTACATCGCCGTGAACCTGCTGGCGGCGATGCTGTTCCTGCTGGGCGTGTCGCTGATCTACGGCACCACGGGCACGCTGAACATGGCGGACCTGGCCACGCGCATCCCGCGCCTGACGGATGCCCAGCGGCCGATGGTCCATGCGGCGGCGGCGCTGCTGGCGGGGGCCTTCCTGATCAAGGCCGCCATGTGGCCGCTGTGCTTCTGGCTGCCCAACGCCTATGGCGCGGCCAGCCCACCCGTCGCGGCGGTCTTTTCTCTGCTGACCAAGGTCGGGGTTTATGTGGTGATCCGGCTGGGCCTGCTGCTGTTTGGCGCGCAGGCGGGCGCCTCCGCGGGCTTCGGGTCCAACGTCCTGGCGCTGGGCGGCATGGCCACGATGGTCTTCGGCGCGATCGGCGTGCTGCAGGCGCAGGACCTCGGCCGAATGACCGGCAATCTGGTGCTGGTGTCCTCGGGGACGCTGCTGACGGTGCTGGGACTGGCGCTGATCTATGACGACGCGCCCATGCTGACCGCGGCGCTTTACTACATGATCGCCTCGACCCTGGCGCTGGCGGCGCTGTTCCTGCTGGCCGAGCCCATCGGGCGCAAGGAAGGCGGCATCGCGGGCCTTCTGGCCATCACCGCCGAGGCCTTCGGCCTGGATGCCGAGGACGACCTGGACGAGGAAAGGGCCGAGCAGAACCGCCCCATCCCCGGCGCCACCGCCCTGCTGGGGCTGGCCTTCCTGGCCTGCGTGCTGGTCGTGGCCGGGCTGCCGCCGCTTGCAGGTTTCTTGGGCAAGTTCGGGATGCTGTCGGGCGCGATCGAGCGGGTGACGGTTCTGCCGAACCTTTGGGGACACTGGGCCTTTGTCGTGCTGCTGATCGTCACAGGCTTCTGCACGCTGGTGGCCCTGTCGCGCTGGGGCATCCAGAGCCTTTGGGCCAATACCGACGAGCCGCCACTGCCCGTGCTGGAAATCCTGCCAATCCTGATGCTGGTCGGCACGGTCGGTCTTCTGACGATCGGGGCCGAGCCCGCACTGCGCTATCTCGACCGGACGGCGGACGCCCTGACCCGCAACCAAGTCTATATCGGGGGCGTGATGACTGCGCCCCCCGTGGGGCCCGACCCGTCATGACGCTGCTGCCCCATCCCATCGTCACGGTCGTGCTGACCATCCTGTGGATGGTGCTGACGGGCTTCACGCTGGGCCAGCTGGTGCTGGGCCTGCTGGCGGGAATCCTGGGCGGCTTTGCCTATCGCCGCATCACGCCCCGGCGGATCGTGGTCAAGCGCCCCGGCGCCATGGCGCGGCTGTTCGTCCGCGTGGCAGGCGACATCGTGCGCTCGAACTGGGACGTGGCGCGGCTGATCCTGTCCGAAGGGCGCCATCACAGGCGCAAGGCGGGATTCGTCCGCATTCCGTTGGACATGACCAACCCCAGCGGGCTTGCCGTCCTGGCCGTCATCGTGACCGCCACCCCCGGCACGGCCTGGATCGAATACGAGCCCCGCAACGGTCAGCTTCTGCTGCATGTCTTCGACCTGATCGAGGGCGACGACTGGGTCCACACGATCAAGTCCCGCTACGAGTCCCTGCTGATGGAGATCTTCGAATGAGCGCAACGATCCTGTCCGCCGTCCTGACCGTTTCGCAGATCTGCCTGGTGGCTGCGCTGGTGCTGGCCGTGATGCGCGCCCTGCGTGGGCCCCGTGCCCAGGACCGCGTGCTGGGGCTGGACACCATGTATGTCTGCGCCATGCTGCTGCTGGTCGTCACCGGCATGCAGCACGGCACCATCTACCAGTTCGAGGGGGCGCTGGTCATGGGCGTTCTGGGCTTTGTCGCCACCACCGCCATGGCCAAGTTCCTGATGCGCGGCGAGGTGATCGAGTGAGCCACCTCGAACAGCTTCCCCCCGTCGTCGCGCTGCTGATCGCCGCCTTCGTCGCGCTGGGGACCATCCTGACGCTGCTGGGCACGATCGGTCTGGTGCGCCTGCCCAGCTTCTACGAACGACTGCACGCGCCCACCCTGGGAACAAGCTGGGGCGCGGCGGGGATCCTGATCGGCTCGATGCTGATGTTCTCGACCCTCGGCTCGCGGCTGGTGATCCACGAGGTCTTCCTGGGCCTGCTCATCATGCTGACGACACCCGTGACGATGATGGTGCTGGGCCGCGCGGCGCTGCACCGCGATCGCGCCGAGGGCCGGACCCCGCCCGGCACCGAAGGGCCCGAACAGCCGTTGAAGTAGCGGTCAGGCGCCCGGAAGGAAGGACCCCTGCCGGGACAGGATGTCGCGCCAGACCGTCAGCGCGGCCCCCTCGGGCGGGCTGTCGGCGCGGTGCAGGACGAACCAGCGCCGGATGATCGGCAGGTCGTGGCGGCGCAGCGTGACCAGCCGCCCGGCCTTCAGTTCGTCCGCAACCGTGTGGCCGGAAATCAGCGCGATCCCAAGGCCGGCCATGACCGCCTGCTTGATCGTCTCGTTCGAATCCATCTCGATCTCGGCATAAGGCGCGCCCTCGCCCAGCCGGTCGAGAAACCGCTGCGCCAGCACACGGGTGCCCGAGCCCGGTTCCCGCAGAATGATCGGCTGGGACAGGATCGCCTGAGCCGACACCTCCGGGTCGGCCGCCAGAGGGTGGCCGGGTGGCGCAATCATCACATGGGGGTGGGGGCCAAGGTCGGCCGCAGTCACAACCGGGTCGCGCGGCGGACGGCCCATGACCGCCAGGTCCACAGTGCCGTCGCGCAGGGCGGACAGCACCCAGTCGCGGTTGCCGACCCGCAGCGCGACCTCGATCCCCGGATGGCTGCGCCGCAATCCCGCGACAAGGCCCGGGGCGAAATACTTGCCGGTCGAGACCACCGCCAGGACCACGCGCCCCGCCTGCCCCTGCCGCAGGGCCTCGATCTGGTCCAGCGCGCCCTGCAGTGCCGCGTCGGCCCGGCGCGCGGCCGCCAGCAGCGCCTCGCCCGCAGGCGTCGCCCCGAAGGCATGGGCCCCGTCGCGGAAGATCAGGGGTGCGCCGACCACGTCCTCGAGCACCCGCAACTGGCTGTGGACCGCCGGGGCAGTCAGGCCCAGCGCCTGCGCGGCTCCGCTGATCGAGCGCGTTTCAGTGACGGCACAAAGCGCGCGCAGCTGGCGCAGGGTCAGGGCATTCACCACGCTCATTCACGTTCCTGAAACGCTGCTTCCAACTTATTAAATTTCCTTATCGCGCCCGCTGCGCATGATCAACCTTGGCGCGACAGACGCCAAGGGAGAGGGACAATGGCAGCGAGCGATTGCATCGGACTCGAGGATCTCGCCGCCAGCCCCGAGATTACGCTGGTCATACGCCACATTGCCCATGTCGCCCGCGATCTGTCCAAGCGCATCGCCCGCGGCCCCCTGGAAGGTCACGGCGCAACGCTGGGTGAAAACAGCGACGGCGACACCCAGAAGGCCCTGGATCTGATCGCCGACGAGGCCTTCGCCGCCGCGCTGACCGGCAGCCCCGTGCGCTGGTATGCCTCCGAGGAACGCGAGGACGTCGCGGCGCTGAACCCCGCAGGAGCGCTGGCGCTGGCGATCGACCCGCTGGACGGCTCGTCGAACATCGACGTGAACGTCTCGATCGGCACCATCTTCTCGATCCTGCCGGCGGCGTCGGACCCGCTCGCCTCGTTCCTGCGCCCCGGCACCGACCAGCTTGCGGCGGGCTACGTGATCTACGGGCCGCAGACGGCGCTGGTGCTGACGGTGGGCAAGGGGACGAGCCTGCATGTCCTCGACCCCGAAACGGGCCGGTTCGAGCTTGTCACGGCGCAGCTGGAAATCCCCGCCGCCTCCAGCGAATTCGCGATCAACGTTTCGAACTATCGCCACTGGGGGGCGCCGGTCCGCGCCTATATCGACGACTGCCTGGCGGGCGACACCGGCCCGCGCGCCAAGAACTTCAACATGCGCTGGATTGCTTCGCTGGTGGCGGAAACCCACCGCATCGTCAGCCGGGGCGGCATCTTCCTCTACCCCGCCGACGCCCGCCCCGGCTACGAACGCGGCCGCCTGCGCCATGTCTATGAATGCGCCCCCATCGCCCTGCTGATCGAACAGGCGGGGGGCGCCGCGACCGACGGTTGCGACCGCATCCTCGACCGGGTGCCGCAGTCACTGCACGAACGCACGCCCTTCGTCTTCGGCACCGCCGACAAGGTCCATCGCGTCGCCGCCTATCACGACCTCCCGCACGAGGAAGTCGCCGCCCTTTTCGGCCGCCGCGGCCTCTTCCGGCAGTAGGAACTCATGAGCAGGAAACATCCCATCATCTCGGTCACCGGCAGTTCGGGCGCGGGCACGACCACGGTCAAGACGACATTCGACCAGATATTCCGGCGCGAGGGCATCCGCGCCGTCTCGATCGAGGGCGACGCCTTCCACCGCCATGACCGCGCCGCGATGAAGGCGGAACTGGCGCGCCGGACGGCCGCCGGGGACAACACCTTCAGCCATTTCTCGCTGGACGCCAACGAGCTGGAGAAGCTGGAGGAGATCTTCCGCATCTACGGCGAGACGGGGCGCGGCGAGACCCGCCATTATGTCCACGACGACCGCGAGGCCGAGCGCTGGGGCGCCGCCCCCGGCACCTTCACGCCCTGGGCCGCCTTCGAGGACGGCAGCGACCTTCTGTTCTACGAAGGGCTGCACGGCGCGGTGAAGACGGACGGGATCGACATCGCCCGGCACGCCGACCTCAAGATCGGGGTGGTTCCGGTCATCAACCTCGAATGGATCCAGAAGATCCACCGCGACAAGGCCTCGCGCGGCTATTCGACGGAAGCCGTGACGGACGTGATCCTGCGGCGGATGCACGACTACGTGCATGTGATCACGCCCCAGTTCACCCAGACCGACATCAACTTCCAGCGGGTGCCGGTGGTCGATACCTCGAACCCCTTCATCGCCCGCTGGATTCCCACGGCGGACGAAAGCCTTGTGGTGATCCGCTTCCGCAACCCGCGCGGCATCGACTTCGCCTACCTCACCCAGATGATCCAGGGCTCGTGGATGAGCCGGGCGAATTCGATCGTCATCCCGGGCCCCAAGATGGACCTGGCGATGCAGCTGATCCTGACGCCGATGGTCCAGCGCCTGGTCGAAACCTCGAAGAAGGCCTGATCCCATGAACGCACCCATGACGAAGACCTACGACATGGCCGAGCGCGCGATGGCGAACGCCATCCGGGCGCTGACGATGGACGCGGTGCAGGCGGCGAACTCGGGCCATCCGGGAATGCCGATGGGGATGGCGGACGTGGCGGCGGTGCTGTTCGACCGCTTCGTGACGATCGATCCCGCCGACCCCAGGTGGCCCGACCGCGACCGCTTCGTGTTGTCGGCGGGGCATGGCTCGATGCTGCTTTACGCGATCAACCACCTGCTGGGCTATGCAGACATGCCGGTCGAGGAGCTTCGCCGCTTCCGCCAGTTGGGCGCGCGCACGGCGGGGCACCCGGAATACGGCCATGCGGCGGGGGTCGAGGTCACGACCGGGCCGCTGGGACAGGGCATCGCCACCGCCGTCGGCATGGCGCTGGCCGAGCGGATGGCCAACGCCCGCTTCGGCGACGATCTGGTGGACCACTGGACCTGGGTCATCGCGGGCGACGGCTGTTTGATGGAGGGCATCAGCCACGAGGCGATCGACATGGCGGGGCACCTCGGCCTCGGCCGGCTGGTCGTGCTGTGGGACGATAACCGCATCACCATCGACGGCTCGACCGGGCTTTCCACCTCGACCGACCAGATGGCGCGCTTCGCGGCCTGCGGCTGGCACAGCATCGCCTGCGATGCCCATGACCCCGCCGAGATCGCCGCCGCCATCGACGCCGCCCGCCGCGATCCCCGGCCCTCGCTGGTCGCCTGCCGGTCGGTGATCGGCTTCGGCGCGCCGAACAAGCAGGGCGGCCATGATGTCCATGGCGCACCGCTGGGCGCCGAGGAGATCGCGGCGGCGCGCGGCTATCTCGAATGGGCGCATGAAGCCTTCGTCATCACGCCCGCCGTCTACGAGAAATGGCGCAGCATTTCCCGGCGCGGGGCCGAGGCGCGGCGGGAGTGGGAGTCCCGGAAGGACGCGCACCCCCAGCGGGACGCCTTCGAGGCAGCGCAGGCCCGTGGCGGGCTGGACGACCTGAGCGCCGCCATGGCCAGTTACAAGGCGCAGCTTCTGCTGAACCGGCCCAAGGTCGCCACCCGCAAGGCCTCGGAAATGGCGCTGGCCGTCGTGAACGCCGCGCTGCCGGATACCGTCGGCGGCTCGGCCGACCTGACCGGGTCGAACCTGACGCGGACCAAGGACATGCGGCCGGTCCAGCGGGGCAATTACGGCGGGCGCTACCTTCACTATGGCATCCGCGAGCACGGCATGGCCGCCGCCCTGAACGGCATCGCGCTGCACGGGGGCTTCCGTCCTTATGGGGGCACGTTCCTGGCCTTCGCGGACTACTGCCGCCCATCGATCCGGCTGTCGGCGCTGATGGGCGTGCCGGTCACCTATGTGATGACCCACGACTCCATCGGCCTGGGCGAGGACGGGCCGACCCACCAGCCGGTCGAGCATCTGGCGAGCTTGCGGGCCATCCCGAACCTGACGGTGATCCGCCCAGCCGACGCCGTGGAAACCGCCGAGGCATGGGAGATCGCCATGGCCTCGGCCGACCGGCCTACCCTGCTGGCGCTGTCGCGGCAGAACCTGCCCACCGTCCGCAAGGACGCCACCGACAATCTGACGGCGCGCGGGGCCTATCTTCTTCTCGACCCCGGCGACCGTCAGGTCACCCTGATCGCCACCGGGTCCGAGGTCGAGATCGCCCTTGCCGCCGCCGACCTGCTGGAGGCGCAGGGCATCCGCACCGCCGTGGTCAGCGCGCCCAGCTTCGAACTGTTCGCCAGGCAACCCGAGGACTACCGCACCGCCACCCTCGGCACGGCTCCTCGCGTGGGCATCGAGGCCGCCATCCGGCAGGGCTGGGACGGCCCGATCCTGCGCACCCCCGACGCCTTTGTCGGCATGACCGGCTTCGGCGCATCAGCCCCTGCACCCGACCTTTACCGGCACTTCGGCATCACCGCCGAGGCCGTCGCCCGAACCGCCCGCACCCTGATCGAGGAGTGAGCCCATGGCCCTGATCACGCTGAGACAGCTTCTGGACCACGCCGCCGAGCATGGCTACGGCGTCCCCGCCTTCAACATCAACAACATGGAACAGGGCCTTGCCATCCTGAAGGCGGCGGCCGCGACGGATGCGCCCGTGATCCTGCAGGCCAGCCGGGGGGCGCGCGCTTACGCGGGCGACATCATGCTGCGCCACATGGTGCAGGCGCTGGCCGAGATGAACCCAAGCGTCCCGATCTGCCTGCACCAGGACCACGGCAACAACCTGGCCACCTGCATGAGCGCGATCCGCCACGGCTTCACCAGCGTGATGATGGACGGCTCGCTGAAGGAGGACATGAAGACCCCCGCCGACTACGACTACAACGTCGCGGTGACGGCGCGGGTGGCCGAGGCCGCGCACGCCGTCGGCGCTTCGGTCGAGGGCGAGCTGGGGGTTCTGGGCTCTCTGGAGACCGGCGAGGCCGCCGTCGAGGACGGATCGGGCGCGGAAGGGAAGCTCGATCACAGCCAGCTGCTGACCGACCCCGACCAGGCGGTGGATTTCGTCCTGCGGACCCGCTGCGACGCGCTGGCCATCGCCTGCGGCACCAGCCACGGCGCCTACAAGTTCACCCGCCAGCCGGACGGCGACATCCTTGCGATGCATGTCATCGAGGAGATCCACGCCCGCCTGCCCGGCACGCATCTGGTGATGCACGGCTCATCCTCGGTCCCGCAGCACCTGCAGGACCTCATCAACGAAAACGGCGGCGAGATGCCCCAGACATACGGTGTCCCCGTCGAGGAGATCGAGCGCGGCATCCGCCACGGCGTCCGCAAGGTCAACATCGACACCGACTGCCGCATGGCGATGACCGGCCAGTTCCGCCGCATCGCGCGGCTGAAGCCCGCCGAGTTCGACCCGCGCAGATTCATGGTCCCGGCGATGGAGGAACTGACGGCGCTCTGCCGCGACCGCTTCGAACGCTTCGGCACGGCCGGCCACGCCAGCCGGATCAGGGTCATCCCGATGGATGACATGGCGAAACGCTACGCCTCGGGGGCGCTGGACCCCGCACTCACCGCGGCCCGGGCCGCCTGAAGGGAGGACTGACGATGAACGAGATGAGCAAGACCGAGATCACCGACAAGAAGAAGCGGTATCAGGCGGGCGTGCTGAAATATGCCCAGATGGGCTACTGGGACGGCGACTACGAGCCCAAGGACACGGACCTGCTGGCGCTGTTCCGCATCACCCCGCAGGAGGGCGTCGATCCCATCGAGGCGGCGGCGGCGGTGGCGGGCGAAAGCTCGACCGCAACCTGGACGGTGGTCTGGACCGACCGGCTGACCGCCTGCGACCAGTATCGCGCCAAGGCCTACAGGGTCGAACCCGTGCCGGGGCAGGATGGCCAGTATTTCGCTTACGTGGCCTATGACCTGATCCTGTTCGAGGAAGGGTCCATCGCCAACCTGACGGCATCCATCATCGGCAACGTCTTTTCCTTCAAGCCGCTGAAGGCCGCGCGGCTGGAGGACATGCGCCTGCCGGTCGCCTACTGCAAGACCTTCAAGGGCCCGCCGACCGGCATCGTCGGTGAAAGGGAACGCCTGGACAAGTTCGGCCGCCCCCTGCTGGGCGCCACGACCAAGCCCAAGCTGGGGCTCTCGGGCAAGAACTACGGCCGCGTGGTGTATGAAGGGCTCAAGGGCGGCCTCGACTTCATGAAGGACGACGAGAACATCAACTCGCAGCCCTTCATGCACTGGCGCGACCGCTATCTTTACGTGATGGAGGCGGTGAACCTGGCATCCGCCAAGACCGGCGAGGTCAAGGGCCACTATCTCAACATCACCGCCGGCACGATGGAGGAGATGTACCGCCGCGCCGAATTCGCCAAGGAACTGGGCTCGGTGATCGTGATGATCGACCTGATCATCGGCTACACGGCGATCCAGTCGATCAGCGAATGGTGCCGGCAGAACGACATGATCCTGCACCTGCACCGGGCGGGCCACGGCACCTATACCCGCCAGAAGAACCACGGCATCAGCTTCCGCGTGATCGCCAAGTGGATGCGGCTTGCGGGCGTGGACCACATCCACGCGGGGACCGCTGTCGGCAAGCTGGAAGGCGACCCGATGACCGTGCAGGGCTTCTACAACGTCTGCCGCGAAACGCATAACGCGGTGGACCTGCCGCGCGGGCTGTTCTTCGACCAGGACTGGGCCGACATCAGGAAGGTCATGCCGGTCGCCTCGGGCGGCATCCACGCGGGCCAGATGCACCAGCTGATCGACCTGTTCGGCGACGACGTGGTGCTGCAGTTTGGCGGCGGCACCATCGGCCATCCCATGGGCATCCAGGCGGGCGCGACCGCCAACCGCGTCGCGCTGGAGGCGATGGTCAAGGCCCGCAACGAGGGCGTGGACATCCGCACGGAAGGCCCCGAGGTCCTGCGGAAGGCCGCCAAATGGTGCAAGCCGCTAGAGGCTGCGCTCGATACCTGGGGCAACATTTCCTTCAACTACACCTCGACCGACACCTCGGACTTCGTGCCGACCGCCAGCGTTTCTTGAGGAGGATCAGATGCGCATCACCCAGGGCTGCTTCAGCTTCCTGCCCGACCTGACCGACGAGGAGATCGGCGCCCAGGTCGAATACTGCCTCGGCCGCAACTGGGCCATCGGCATTGAATACACCGACGAGCCGCATCCCCGGAACACCTATTGGGAAATGTGGGGCAACCCCATGTTCGACCTGAGGGACGCGAAGGGCGTGATGATGGAGCTTGACGACTGCCGCAAGGCACATGGGGACAAGTACATCCGCATCAACGCCTTCGACAGCACCCGCGGCTTCGAGACGGTGACGATGAGCTTCATCGTCAACCGCCCGGTGGTCGAGCCCGAGATCATCATGCGGCGGACCGAGGTGAACGGGCGGGCCATCCGCTATACCCACGAGGTCGCGCGCTGAGTTGCGCGGTTGCACCGGGGGCTTCGCGCCCCCGCTTCGGGGCTGCCGCCCCCTGCCTCGCTGAAAACGGTCCACCGGACCGTTTTCCGGGCGCTCGGCAGCCCTTGGGATATTTCCACGAAGAAGAAGGGCTGAAGGATGGATGACGCGACACCGACTTCGATCAACCTGCGAGCGGAGTATGCAGAGTCCGGCGTCCGCGAGGTGCTGGACGAACTCGACCGCGAGCTGATCGGGCTTGCGCCCGTCAAGCAACGCATCCGCGAGACGGCGGCGCTGCTGCTGGTGGACCGGGCGCGGGCGCGGCTGGGGCTGAGCCACGAGACGCCGACCCTGCACATGAGCTTCACCGGCAATCCCGGCACCGGCAAGACCACGGTGGCGCAGAAGATGGCCGGGCTGCTGCACCGCCTGGGCTATGTCCGCAAGGGCCACCTGGTCAGCGTCACCCGCGACGATCTGGTCGGCCAGTACATCGGCCACACCGCCCCCAAGACCAAGGAGGTGCTGAAGAAGGCGATGGGGGGCGTCCTGTTCATCGACGAGGCCTATTACCTCTACAAGCCCGACAACGAGCGCGACTACGGGCAGGAGGCCATCGAGATCCTGCTGCAGGTGATGGAAAACAACCGCGACGACCTGGTGGTCATCATGGCGGGATACGCCGACCGGATGGACCGCTTCTTCTCGGCCAACCCCGGCTTCCGCTCGCGCATCGCCCATCACATCGATTTCCCGGACTATACCGACGAGGAACTGGGGCGCATCGCAGATTCGATGCTGGACGCGCAGGGCTATCGGCTGGACGGTGAGGCCGCCGCCGCGATGGCCGAATACATCACCCTGCGCCGCGGGCAGCCGCATTTCGCCAATGCGCGGTCGATCCGCAATGCGCTGGACCGGGCGCGGCTGCGGCAGGCAAACCGGCTTTTCTCGCAGGATCGGCCCGTGACGGCGGTGGAACTCTGCACTATGACGCAGGCCGACATCCGCGCGAGCCGCGTCTTCTCCGGCGGGCTCGACCCCGACGGCAGCCGCAGGAAGGACGACCCGCATGAGCTTTGACCGCACCATCAAGATCGCCCCCTCGATCCTGTCGGCCGACTTCGCCGATTTCGGCCGCGAGATCCGCGCGGTCGAGGACCAGGGCGCCGACTGGGTCCATGTGGACGTGATGGACGGCCATTTCGTCCCCAACATCACCTTCGGCCCCCCCGCCGTCGCGGCCTTCCGCAAGCACGTCACCACCGTCATGGACGTGCACCTGATGATCGCGCCCGTGGACCCCTACATCGACGCCTTCGCGCGTGCGGGCGCGGACATCATCACCGCCCATGTCGAGGCGGGACCGCATATCCACCGCACCCTGCAGGCGATCCGCGGCGCTGGCGTCAAGGCGGGCGTGGCGCTGAACCCCGGCACCCCGGCGGAAGCGGTCGAGCACCTGCTGGACCTGACCGACCTGATCTGCGTGATGACGGTGAACCCCGGTTTCGGCGGGCAGAAGTTCATCGACATGACCGCCAAGGTCCGCCGCCTGCGCGCCATGATCGGCGACCGTCCCGTGCACATCGAGATCGACGGCGGCGTCGATCCCACCACCGCGCCGCGCCTGGCCGAAGCCGGGGCCGACGTGCTGGTCGCGGGCTCGGCGGTGTTCCGAGGCGGCTCGGTGTCCAACAGCGCGCCTTACGGCGAGAACATCCGGGCCATCCGCGCAGCGGCCGAGGCCGCGCTGGCGTGACGCTGCGGGCCATCATCTTCGACGTGGACGGCACGCTGGCCGAAACCGAGGAACTGCACCGCCGCGCCTTCAACGAAACCTTCGCCGCGCAAGGGCTCGACTGGCACTGGGACCAGGACCGTTACCGGGCGCTGCTGCAGGTGACGGGCGGGAAGGAACGCATGGCGCATGACCTGGCGGAACGCGGGCTTGCGGCGGACGGCCACGACATTCCCGGCCTGCATCGCGCCAAGACCGACCGCTACACCGAGCTGATGGCGCGCGGAGAGATCGCGCTGCGTCCCGGCATCGCCGACCTGATCCGCTCGGGCCGCGACGCGGGGCTGCGGCTTGCCATCGCCACCACGACCAGCCGCCCCAATATCGACGCGCTGATCCGCGCGACGCTGGGCTGCGAGGCAGCCGATCTGTTCCACGCCATCGCGGCCGGTGACGAGGTCGGCGCCAAGAAGCCTGCGCCCGACGTCTACCTGCTGGCGCTGGAACGGCTGGGCCTTCCTCCCGAAGATGCGGTCGCCTTGGAGGATTCGGTCAACGGGCTGATGTCGGCGCGGGCGGCGGGCCTGCGCTGCGTGGTCAGCCCGGCGACCTATACGGCGGGCGACCCCTTCCCCGATGATTGCACGATCGTCGAGGATTTCACCCACATCGCCTCGGTCGAGGCGCTGGAACGGCTGCTGGAGGCCAAGGCATGATCGTGATCTTCGACCTGGACGGCACGCTGATCGACAGCGCCCCCGACATCCACAAGACCGCCAACGAGGTGCTGGCCGACGAGGGCCTGGGTGCGCTGGACCTGCCCACCGTCCGCAGCTTCATCGGCCACGGCGTCCCGCATCTGGTCGGGCGGCTGCTGGGCCACCACGGAATCTCGGACGAGGCGCGGGCCGCGCGCATGATCGCAGGCTTCGGGGCACGCTACGAGGCGGCGGTGGGGCTGACCACGATCTATGCAGGTGCCGCCGGGGCGCTGGAGGCTCTGAAGGCGCAGGGTCACGTGCTGGGGCTCTGCACGAACAAGCCGGTGGCGCCTGCGCGGGCGGTGATGCGGCACTTCGGCATCCTCAATCATTTCACCGCCATCATCGGCGGCGACAGCGCGCCCACGCGCAAGCCCGACCCCGAGCCGCTGCGGATGGCCGTCGCAGCCTGCGGCGGCGGTCCCGCGCTTTTCGTGGGCGACAGCGAGGTGGACGCGGCCACCGCCACTGCCGCAGGAGTGCCGCTGATCGTCCACACCGAGGGTTATCGCAAGACGCCCGCCGAGGACTTTCCCCATGTGGCCGTCTTCAGCGACTTCGCCGCGCTGCCGGGGATCATCGCGGCCCGAGCGGAAGCCCTCGAGGCGGTGGGCTGACGCTCAGCCGGTCTCCAGCGGCCTCAGCGCCTCGGCGCGCGCGCTGACCTCGCGCACCGCGCCCATGCGGCGGCGGACTGCGCGCGAGGCCGCGTCCGCCGCCGCCGTGATCGCCCCCGTCACGACCAGCAGGACCAGAGCGCGGTCCAGCCGCAACTCGGCCACCGCGCTGTCGATGTAGAAGCCCAGCGTGGCGATGCCCAGCAGGCCCATAACGGCGGTCTCGCGCAGGATGATTTCCCACCGGTAAAGGCAGAGGGCAACGAAACGGCCGAAGAGGCGCGGGGCAAGCTCCCAGGCCCAGAAGGTGGTGCCCCTGGGCGCGTCTCGGCGCAGGGGAAGGCCTTCCGCCTCGCGGCCCAGCAGGTGGCAGATGATGGCGCCGTTGTGCAGCGCCAGCGCCAGGATCGCGGGCAGCATCGAGGGGCCGAAGACCTGAAGGAACAGGTAGGCCAGCATGTATTCAGGGAAGGACCGCAGCACGACCAGTGCCATGTGGCCCGGCAGGCGCGCGCGTCCTGCCACGCGCCGGACGATCAGCCCGAAGCCGAGAAAGGCGATGGCGCCCGTCAGCACCAGTGCGATCTGACCCACCACGATGGTCGCCCAGGCACCGGGCAGCCCTTGCGTCCACAGGATGTCGCCCAGCCAGGTCAGCAGCCCCCCGGCCCCCTCGCCCCGGCGCAGGGGGACGGGGACGATGTCCACGGTCAGGAACCGCCACAGCGCGCCCGATCCCATCGGCGGGTGGGACAGCAGCGACAGCCAGGCGGTGGCTGCCGCCAGCCACAGCAGCGCGGCACGCAGCCGCAGCCACAGCGGGATCGTGGCGATCAGCAGGACATACAGGATCATGATGGCGCTCGCCGCGCCGTAATCCCCTTGCCGGAAGAAGGTATCCAGCTGGAAGCCCAGCGTCGGCAGCCCGATGAAACCCAGCACGGCCGAGGACCTCAGCCCGCATTCGACGCGATAAAGCACATAGGCCCGCATCCCCGGCCATATCAGCGGCAGCCGCGCCCAGAGAAAGCGGGACAGCGCATCGGTGCCGGGCGGCAGAACGTGGGCGGGCCGGGGGTCGGCCTCCTCGATCTGTTCGGCGAAGACCTTGGCGAAGATGCCCGCATAGGGCAGCGCGATGGCCAGCACCCCGGTAGCCGGGCTGATCCCCAGCACCTGCATCAGGAACAGCGCCCAGAAGAGCTCATGCACCGAGCGCAGCGCGACCGACAGGCCCCGGACCAGCGCCGATCCCCAGAAGGGCGCCAGCGCCAGTCCCGCCATGGCACCCACCGCCACCCCGCAGAGCGCGAAGGCCACCGTCGAGACCAGCGCCGTGCCGATGTCCTCGATTGCGCCGAAGTCGGGGGCGAGGAAGCCCCGCGCCATCCGCCCCAGCGCGGACCAGGGGTCGTGCCCGGCCCAGCCGAGATCGGCGAAGGGGATCAGCGCCAGTCCCAGCACTGCGAAGATCAGGGCAACGGCGGGGCGGGACAGGCGTTCAGGCATAAAGCGCCTCGATGGCGGCGGGGCTGACCGCCTCGGGCGGGGCGTCCAGCACGATCCGGCCCGCGCGGATACCGACCAGCCTTGTGGCGAAGCTGCGCGCCAGCCCCACGTCATGGAGCGCCAGCACGCTTGTCGGGAAATGCGCGCGCACGAGGTCCAGCAGTGCCACGGCCTGGGTTTCATCCACGGCCGAAACGGGCTCGTCCGCGATCAGAACCTCGCCGCCACGATACAGTGCCCGGGCCAGTGCCGTGCGCTGGCGCTGGCCCCCCGACAGCGCCTCGACGGCGGCGTCGGCCTGCGCGGCCAACCCCAGAGGGTCCAGCAGAGCCGCGACCTCGGCCCGGTCGCGGGCGGAGGGGCGAACCAGCGTCCACAGGTTCCGCAGCGCCCCGTGATCGTCCAGCCGTCCCATCAGCGCGTTCTTCGTCACCGACAGTTGCGGAACCAGCGCGTGGTCCTGCGGCGCCAGCGCGACCCGCAGCCCCGCCCCGGTCAGCCGGTCGTAAAGCGCATTCAGCAGCGTCGTCTTGCCCGCGCCGGACCGGCCCAGCAGCACCAGCCGCTCGCCCCGGTCCAGCGCCAGGGTGACGCCGCGCAGGACGGTCGCGCCGCCATAGCCGAGCGTCTCGTCCCGGAAGGCAGCCAGCGTCATTCCAGCAGGCCGAGGTCCCGCGCGACGGTCTCGATCGGATCGAACTGGGCGTTCTCGGCGGGAATGAAGCCTTCGCGCGGGAAGGAGGCCAGCAGCTCGGGGTCGTCCATGCCGACCAGCGCGTTCTGCACCTTCTTCGTGAAGCCTTCGCCGAAGCGCGCGTCCACGTCGCCCCGGATCACCCAGTTGTAGTCCGGATAGGGCGGGGTCTTCCAGATCACCTTCGCCGTCTCAACCTCGGGCGCGCCGTCGGCCACGGCCTTGTCGTAGACGGCATAGTTCAGCGCGCCGATGTCATAGGCGCCCGAGGCGACCAGCCGCAGCGTCTGGCTGTGGTCGCCCGAAAAGCCCACGGTCGAGAAGAAGTCCTCGGGCGCGCCGCCCGTTTCCTGGCGGATATGGTAGTCCGGCATCAGCCGCCCCGAGGTCGAGGTCTTGGCCCCGAAGGTGAAGCTTTTGCCCCGGGCGTCCTGCGGGAAGTCGTCGGACGGTTCCAGCCCGGTCGCGGTGTTGGCGATGAAGTAGCTGACGAATGTCGGGTCTTCGGTCCCCTGCGCGATGGACTGCGCGCCGGGATTGGCCAGCCGCGCCTGCACCGAGGTCAGGCCCCCGAACCAGGCCAGCTGCACCTGGTCGTTGGTGAAGGCGGTGACGGCGGCGGGGTAGGATTTCACCGGGACGAACTCGACATCGACGCCAAGCTCCTCGGACAGGTAGTCGGCGACCTTCGAGAAGCGGGCGGTCAGGGCGGTCGCGTCCTCGTCGGGGATGGCCGAGAAATACAGCGTCTCGGCCTGGGCGGCCGAGGCAAGGAACAGGCTGGCAACGGCGAGAAGCCGGGCAGGCAGGCGCATGGATCACCTAAATCATGGGGCGGGGCTTTCCGGGGACGATATGGTCCGGAACCCCAAGGTCCCCGGCCCGGCCGCGGATCGCGGCACGTCGCAGCGCGCACGGCGCATCGGATCGTCTGGGCGCCATCTTGCCGAAATGACTGGCCGTTGCAAGGGAACGGCCCCTTCAGGGGACCGGCGTCCACATCACGTCGTCGATACGGGGCGCCCCGGTCGCCAGCATCACCAGCCGGTCGAAGCCCAGCGCGATCCCCGAGGCAGGCGGCATATGGGCCAGAGCCGACAGGAAATCCTCGTCCAGCGGATAGGCCTTGCCATAAACACGGGCCTTTTCGGCCATCTCGGCGGCAAAGCGGCGGCGCTGCTCGGCGGGGTCGGTCAACTCGCCGAAGCCGTTCGCCAGTTCCACCCCGCAGGCGTAAAGCTCGAAACGCTCGGCCACGCGCGGGTCATCCGCGGCGCGGCGGGCCAGAGCGGCCTCGGGCGCGGGATAGCGGTCAAGGATCGTGGCGCGGCCGTGACCCAGATGCGGTTCGACATGGGTGACAAGGACGCGGCTGAGAATGTCGGACCAGGTGTCGTCATCGGCCACCCGCAGCCCCGCGCCTTGCGCCTGCGCCGCCAGCCCGTCGCGGTCGGTCGCGCCGTCGGCGTCAATCGTCGCCAGCAGGTCGATGCCCGCGTGGCGGTTGAACGCCTCGGCCACCGACAGCCGCTCGGGCGTGGCAAAGGGATCGCAGCGGTGATCGCGAAAGCGCAGGTCCGTCGCGCCCGCACCAACGGCCGCCAGCCGCAGCAGGGCGGCGCAGTCCTCCATCAGCGCCTCGTAGGGCTCGCCCGCGCGATACCATTCCAGCATGGTGAACTCGGGGCTGTGCAGGGCCCCCCGCTCGCGGTTGCGCCAGACATGGGAAAAGGCGGCGATGCGGGTCTCGCCGGCCGCCAGCAGCTTCTTCATGGCGAATTCGGGGCTGGTGTGCAGATACATCCGCCGCGCCCGGCCGTCGTCACCGATGGCGTCGGTGGCAAAGCCGTGCAGATGCGCCTCGTTGCCGGGGCTGATCGCAAGGGCGGCGGGATCGACCCCGGTGAAGCCCTGGTCGTCCAGCCATCCGCGGATGGCGGCCTGGATGCGGTTGCGGGCCAGCAGCAGAGGGCGGCGGTCGGCGTGCCTGCGGGCGTCCCACCAGGGCGTTTCGGTCATGGCTGGCGATTTCCCGTGGCTTGCGCTAAGGAGCCCGCCGATAATCCACACATCCCCCCATCGCAAGAAAGACGCCCGTGAAAGTCATCGCATCCAGCCTGCGCAAAGGCAACGTGGTCGAACTGGACGGCAAGCTCTATGTCGTCCTGACCGCCCAGAACTTCCATCCCGGCAAGGGCACGCCCGTGACCCAGGTCGACATGCGCCGCATCGCCGACGGCGTGAAGGTTTCCGAACGCTGGCGCACGACCGAGCAGGTCGAGCGCGCCCATGTGGACGAACGCGCCTACGACTTCCTCTACGAGGACGGCGAGGGCTTCCACTTCATGGAGCCGGAATCCTACGAGCAGGTCGTGGCCCCCGCCGACATGGTTGGCGACCAGAAGGCCTATCTGCAGGAAGGCATGCGGCTGTTCCTTCAGGTCTACAACGGCGTGCCGATCGCCATGACGCTGCCCCAGCGGATCACCGTCGAGATCACGGAAACCGAGCCGGTGGTGAAGGGGCAGACGGCCTCCTCCTCCTACAAGCCCGCGACGGTGGACAACGGCCTGCGCGTGATGGTGCCGCCGCATATCGGCGTGGGCACCCGCATCGTGATCAACACCGAGGACAATTCCTACGTGGAACGCGCCAAGGACTGAGGCGCACCCCGACCGGCGCCGCCCTGCCGGGTGGCGCCGCAAGGGTCCTTCCTCACGAAGAAGATGCCTTGCGAAGCCCCGGACCGTGCAACCCGCGCGCCGGGGCTTCTTGCTGGCCCGCACCCGGTCACGACCATGACTCAGGCGCGCCCCTTTCAGATGACGGCGATGCCCCGGCCTTCCTCGACGCGGCCCACGACCGAGGCCAACGGATACCCCGCCTCGTGCAGACGCTGCACCCAGGTTTCCGCGGCCTCGGGCGCCACCGCCACCAGCAGCCCGCCTGAGGTCTGCGGATCGGTCAGCAGCGCGCGCTGCCAGTCGGGGCAGCCTTCCGGCAGCGTGACCTCGGCGCCATAGGCGGCCCAGTTCCGGGTCGAGGCGCCGGTGACGTAGCCGGCCTGCGCCAGTTCCTCGGCACGGGTCAGCAAAGGCAGGGCGGCGCGGTCGATGACCACCCTGGCGCCCGAGCCCCGCGCGACCTCGAGCCCGTGGCCGAGGATGCCGAAGCCGGTCACGTCGGTGATGGCATGGACCGCCGCGTCCTCGGCCAGGTCCGCCCCGATCCGGTTCAGCAGCGTGGTCGAGGCGATCATCTCGTCGATGCCGGCCTGGTCCAGCGCGCCCTTCTTGATTGCGGCAGAATAGATGCCGACCCCAAGGCCCTTGGTCAGGATCAGCGCGTCGCCCACCTTTGCGTCGGCGTTGCGGCGCAGCTTGGCCGGGTCCGCCAGCCCGATCACCGCCAGCCCGTAGATCGGCTCGGGCGAGTCGATGGAATGGCCGCCCGCGACCGGAATCCCGGCTTCCGCGCAGATGGACCTGCCGCCTTCCAGAATCTCGCGGATGGTTTCCACCGGCAGCTTGTCGATGGGCATCCCCAGGATCGCCAGTGCCATGATCGGCCGCCCGCCCATGGCATAGATGTCGGAAATGGCGTTGGTCGCCGCGATCCGGCCAAAGGCGCGGGGGTCGTCCACCATCGGCATGAAGAAATCCGTCGTGGCGATCACAGCGGTCCTGTCGTCGATCTGCCAGACGGCGGCGTCGTCGGCAGTCTCGGTCCCGACAAGAAGCTGGGGAAAGACCTGCGCCACCGGCTGGTCGGCCAGAAGGTCGCGCAGCACCGCCGGCGCCAGCTTGCAGCCGCAGCCGCCGCCATGGGACAACTGGGAAAGGCGGATCGTGGGGACGTTCATCGGAAGGCTCCTTGCAACCTGTCGGAGATCGTCCTACCAGATTGCGCGGCCGAGTTCACGACCGGCCCGACAGCGCGGAACAACAGGAGATCACGGCGGCTCGCATCGTTGTGATCACATTCCGCTGCACCCCCCATTCCGTTTGACTTCTGCCGCGAAAATGGGCGAATATCGAGCCACCTATCTAATCGACAGGCAAACAGGAGGGTTCGAATGAACATCGACCTCTCACGTCGCGGCTTCCTGAAGCTTGCGGGTGCGGGAGTCGCGGCGACATCGCTGGGGGCCATGGGCTTCGGCAAGGCAGAGGCGGCGGAACTCGCGCATGTGCGCGACTTCAAGCTGGCCCAGACCACCGAGACCCGCAACACCTGCCCCTATTGCTCGGTTGCCTGCGGCATCATCATCTATGCGCGTCCCGATGACACCGGCGCGCGCCGGGTCGTCCATATCGAAGGCGACGCCGACCATCCGACCAACCGCGGCACGCTCTGCCCGAAGGGCGCGGCGCTGAAGGACTTCGTCAACGCGGAAACGCGCCTGACCGAACCCATGGTCCGCCGTCCCGGGTCCGACCGGTTCGAGCCGATCTCGTGGGACGAGGCGCTCGACAAGATCGCCCGCGCGATGAAGGACGACCGCGACGCGAACTTCCTGGCCACCAACGAGCTTGGCGTGCCGGTGAACCGCTGGACGACGACCGGCTTCCTGGCCGCCTCGGCAACCACCAACGAAACGGCCTGGCTGACCTACAAGGTCGTCCGGTCGATGGGTATTGTAGGTTTCGACAACCAGGCGCGCGTCTGACACGGCCCCACGGTGTCCAGTTTGGGCCCGACCTTTGGCCGTGGAGCGATGACGAACTCCTGGACCGACATCAAGAATACCGACCTCGTGATCGTCATGGGCGGCAACGCCGCCGAAGCGCATCCCTGCGGCTTCAAATGGGTGACCGAGGCCAAGCACCATCGCGGCGCGAAGCTGATCGTCGTGGACCCCCGGTTCACGCGCACGGCCAGCGTTGCCGACTATTACGCGCCGATCCGTCCCGGCACCGACATCGCGTTCCTCATGGGCCTCATCCGCTACATGATCGCGAACGACAAGGTGCAGTGGGAATATGTGAAGGCCTTCACCAACGCGTCCTTCCTCGTGAAGGAGGAGTTCGGCTGGTCCGACGGGCTTTTCACCGGCTATGACGAGGAAAAGCGCGACTACGACAAGTCGAGCTGGGACTATCAGGTCGGCCCCGACGGCTATGTGCTGACGGACCCGACGCTGCAGCACCCGCGCTGCGTCTGGAACCTGCTCAAGGCGCATGTGGACGTCTACACGCCCGAGATGGTCGAGCGGATCACCGGCACGCCGCAGGATCGCTTCCTCAAGGTCGCCGCCATGATCGGGGAATGCTCTTCGCCCACGAAGACCATGACCTCGATGTATGCGCTCGGCTGGACCCAGCACTCGAAGGGTGCCCAGAACATCCGCGGCATGGCCATGCTGCAGCTGATCCTGGGCAACATCGGCGTGCCCGGTGGCGGGATGAACGCGCTGCGCGGGCATTCCAACATCCAGGGCCTGACCGACCTGGGGCTGATGTCGAACCTGATCCCGGGATACCTGAACATCCCGACGGAAAAGGAACCCGACTGGGCCACCTACATGAAGTCGCGCGCCTTCAAGCCGCTGCTTCCGGGTCAGACCAGCTACTGGCAGAACTATCCCAAATTCATGGTTTCCTTCATGAAATCCATGTGGGGTGAGGCCGCCCAGAAGGACAACGACTGGGCCTATCACTACCTGCCCAAGCTGGACGTGCCGGCCTACGACATGCTGCGCATGTTCGAGCTGATGGACCAAGGGAGGGTCAACCTCTACTTCTGCCAAGGGTTCAACCCGCTGCTGGCGCTGGCCAACCGCAACAAGAACACCTCGGCCCTGTCCAAGCTGAAGATGCTGGTCGTCATGGACCCGCTGGAAACCGAGACCGCCCGCTTCTGGGAAAACCACGGCGCCTACAACGACGTGGACACGGCCTCGATCCAGACCGAGGTGATCCAGCTTCCGACCTCGTGCTTTGCCGAGGACGAGGGCGCGCTGGTGAACTCGGGCCGCTGGCTGCAGTGGCACTGGAAGGCGTCGGACATGCCCGGCCAGGCGAAGTACGACACCTGGATCATGGCGCAGATCTTCCTGCGGGTGCGCGAACTGTACCGCAAGGAAGGCGGGGCCTTCCCGGACCCGATCCTGAACCTGACCTGGGACTATGCCGACGAGCACGAGCCCTCGCCCGACGAACTGGCGCGCGAGATGAACGGCAAGGCTCTGGCGGACGTGTACGACCTCGCGGACAACACCAAGCTGCTGACCGCGGCCGGCAAGCAGGTGAAGTCGTTTGCGGAACTGCGCGACGACGGCACCACGGCCTCGGGCTGCTGGATCTATGCCGGCAGCTACAACGAGGACGGCAACAACATGGCGCGGCGGGACAATTCCGACCCGAGCGGCATGGGCGTCTATTCGAACTGGACCTGGAGCTGGCCGCTGAACCGCCGCACGCTCTACAACCGGGCCTCGGCGGACCTTCAGGGCCAGCCGTGGGATCCGTCGCGTCCGATCATCGCCTGGAACGGCAAGCGGTGGGAAGGGAACGACATTCCCGACATCTCGCCGACCGCCAAGCCCGGCGAGGTCATGCCGTTCATCATGAACCAGGAAGGCGTTTCGCGCCTGTTCAGCCGGGGCATGATGCGCGACGGGCCCTTCCCGACGCATATGGAACCCTTCGAGAGCCCCGTGCAGAACGTCTTCAACGACCGGATGCGCGGCAACCCGGTGGCGCGGGTCTTCGCGTCCGACGTCGAGAAGATGGGCACCTCGGACGAGTTCCCGTTCGTGGCGACCAGCTATCGCCTAACCGAGCACTTCCACTACTGGACCAAGCACAACAAGGTGAACGCCTCGTTGCAGCCCGAGTTCTTCGTCGAGATCAGCGAGCAGCTGGCCGCCGAGAAGGGCATCGAGCGCGGCGGCCGCGTCCGCGTCTGGTCCAAGCGGGGCGAGGTCTGGGCCAAGGCGCTGGTCACCAAGCGGATCAAGCCGATGGTCTGCGACGGCAAGACCGTCCATGTCGTGGGCATCCCGCTGCACTGGGGCTTCGTGGGCGCCGCCAGGAAGGGCTGGGGGCCGAACAGCCTGACGCCCTTCGTGGGTGACGCCAACATCGAGACGCCCGAGTTCAAGGCGTTCCTCGTCAACATCGAACCTGCCGTCGGGGAGGCCGTGTCGTGACCATCGCACCCAACATGGACAGCCCCCGCACGGCGACGGCGAACCCGCCGACGCATCCGGTTCCCCCGAACCTCGGCCAGGCGAATGTCGTCCGGTCGTCGGCCGGAGGACCGGTGGCGGAAAACCCGCAGCCGCTGACCGAGGTCGCCAAGCTGATCGACGTCAGCAAGTGCATCGGCTGCAAGGCCTGCCAGTCCGCCTGCATCGAGTGGAACGACACGCAGCCGGAAGTCGGAGTGAACGTGGGGGTTTATGAAAATCCCCACGACCTCACGCCCGAGATGTACACGCTGATGCGGTTCACCGAGTTCGACAACCCGGACACGGGCGACTTCGAGTGGCTGATCCGCAAGGACGGCTGCATGCATTGCGCGGAACCGGGCTGCCTCAAGGCCTGCCCGGCCCCCGGCGCCATCGTGCAGTATTCCAACGGCATCGTGGATTTCATCAGCGAGAACTGCATCGGCTGCGGTTATTGCGTTTCGGGCTGTCCCTTCGACATCCCGCGCATCAGCCCGGTGACGCATGTCGCCAAGAAATGCACGCTGTGTTCGGACCGCGTCGCGGTGGGACAGGGCCCGGCCTGCGCCAAGGCATGCCCGACCCATGCGATCACCTTCGGCACCAAGGAAGACATGAAGGCCCTGGCCGCCGAACGGATCGAGGACCTCAAGTCACGCGGCTACGAGAACGCGGGGCTCTACGACCCGGCGGGCGTGGGCGGGACGCATGTGATGTACGTGCTGCATCACAACGACAAGCCGCAGGTCTATGACGGGCTGCCCGAGGATCCCAGGATCTCGGACGTCGTGCAGAACTGGAAGGGATCGGCCAAGCCCGTGGGCATCGCCGCCGTCGGCCTTGCGGCCATCGGCGCGGCCGCGATGGCGCTGTTCCACCGCGGCAACAGCGTCAGCCAGGAAGACGAGGCCGAGGCCCGCGAACTGGTCCGGGAAGAACTGCGCGGCGCCCCTGTCGAGCGGCCCCATGACAAAGGGAATGCCTGATGGTGGAACGCAAGTTCTCTGAACCCACGGACGAGATCGTCCAGCTGGAACCGGTCGAGGTGAGGCGATACATCGCCTTCACCCGCTGGAACCACTGGTTCACCGCGATCTGCTTCATCGTCCTGATGCTGTCCGGCTTCGCCTTCTTCCACCCCTCGCTTTACGGGCTGACCGCCCTGTTCGGCGGCGGGCAGATGACGCGCTGGCTGCATCCTTTCGTGGGCATCGCGCTGACGGTCAGCTTCCTGGGGATGTTCGTGCAGCTCGTGCACCTGAACATCATCCGGCGCGAGGACCTGGTCTGGACCCGCAACATCAAGGATGTGATCACGGGCCACGAGGAACGGCTGCCGGAACTCGGCAAGTACAACTTCGGCCAGAAGACCGTCTTCTGGGGGATGTTCTGGCTGATCCTCGCCCTGCTGATCACCGGCGTGATGATGTGGTACCAGTATTTCCCGCATCTCGTGTCGATCGAGACGCGGCGGATCGCGATCCTCGTGCATGCGGTTTCGGCGGTGCTGATCGTGCTGGTCTTCATCCTGCACATCTTCGCGGCGCTGTGGACCCGCGGCACCCTGCGGGCGATGACGCGGGGCACCGTGACGGGCGGATGGTCGTGGCGGCACCACCGGAAATGGCTGCGGGAACTGGCTAGACGCCAGCGCACCAAACCGGCAGAGTAGCGCCTTTACCAAGTGGCCGGTCCGGTCCAAGGAGGCACAATGTCCGACACCATCGAGGCCCGGCCCGACATGATCGGCGGCGTTCCGACGCCGCCGCTCGCCGTTCTGCCCAAGCCCGAACGGCTGTTCACCCAGCGCGCCGAACGCTTCGTGCGGCTGGCCGAAGAGTCCAACCTTTCCCCTTATCTTCGATTTCTGGCCGCCCTCTGCCGCCTGCAGGCGCGGTTGAGCGCCGAGCTGCCCGCCCCCGAGGCCCCGGCCGCAGACCGCATCGCACTGGCGCGTGCCTCGCGGATGCCGCCGCTGGACCGGCGCGCGCTGGTTGATGACGCGGGGCTCGCCGCCACGCTGGACGCCCTGCTGGACGGCGCGCGCGAGATCGAGATGCCCCCCGAGGCGCGGCTGGCGCTGGACGCGCTGCGGGCCGCCACGGCCGAGGACCGGCGCTGGCTTCTGTCCAACATCATGGACGACCTGGTGCCCGCCGACAGCGCGGCGCCGCACCTGTTCGTGGCCGCGGCCGTGCAGGTCCACATGGCGCGCCTTGCCGCCACGCTCAGGGCAGACCAGCTGGTCCCGATCCGCACGGGCGTGTGCCCGGCCTGCGGCGGCAAGCCCGCCACCTCGATCGTCACCGGCGTCATGGGGGCCGAGGGTACCCGCTATGCCGCCTGCGCCTGCTGCCAGACCCTGTGGAACGAGGTGCGGGTCAAGTGCCTGTCCTGCGGATCGACCAAGGGCATCGCCTTCCAGGCGGTGGAGGACGGCTCGGGCGACGCGCAGGTCAAGGCCGAGACCTGTGACGAATGCGAGTCCTGGGTCAAGCAGATGGCCCAGAACAAGAACCCCGCGCTGGAACCCATAGCCGATGACGTGGCGAGCCTGGGGCTCGACGCGCTGATGCAGAGCGGCAGGTGGCGCCGCGCCGGGTTCAATCCCTTCCTGATCGGCTACTGATGCAGGGACTGTGGGCCCTGCCCTCGGTCGATCGCCTGCTGTCGATGCCCGAGGTCCAAGACCTGATCGAGCGGCACGGCCGCGCGGCGGTCACCGGCGCCTTGCGGATGGCGCTGGAGGACGCGCGCGAGACTGTCCGCCAGGGGGGCGCGGCACCTGACGGCGCCGCGATTGCGTCCCGCGCAGCCGAGGCGCTGGAGGCAGGGGCGGAAAGCGCCCTGCGCCCTGTCCTGAACCTGACCGGCACGGTCCTGCACACGAACCTCGGCCGCGCCGTGCTGGCCGAAGCCGCCATCGAGGCTGCGTCGGCCGCCATGCGCGCCCCTTTGGCGCTGGAATTCGACCTTGGGACCGGCCGCCGGGGCGAGCGGGACGCGCTGGTGGCCCCGCTGATCTGCGAACTGACCGGGGCCGAGGCCGCTACGGTGGTCAACAACAACGCCGCCGCCGTGTGGCTTGCGCTGAACACGCTGGCCGAGGGCCGCGAGGCCATCGTCTCGCGCGGCGAGCTGGTGGAAATCGGCGGCGCCTTCCGCATCCCCGACATCATGTCCCGCGCCGGCGTCCGGCTGGTCGAGGTCGGGACCACCAACCGCACCCACCCCCGCGACTACCAGAACGCGGTCACGTCCGAGACGGCGCTGATGATGAAGGTCCATCCCTCGAACTACCGCATCGAGGGCTTCACGGCCGCCGTTTCCGCAGCCGAGGTCGCGCGGATGGCCAAGGCGGCAGGCGTGCCGATGCTGAACGACCTCGGCTCGGGCACGCTGGTGGACATGACGCGCTGGGGGTTGCCCGCCGAGCCCACCGTCAAGCAGGCCGTAGCGGAGGGCGCGGATATTGTCACATTTTCGGGCGACAAGCTGCTGGGGGGACCGCAGGCCGGCTTCATCGTCGGCCGCGCCGACCTGATCGCGCGGATCAACCGCAATCCGCTGAAGCGTGCGCTGCGGATGGACAAGATCCGCCTGGCCGCTATCGAGGCCACGCTGCGCCTTTACCGTGACCCCGACCGGCTGGCCGAGCGCCTGCCGACCCTGCGGATGCTGACCCGCCCGCGCGAGGAGATCGCGGCGCAGGCGCAGCGTCTGCTTGCCCCGGTCGCGGCGATGCTGCCGGACTACCGGGTGAAGGTCGTGGACTGCACCAGCCAGATCGGCTCGGGCGCGCTGCCGGTGGACAGCCTGCCCTCGGCGGCGCTGGCCTTCACCGGCGAGGGGGGGGACGCGCCGGAGAAGCTGGCCGCACAGCTGCGCAGCTTGCCCGTGCCGGTGATCGGCCGCATCCGAGACGGTGCCCTGCTTCTGGATCTGCGCTGCCTGCCCGATGACGGCGCCCTGCTGGGGGCGTTGGCCGCGCGATGATCGTCGGGACGGCGGGACATATCGACCATGGCAAGACGGCGCTGGTCCGGGCGCTGACCGGCGTCGATGCCGACCGGCTGGCCGAGGAAAAGGCGCGCGGCATCACCATCGAGCTGGGCTTCGCCTATGCCGATCTCGGCACCGGCCGGATCACCGGCTTCGTGGATGTGCCGGGGCATGAACGTTTTGTCCACACCATGCTGGCGGGCGCGGGTGGCATCGACCTTGCGCTGCTGGTGGTCGCCGCCGACGACGGGGTGATGCCCCAGACGCGCGAGCACCTTGCGATCCTCGACCTGCTGGGCGTCCACCGCGGCATCGTCGCACTGAGCAAGGCGGATCTGGCAGATCAGGCCCGCCGCGACGCTGTCACCGCCGAGATTGCGGCGCTGCTGGACGGGACCGGGCTGGAAGGCGCACCGGTCCTTCCTGTCTCGACCGTCACGGGCGAGGGCATCGAAACCCTGCGTGCCGCACTCGCCGACGCCGAGACCGAAACGGGCGCCCGGGCGGCGGAGGCGCGCTTCCGCCTTGGCGTGGACCGCAGTTTCACGCTGAAGGGCGCGGGAACGGTCGTCACCGGCACGGTTCTGTCAGGCCGGATAGCGGTCGGGGACATGGTCACCGTCTCGCCGCAGGGACTGACGGCGCGGGTGCGGGCAATCCATGCGCAGAACCAGCCGGTGCAGGTCGGCCTTGCGGGCCAGCGCTGCGCGTTGAACCTTGCCGGCGAAAGGATCGACCGCGAGGCGATCCGGCGCGGCGACATGGTCGTGGACCCCGTGCTGCACGCCCCCACCGACCGGATCGACGCGCATCTGCGGGTGCTGGGGTCCGAGCCGCGCCCCATCGGCACCTGGTTCCCCGCCCGCCTGCATAGCGGTGCGGCCGAGGTCGGCGCCCGGATCGTGCCACTGGAAGGCGCACTCGATCCGGGGGAAAGGGGACTGGTGCAACTGGTGCTCGACCAGCCTATCGCGGCGGCGGTGGGCGACCGCTATATCCTGCGCGACGTCTCGGTCCGGCGCACCATCGGCGGCGGAGCTTTCCTCGACCTGCGTCCGCCCGCCCGCCGCCGCCGCACACCCGAGCGGCTGGCGCAGCTTCAGGCGGCCGCCCGCCCCGACCCGGCCGAGGCCCTGCAGGCCATGCTGGTCGCGCCGCCTTACGTGATCGATCTCACCGCCTTCCTGCGCGATCGCGCCCTTGGGCCGGACGAGGCGCGGCGGGTGACCGAGGGCGTCACGGTGCTGGACGGTGGCACCGCGAAGGTCGCGCTCTCGCCGCTGACCTATCGGGGGCTGGTGGCGGGGATGCTCGACACCCTTGCCCGCTTCCACGAGGAGGCGCCCGAGATGCAGGGGCTGGGCCGCGAGCGCCTGCGCCTCGCGCTGACCCCCCGCCTGCCCAAGGAGGCCTTTGCCGCCTTCCTCGCCGAGCGGATCGCGGCGGGCGACATCGTGGCCGAGGGCGCCTTTCTGCGCCTGCCCGGCCATGTGGTGCGCCTGTCCGAGGAGGACGAGGCGCTTTATGCCCGCATCGTCCCCGAACTGTCGGGCGAGGCCCGGTTCCGCCCGCCCCGCGTCCGCGACATGGCGACCGCATGGCACGTGCCCGAGGCCGATGTCCGCCGCGTGCTGCGAATGGCCGCGCGGCAGGGCCGCGTGGACCAGATCCGCAACGACCATTTCTTCCTGCGCGGGACCACGGCCGAGATGGTCCGCATCATCGCCGACATCCAGGCCCAGGCGCCGGACGGCTGGGTCACCGCCGCCGCATTTCGTGACCGCGTCCAGAACGGCCGGAAGGTGGCCATCGAGATCCTCGACTTCTATGATCGGCAGGGAGTCACCTTGCGCCGCGGCGATCTGCGGCGCATCAATCCCCATCGCGCCGATCTTTTCGGCTGAGGAGGAGAATCGTCCCCGGTGGGGCGGCCGGACTTCAAATCCGGTTGGGGCAGCGCGCCTGTCCCGGGTGGGTTCGACTCCCATTCTCCTCCGCCAGGAACGAAAGGCCCCGCCAGATTGGCGGGGCCTTTGTGCATCCGGGATCAGCCCTGCAGGTCGAGCCCGCGCGCCGTCGGCGGCTGCCAGGTCTTGGATTCAGGCAGGGCACCCGCCGTGTTGGTGCCCAGGTGCGAGCCGCCGAGGCCCCCCGTCCAGCCCGAAGTTCCCGAATTGCCGGGCGCGGTGCCGTCGGCGCGGTTGCGCTCGGGCGTCGTGGCAGGGGTCGCGACACCCGCGTCCGCGTCCTGCGAACCAGCGGTGGCCTGGTTCGAGGGGGGCTCGATCGCGGCGGCGGCCTCGGTCCCGGCGGGCACGGGGCCTTGCGCCGTCTCGATGGCCGGCGTGTTGCTGCTGGCAAGAGCCTGGTCCGGGCTCGTGTCCGCCGGGGTCGGCGTGGACAGCGCCTCGGCGGTCGTCCGGGGCATGGCGGTCTGCGCCGGCTCGACCGGGGTGCCGTTCACGGCCGGGGTCGGCTGGGCCGGGGTCGTGGCGGTGTTGGCGGCCTGCGCCTGCGGGGCTTCCGGCGCGGGCGGAGGCGTGTAGTCGGGCGCCACGGCCCGCGCGGCGATGGGCGCGGGAATCTGGGGATCGTTGGTCGGAACGGGGGTGAAGGCAGGTGACTCGGTCGCCGCGCTGGTCGTGCCCGGTGCGGCCGGGGCTTGCGGAACGGGCGTGACCTGTGCGGCGGCAGGGGCAGGCGCGGCGGCGGTCGGGGTTGCCGGCGCGGGCGCCGCAGTCTGGGCCAGCGCAGGGCTGGCCGCCAGCAGGGCAGTGAGCAGAAGGTAAGGAGCGCGCTTGGTCATCGGCTGGGTCTTTCTGGCGGGGGCGCTTGGAAAACCCAGACTAGCACCGGCGGTTCCGCCCGTCACCTATTGCTGCAGATGCGCCGCGACCGCGCGGCCCAGGGCAAACAGCCGCTGTTCCAGGATCACGGGCGTCTCGCAGACATAGGTCAGGCTCTGCTGACGGTCGGAGAAGACTCGCATGTCCCAGTCCAGCGCCTCTTCCTCGGCGTCGATCGCGTCGAAATCGGGGGGATCAGCCGCTTCCAGCTCGGCCATGCGGGCGCGCCGGGCCTCGACCCGCTCGGCCAGCGCCACCTGCCGGTGGCCATAGCGCGAGATGCCGCCGAGGATCGCCGAGCGTTGCGTGTCGATGCGCTGGAAGATCGCCTGCATCAGCGTAGCCAAGGTTTCGGCGTCCTTTCCTTGGGCAAAGGCATCAATGGCGGCGGTGGCCTCCTCGATCGGCAGGCGGCGCTGCGCGACGCGATCGGCCAATGCGGCGATCTCGGGCGTCTCTCGCGCGCTTTCGGGCGGGGGCGGACCGGTCCAGACCTGCCCCAGCGACAGGTGCGGCTGGCGCCCCTGGATGCAGGGCCAGTCGGGCGTGGGCGTGAAGGCGTAGGCCGGCGTGGCTGCCAGCGCCGCCAACAGCATGAGAAAGCGCATCATCCCCCCTTTCGCCGGACGCCGAAACCGCGCGCCGGATCATACATCAGCACCGCGCCGCCGAAGAACAGCGCAAGGCAGCCCCCCACCACTCCAAGGGACAGCCAGTTGACCTGAAGGTAAAGGGCAAAGCGGATCAGCTCGACCGCATGGGTGAAGGGGTTGAGGCGGCAGATGTCGTAAAGCAGGACCGAGGACTCGCGCATCCGCCACAGCGGATAAAGCGCCGAGGAGGCAAAGAACATCGGGAAGATGACGAAGTTCATCACCCCTGCGAAGTTTTCCAGCTGCTTGATCGCCGAGGACAGGAACAGCCCCATAGCCCCCAGCATCAGCCCCGACAGGACCAGCGCGGGCAGCACGGCGACAAGCCCCCAGACCGGTGGGTTGATCCCCCAGAACCAGGCGATCAGCAGGAAGGCATAGACTTGGATGATCGAAACGATCACCCCCGCGACCAGCTTCGATGCCAGCAGGAACCAGCGCGGAAAGGGGCTGACCAGCAGCGTCCGCATCGCCCCGGTTTCCCGGTCATAGACCATCGTCAGCGAGGACTGCATCCCGTTGAACAGCTGGATCATCGCGCAAAGGCCCGGCGTGACATAGACCTCATACAGCACATAGGTCTGGTAGGGCGGCGTGATCGACAGGCCCAGCACCGCCCGGAAGCCCGCCGCGAAGATGAACAGCCAGACGAGCGGACGCACCAGCGCCGCGAGGAAGCGGCCGCGCTGGTTGACGAAGCGCAGCGTCTCGCGCCGGGCGATGCCGCCGAAGGCCGTGGTCCAGCCGCTCATGCCTGCACCCCGGTCAGGCCGAGGAAGGCGCGGGTCAGGTCGCCCCCGGTTGCGGCCGCGGCTTCGCCTGCTGTGCCGGTGAAGAGGACGCGTCCGCGATGCAGGATCACCAGCCCGTCCGAGGGTTCGATCTCGTCGAGGATATGCGTGGCCCAAAGCGCCGAAACCTGCTGCTCGGCAATCAGGCGGCGGGTCAGGGCCAGAACCTCGGCGCGGGATTTCACGTCGAGGCCCACGGTCGGCTCGTCCAGCAGCAGAAGTTCGGGGGCGTGGATCAGGGCGCGGGCGATCTCGGCCCGGCGCACCTGACCGCCGGACAGTGCCGAGACGCGGGCGCCCGCACGGTCGGCCAGATCGACCTGGGCCAGCACCTCGGCCACACGGGGACGCGCCTGAGCGCGGGCAATGCCGTGCAGGGCCGCGTGATACATCAGGTTCTGCTGCACTGTCAGGTCGGCGTCCAGCGCCCGGGACTGGAAGACGACGCCCAGGCGGCGCAACGCCTCGGTCGGCTGGCGGCGCAGGTCGTGGCCCGCGACGGCGATCTCGCCCGAGCGGTTGGCGTAAAGCAGGGTCACGAGGTTGAACAGCGTGGACTTGCCCGCCCCGTTGACGCCCAACAGCGCGGTGAAGCCCCCGCGCGGCACCGATAGCGACACATCCTCCAGCGCCCGGACGGTGCCGAAGCTGTGGCTGACGTTCTGGACGAGAAGTGCGGGCGTGGTCATGGCGCGGCAAGAGAACGGGCGGCCATCGTGACGACGGCCGCCCCTGCGTCAAGCCTCAGCGGATGTTGAACACCGCCTGCTGGCTTTCGCCCGACGAGCCCGGCACCGACAGCGTGTAGCGGCCGGGCGTGATGGCGATGAAGCTGATCAGCGCCTCGCCGGCGGCGTCGAACTCGATCGAGTGGACGCCCATGGGGCGGATCTCGATGTCGTTGATGACGATCTCGTTGATCCAGATCGAGCGGAAGAAGTCGCCGCCCGACAGCGCCAGTTCCGCGCTGCCGTCGGCCACAATGCGCAGGCGGTAATAGCCGCCCGACTGCAGCGCATATTCCTCACCCGCGACCGGCTGGCCCGAGGCGAGCGTCAAGGGCGCAAGGTCGGCGCGGTTCGAACGCGTCATGATCCCCGAGGGGCCGTAATCGTGATGCTGCACCTCGGTCGCGGCCGGCGCCGGTGCTCCGGTGCCCTCGCCGTCCATGTCGCCGTCGGCTTCCTCGTTCTCCTCCTCCTCGCCTTCCTCGGCCGCGGCTTCGGCCGAAGGCGCGGCGCCGGCCGCCGCCTCGGGCGAGGCGGCAGGTTCCGCCGGGGTGGTCTGGCTCAGCGCGGGCGTGCCCAGCAGGGCCGCCAGCATGGCGACGGTCAGCAGTCTTGTCATGTCTCTCTCCCCTGGTGTTGATCAGTTCGGTGCGACCACGACGCCCCAGGGCTGCTGGCCCACGGGGATCGACTTGACCGCAGTATTCGTCGCCACGTCGATCACCGTGACGTCGTTGGAATTGCCGTTGGTGGTGTAGAGATGCTTCTGGTCCGGCGTGAAGCCGAGCTGCCAGACGCGCTGGCCGACCAGGATGTAGTCCGTCACCTCGAGTCTGTCTCCATCCACCACCGCGACCCGGTTCGCGGGCCCCAGCGCCACGAAGATCTTCTTGCCGTCCGCCGTCACGCGCACGCCGACGGGCTGGATCGCCTCGGGCAACACGCCGGGGATCTCGAAGGTGATCTTTTTCGTGATCTCCTGCGTGGCCGGGTCGATCACGCTGACGGTGCCGCCGATTTCCGAGCTGACGAACAGGCGCGAGCCGTCATCCGAGAACTGGGCAAAGCGCGGGCGGCTGTCCACCAGCACGTTGGCCGTGATCTCGAAACTGTCCGTGTCGATGAAATGGGCCATGTTCGTCGTTTCCGACGTGTTGATGACCACCTTTCCGTCGGGCGAGACGCCCATGCCCTCGGGCTCGACCCCGACGGGGATCTCGGCCAGCACCTTGTGGGTCTTGGTATCGACAACGGTCACGAGGTTGTCGTCCTCGTTGGCGATGTAAAGCGGGTTGCCCGAGGGATGCAGGACGAACAGCTCGGGGTCGGGGCCCGAGGGCAGGGTGTGCAGTTCCTGCATCGTCTCGGGGTCGAAGACGCGCACGAGGTTGTCGTCCGAGGCGCAGACGTAAAGCTCGGTTCCATCGGGGCTGATGGTGATGCCGCGCGGGCGGTTGCCGACCGGATAGGAGCCCAGCACCTCGAGCGTGTCGCCGTCGATGACGGTCACGTCGTTGCCCTTTTCGTTCGAGACATAGACCTTGTTGGCCAGCGCAGGCGTGGCAATCGTCGTCAGCAGCAGGATGGCGAATGCGTGTCTCATGTTTCCTCAGAAGGTGCAGGCGGTTTCGGGGCGGTCGATGCCGAGCGTATCAAGCGGGCTGGTCTGGTGCAGATATTCGTCCTGCGGGCTGACGCTGGTCGTCAGCAGCCCGGTGGTCAGCAGGATCGGCTGGCGCAGTTGGTGGTCCCAGTCGCGCAGGGTCAGCTTCTGCCCCTTGAAGCCCGCGACTTGGAAATCGGGCGACAGCATGAAGTCGCGCAACTGGGCGGGGTCGGCGGACTTCGTCTGCGTCGCGGCCTCGCCCACCATGCGCAGGGCAAGCCAGCTCTGGTAATCCTCCTCGCGCATGGGACGGTTCGCCAGCCGCTCGAAGCGGTTCTGGAACTGGGTCGCGCCCCAGGCCTCCAGCGCGGGGTGCCAGCTGCGGGGGACAAGGCCCGCCGAGCCCGCCACTAGTCGCGCGTCCCAGGTGTGATAGGGCATGTAGCCCGCGAAGACGCCGTTCTCGTCGGCGGTGATCATGATGTCGTAGTCGGGAGCGCGCTGGGTGAAAACCGGAAGCTGCGCCTGCACCTGCACATGGCCCGAATCGGTGGAACGCGCGCCGCCGGTGTCGGTGAACTCACGCTCCTCGACGATCTGGGCGCCGAACTTGGTGGCGGCGCGCCGGTAAGCCTCGGCGAGCGCCAGATCCTCGGGGTGGCTGCCGTGGACCAGCAGCCAGCGCGGCCAGCGCTTCCACATCAGGAACTGCGCGAGGCCATCGGCCAGCATCGCGTGGCTGGGCGCGGTGTGGATGACATTGGCGCGGCAGTCCGCGCCGCGCAGCGCATCGCCCCGCGCGGCGGCGTTGAAGACCAGCGCCCGGTCGCCCGCTTGGTCGGCCAGCGCCACGGTCGTCGCGTCGTCGGCCAGCAGCACGACGAACCGGATGCCCTCGCCTAGCAGCCGGTCGAGTTCCGCCCCCGCGGTCTCGGGCGTGGCTGCGACCTCGACGGCCTCGAAGTCCTGGCCCATGAAGCGGCCGGTGGTGTCATTGTCGTCGATGGCCAGCCGGGCGCCCGCGAAACCGATGTCCTCGGGCGGCAGTTCCAGCCGCGAGATCGGCGGCAGCTCGGGCGTATCGACCCGCAGCACGGCCGCGCGGATAAGCTCCGGCGCGGCTTGCGGCGCGGGTGCCTGGGCAAGCGCAGACATGGGAACCACCGCCAGCAAAGCCAGCGCCGTCAGGCAGTTGGGTAAATGCATGGGCCTCTCCTCCACCCGGAAGTCTTGAGGACCAAGCGTCTCAATTCAACCCGCAAGGTCGTGATTTCTTTCCGAAGCGCCTAAGACGTTCGGCTGATGGACGCGCTCTCGACTGTGGGTAAGCTGGCGCCGCAGGCCAGCGGGCGGGGCGGAATGTCGAGAGGCCGCTGGCAATTCACGACATCGGGAGACCATTTCATGAAATCCGTTCTGGCGCTGATGGCCGCCGCGGCGATCCTGACCTGTGGCACGGCACAGGCGCATGGGCCCGTGCGGCTCAAGCTCGAATTGTCCGAAACGCTGAATGCCACGCCCGACGAGGTCTGGGCCACGGTGGGACGATTCGACGACATGAGCTGGCACCCGGCCGTGGCGAGGACCGAACTGACCTCGGCCGACGCGACCACGCCCGACGGCTCGACCCGCGTGCTGCACCTGAAGGCCGACAGCGGCGATCCCACGATCAGCGAGCAGCTGACCAAGTGGCAGCCGGAAAAGCGCTGCTACGGCTACATGATCACGCAGGTGGACGTGGCGGTGCTGCCGGTCACGAACTATGCCGCGACGCTGTGCGTCAACGACGAGGGCGGCAAGGCCAAGGTCGTGTGGAAGGGAGGCTTCTATCGCGGCTACCCCAACAACGATCCCCCGGCCGAGCTGAACGATGAGGCCGCGACCGCCGCCGTTACCGGCATCTACCAGGGAGGCCTGGACGCGCTGGCCGAGAAGTTCGGACGGGCCGAGTGATCCGCGCCACCGCGGCGGGGCTGCTGGCCCTGGCCGCGGGCATGGTGGACGCGGGCGACATCGCCTTTGTCACCGCGCAGAACGCGGGCGCGGTGGCGATCGTTGAACTGGAGACGGGCAAGATCCGCGCCACGGTCCCGGTCGAGGGCGCCCCCGCGCCGGTCGCCTATGACCCGGCCTCGGGCCGCGCCGCCGTGATCGCGGCGGACAGCGGCGAGATGACGCTGCTGGACAGCCAGGGCGCCGTGCTGGACCGGGTGCCCTTGGGTGAGGGCAGCTTCGGCATCGCCATCGCGCCGGGCGGGGACCTGCTGGTGGCGGACTGGTATGGGGCCCGGCTGCGGCGGCTCGACCCCTCGGGGCGGCACGAGCGGTGGTCGGCCCCGACTGGCCGGGCCCCCGCGGGCCTGGCGCTGTCGGGCGACGGGCGGATCGTCGCCCTGGCGGAACGGGATGATGATCGCGTGTCGGCCTTCGACGCGGAAAGCGGCCGGCCCTTGTGGACAAGCCCGACCGGCAGCCATCCTTATGCGGTCGCCTTCCACGATGGCCGCTTCTGGACGACCGACGTCCAATCCCGCAGCGTCACCGTGCTGGAGGCCGCCAGCGGCGCGCATCTCGGCTCGGTGGAAACGGGCGACCATCCCTATGGCGTGGCGTTCGCGGCCGGAAAAGGTTTCGTTACCGACCAGTATGCGGCGACGGTGACGGTCTTCGACCCGCAATCGCTGGAAACCCTGGGCAGCATCGAGATCGGGGACTACCCCGAGGGGATCGCGGCCCTGTCGGACGGCCGCCGCCTTGCCGTCGCAAGCTGGGACAGCAACGAGTTGTCGGTCATCGATGGCGGGACATTGAAGGTCGAGCAGGTGATCGAGGTGCCCGATGGTCCTCGATCCTTCGGGTTGTTCGTGGGGCCCGATCCTTAAGGCGGCGTTGCGGGGACCAGATCCCCGCCTTCCGCCAACCAGGCATCCGTGCCCTCGGGGAACCAGCCCACGCGCGAATAGCCGCCGAGAACGGCCCGCCTGGCAGCGTTCCAGCTCATCCAGCAGTCAGCCTTGCAGAAGAAGACCAAGGGCGCGGCCTTGTCGCCCCCGGCCAGCCGGTCCAGCGCGGCGAAGAACGCGGCCTCGTCTTGGGGTGCGAGACGATCATAGCCGGTATCGGGCAGCCAGACCGCACCGGGAATCGTGTAATGCGAGGGTTGCCGCCACAGGGTGCCCTCGGGCAGGTTCTCGGGCTTGCGGACCTGCGGCATCACGTCGATCAGTACGGCACCACGGGCGCGCCATTCCTCCAGCCCGGCCAAGTCCAGCACCGTGGCCCCGGTCAGCGTGGCGGGGACCGGCGCGCGATAAGGCTCGCCCCGGTAGCCCTGCGGCTCGGGCGGCGGGGCGGCGGCGGCCGTGGTGCCTGCCATCAGCAGGACCACCAGGGCCGCCAACCTCTTCACGGGAGGATTTCCTGCCCGTAGTCATCCACCAGCGGCACGCCGGCCTCGTGCAGGAGGGCGTTGATGTCGTCCTGGTTGCGGCGGATGAGGCTATTGAGTTCCCGCTTCCATTCCTGGTCGCTGGGACGGACGCCCATGGTGATCCGATAGAAGAGCTTGGGTCCGCCCTCTTCCTTCAGAAGCGGCGTGAACTGCAGTTCGGGATCGGCCTTGACCAGGGGACCGGCCAGCGGTCCCCACAGCACGGCGGCGTCCAGCGTGCCCTCGCGCACGCCCTTCAGCATGTCGCCGACCGGATTTTCCACCCGGCGGTCCACAAAGAGGTCCCAGCCCCGCATGTCCTTGGCAAGACCCGCACGAGCCATGTGCGAGGCCGGGGGCGTGCCCGCAACGACGCCGATGTCATGATCCTTCAGCGCCGGGTCGGTCAGGCGATCCACGCCCGCCAGTTCGCCATCCTTGCGCGTCACGATGCCATAGACCGAGGTGTAGTAATGGTTGGTGTTCTGCACCAGCTCGTCGCCCTGGGCATAGCCGATGACAACGTCGCAATTACCGTCCAGCAGCGTCTTCCGGGTGAAGCCCATCCCCTGGGGAAACCAGAAATATTCCAGCGGCAGCCCGAGCCGGTCGGCCAGCAGCTCGGCGATGCGGTTTTCGAAGCCGGTGCCGTTCTTCGAGGACATCGGCTCGGCCGCCGGGTCGGCGCAGACCCGCAGCGCGGTGGTCGAGCGCAGGTCCGCGACCTGCGCCCCGGCCGCGCCGGCGCCAAGCGCCAGCGCCGCGCAGATCCAGGCCGCGCGAAGGCCCCGCATGATCAGCCCTCCATGCAGGAGGCTTCCTGCGCCGCGAACTCCTCGGACTTGTCGGCCTTGTCGGCGGGACGGCCGCGCGGGATCGCCTCGGTGCCGCGGGCCAGCAGATAGACATAGATGTCGTCCACATAGCACCAGACGTTCCGGTTGGTCCCGAATGCCGGCATCACCTGGTTGGCGGCGTTGTTCACGTTCTGGATGCCCGAGGCCACGGCTTCCTGATACTGATAATAATCGATCCGGTGAGTGACGGAATCCTTCAGTGCCGGGGCATAGGTCGAGCCCTCGCCATCCGGGCCGTGGCAGACATGGCATTCGGCGTGATAGCGGCGATAGCCGGAAAAGGTCGCGTAATCGACGACGCCATCCTGGATGTTGGGGACCGGGATGCCGTCGGCATTGTACCAGCGGCCGTTTTCCATGCGGTCGGGCGTCAGGTCCAGGCCGGGCACGGTCGGCTTGATCACGTCGATGGTTTGGCCGGCCGTTACCGCGCCTGCACCGGTTGCAACGGCGGAGCCTGCGGCGTTCGCCTTCATCTCGACCGAGGTCGCGCCCTCCGGGATGGGTGTGGACGAGCCGCGATTTGGCTCGGCAGCGGCGGCAGGCGCGGTGGATGGTGCGTCGGCGGGTTGCGCGAAGGCGGCACCCGCGAACGCAAGGCTCAGCGCCAGGGCGCGTACGGTCGTCGTTGCGATCATTATGTTCTCTCTCCCCTGATTGCCCCATCCGCGAAGATGGGACCGCCCCGAGGTTAAACTCGGGGCGGCATTCGCATAGTCACACTTTCGTATCGGCTGGCGACCCGTCAGTTCGCCTGCGCGGGTGCCGCCCCGTCAGCGGCGGGCTCCATCGGGACGCCCCCCGTGGCCGTGGACTTGCCGGCGCCCTGGCCTTCCGCCGGAGCGGACGGATCGGTTGGCGCAGAGCCGGCGGCTGCATCCGCTGCCGGCTCCATCGGAACGCCGCCGGTCGCGGTGGACTTGCCGGCGCCCGACCCTTCGGCCGGGGCCGAGGGATCGGCAGGCGCTGCAGCATCTACGGGAGGCCGCGTCGTCGCGGCATCCGCCGCGACGGCTGCAGCGGCACCCGCCTCCTGTGCCGAGGCAGCCCTGGCGATATCGGAGACGGAGGCAGGATCGGTTGCAGTCTCGGCCTGCGCCGTCTGCATCTCGCCGGCCAGTTCGAACACCGTCAGCTGGCCGCCAAGCTCGGTGAAGTCCGACAGCGCCGCATAGCCGCCGACCGCACCCAGGCCCTCGTTCGGGTTGGTCAGGCCCGCCGCCAGGCCGATGCCGGCCCAGCCGCCCACGCCGGACAGCACGCCGATGTACTGCTTGTCGTCGTGGGTGTAGGTCATCACGTTGCCGATGATTCCCGAGGGGGTCTTGAAGCGGTAAAGCTCGTCGCCCGACTCGGCGTCCACCGCCTTCAGATAGCCCTCAAGCGTGCCATAGAAGACCACGTCGCCCCCAGTCGCCAGCGCGCCCGACCAGACCGAGAAGCGTTCGGGCAGCGACCACTTGATCTCGCCCTTGACGTTGTCCCAGGCGATGAAGTTGCCCATGCCGCCATGGCTGTTCGGGGCGGGATACATCGACAGGGTGGCCCCGACATAGGGCTGGCCGGCGGTATAGGCCACGCGGAAGGGTTCATAGTCCATGCAGACGTGGTTCGTCGGCACGTAGAACAGGTTGGTCTTGGGCGAGAACGCTGCGGGCTGCTGGTCCTTGGTGCCGAGTGCCGCGGGGCAGACACCGGTGGTGTTCTCGTCCTCGCCGTTCTGGGCGGTCGAATATTCGGCCACGACCTGCGGGCGGCCATACTGGTCGCTGTTGGGGTCCATGTTGACCTCGGTCGCCCAGTTGACGACCGGGTCGAACTTCTCGGCCACCAGAAGCTCGCCCGTGCCGCGGTCCAGCGTATAGGCGAAGCCGTTGCGGTCGAAGTGGGTCAGCAGCTTGCGCTGGGTGCCGTTGAAGTCCTGGTCGGTCAGGATCATCTCGTTGACGCCGTCGAAGTCCCATTCGTCATGGGGCGTCATCTGGTAGAACCACTTGGCCATCCCGTCGTCGGGATCGCGGGCCATGATCGTCATGGACCAGCGGTTGTCACCCGGACGCTGCGACGGGTTCCAGGTCGAGGGGTTGCCGGTGCCGTAATAGATCAGGTCCAGTTCCGGATCATACGAGAACCAGCCCCAGATGGTGCCGCCGCCGATCTTCCACTGGTCGCCCTCCCAGCTGTTGAGCGAGCTGTTCTCGCCGATGGGCTTGCCGAGGTGGGTGGTGTTCTGCGGATCGACCAGCATCTCCTCGTCCGGGCCGGTCGAATAGGCCTTCCAGGCCTCGGTGCCGTCGGCGAGGTTCAATGCGGTCATCCGCCCGCGGACGCCGTATTCGCCGCCCGAGATGCCGACCATGACCTTGTCCTTGACCGGCATGACGGTTGCGGTCAACGTCTCGCCGATGGCGGGATCGCCCACCTTGGTCGCCCATTTCTGTTCGCCCGTCTTGGCGTCCAGCGCGACAACGGTGGTGTCGGCCTGCGACAGCAGGATCATGCCGTCGGCATAGGCTAAGCCACGGTTCACCGTGTCGCAGCACATGACCGCGATGACTTCCGGGTCCTGCTGCGGCTCGTAGCGCCAGATGATCTGGCCGTCGTTGGCAAGATCCAGCGCGAAGACATTGTTCGGGAAGGGCGTGTGGACATACATGATGTCCCCGATCACCAGCGGCGCACCCTCGTGCCCGCGCAGGACGCCCGTCGAGAAGGTCCAGGCGACGCGAAGGTTGCCGACATTGTCCCGGTTGATCTGGTCAAGCGGAGAATAGCGCGTGTTGGCGTAGTCGAGAGTCTGGATAGCGTATTGGCCCGGGTCGCCAATCGCCTGCATAACGCTGTCATTGGCCCAGATGGCCGAACTCGACAGCAGAAGCGCCACCCCGGCGCCGGTCAGCGTGAGTTTCATCGTCTCCCTCCCCTTTTTTCGCCCAAGGGGCCGCAGGACGGCAGCCTGAGCTTGTGAGAGAGTTCTCCGTGAATTTCCTTCCGTCAACGACCTATGCCAAGGCTAGGCGAAAAGTCTTAGTCGGGCATCCACGAGGCCGGGCCGGCGGGTATGACAGCCCCGCCGGCCCGGATCATTCAGGCCAGCCGCTCGGCGTGCCACAGCACATGGTCGGCCATGAAGGTCTGGACGAACCAGTAGCTGTGGTCATAGCCCGGCTGCATTCGAAGCCAGCCGGGCTGCCGGCGCGCAGCCATCGCCTGGGCCAGCGATTCGGGCTTGAGCAGGTCGAGGAACTGGTCGTTGGCCCCCTGGTCGATCAGGATCTCGCCGGGGTAGCCCCTTTCCACCATCAGCAGGGTCGCGTCATGGGAGCGCCAGGCCGCGCGGTCCTCGCCCAGATAGGCCGAGAACTGCTTGCGGCCCCAGTCCGACTCGGTGGGGTTGGCGATGGGGGAAAAGGCCGAAACGCTGCGGTAACGGTCGGGATGGGTCATCGCGATGGTCAGCGCGCCGTGGCCGCCCATCGAATGGCCGGTGATCCCCTGCGCCTCGCGGTCGAGCGGGAAGTTGTCGAAGACGACGCCGGGCAGTTCCTCGACGACATAGTCCCACATGCGGAAGTGCGATTTCCACGGGTCCTGCGTAGCGTTGACGTAGAAGCCCGCACCTTGGCCGAGGTCATAGGCCTCGTCATTGGCCACGCCTTCGCCGCGCGGCGAGGTGTCGGGGAAGATGAGCGCGATCCCCGCCTCGGCCGCGAGTTGCTGCGCGCCCGCCTTGGTCATGGCGTTCTCATGCGTGCAGGTCAGGCCGGAGAGATACCACAGGACCGGAACCGGGCCGCGCTCGGCATCGGGCGGCAGGTAGACGGCGAAGGTCATGTCGGTGCCGGTCGCCTGCGACTTGTGGCGATAAACGCCCTGGGTGCCGCCGAAGCTGCGGTTCTCGGACAGGGTTTCAAGGGTCACGTTTCGGCTCCTCCGGTCAGGTCGTGGTACATCACGAGGGCATCGACATAGCCCTGCGCGGGGTGAAGAAACGCACCGGGCAGGCGGCCGACAATGGCGAAGCCCGCCTTCTGCCACGAATGGACGGCATCGGCGTTGGTGGCGATGACGAAGTTGAACTGCATCGCGCGGAACCCCTGCGCCCGCGCCCAGTCCTTGGCATGGGCAACCAGAGCCGCCGCAACCCCGCGTCCACGGGCGGCGGGCGCCGTGGCAAAGCTGGCGTTGGCGACGTGCGAAGCGCCTCCGGGACGGTTGCGGCCGACATGGCTGGTGCCCAAGACCCGGCCTCTGTCTTCCGCCACGAAGGCGGTGAAGGGGGCGGCGAACCAGTCGGCCAGGGCGTCGTCGCGCGAGATGTCCCGCGGGATGCAGTAGGTCTCGCCCGCGCGATAGACGGGTTCGAGAATGGCCCAGATCGCGTCATGGTCGGCAGGCGTGGCGGGGCGGATCCGCAGATCCGCCCTGTCCGTGCTCATTTCAGGTCGTCCACGCTGCGGATCACGCTGCCCAGAAGGCCATAGTCCAGCGCTTCCTGCGTGTTCAGCCAGAAGTCGCGCTGTGTGTCCTTCTCGATGCGTTCGACCGGCTGGCCGGTCGCCTCGGAGAAGATCTGGTTCAGTCGGTCGCGCATCAGGCGCACCTGCTCGGCCTGGATCATCATGTCCGACGAGGTGCCGCCGATCCCGCCCGAGGGCTGGTGGATCAGGAAGCGCGTGTTGGGCAGGCAGAAGCGGTTTTCCTTTTTCGCCGCGACAAAGATCAGCGCGCCCGCCGATGCCACCCAGCCCGAGCCGATGGTGCGCACGGTGGGGCGGATGAATTTGATCACGTCATGGATCATGTCGCCCGACTCGACATGGCCACCCGGCGAGGAGATCAGCATGTTGATCGGCTTGTCGCTGTCCTCGGCCAAGGCCAGCAGGTGCGAGACGGTGCGCTGCGCGAGCTTGTCGTTGATCGTGCCCGCGACGATCACCGTGCGGGACTGGAAGTAGAGCTTGTCGATCGAGGGGCTTTGCGGAAGGCCCAGGTCCTCGCCCTTCTGGCGATCCTCGCGCGGCTCGTCCTCTTCCTCATCGTCGTCGTCATCGTCCATGCGGTGGGGCGGAAACGGGCGCAGCATGAGTCATCCTTTCAGCATTGCGGCGGGACGCCCGGCTCGGGCCCCGCCGCAGTCTTACCTAAGCATCCCTGAAGGATCAGTAAATGACGACCGACCGGATGGATTCACCGGCATGCATCAGGTCGAAGCCCTTGTTGATGTCCTCGAGCCTGAGCGTGTGGGTGATCATGGGGTCGATCTCGATCTTGCCGTCCATGTACCAGTCCACGATCTTCGGCACATCCGTGCGCCCGCGCGCGCCGCCGAAGGCCGAGCCCTTCCAGACGCGGCCGGTGACCAGCTGGAACGGCCGGGTGCTGATCTCGGCCCCCGCCGGCGCCACGCCGATGACGATCGACTGGCCCCAGCCGCGGTGTGCCGACTCCAGCGCCTGCCGCATCACGGTAACGTTGCCGGTGCAATCGAAGGTGTAGTCCGCGCCGCCGATCTGGTCGAAGGGCGTCTTCGTCATGTTGACGATTTCCTGGACGACGTTCTCGACCTCTTTCGGGTTGATGAAATGCGTCATGCCGAAACGCTCGGCCATGGGCTTCTTGTCGGGGTTCAGGTCCACGCCGATGATCATGTCGGCACCCGCAAGCCGCAGGCCCTGGATCACGTTGAGCCCGATGCCGCCCAGACCGAAGACCACTGCCTTGGCGCCGATCTCGACCTTGGCGGTGTTGATGACCGCGCCGATACCGGTGGTCACGCCGCAGCCGATGTAGCAGATCTTGTCGAAGGGGGCGTCCTCGCGGACCTTGGCCACCGCGATTTCCGGCAGGACGGTGTAATTCGAGAAGGTCGAGCAGCCCATGTAATGCATGATGGGCGTGCCATCGAGCATCGAGAAGCGCGAGGTGCCGTCCGGCATCAGGCCCTGGCCCTGGGTTGCCCGGATTGCCGTGCACAGGTTCGTCTTGCCCGACAGGCAGGAGGCGCACTGGCGGCATTCGGGAGTATAGAGCGGGATGACATGGTCGCCCGGCTTGACCGAGGTGACGCCCGGGCCGACCTCGACCACCACGCCCGCGCCCTCATGGCCCAGGATCGAGGGGAAGATACCTTCCGGATCGGCACCCGACAGGGTGAACTCGTCTGTATGGCAGATGCCGGTGGCCTTGATCTCGACCATGACTTCGCCGGCCTTGGGGCCTTCGAGGTTCACGTCCATTATTTCCAGCGGTTTGCCGGCTTCCAGCGCGACGGCGGCACGAGTTCTCATTCTGTTCTCCTTAAGATAGGGCTGTCCGGCCGGGTGTCACGCCGAAAGGGCTGGCATGGCCAGCCCCTGAATCGGCGATCCTGGGCAGGTGTCACACGTTCAGCGTGTTGAACTTGCCGGTCTTCTTGGCAACATGGGTTGCGATCGCATCCATCAGCGGCGGCGACAGGGCATCATAGGGTTCCAGACCCAGTTCCCTGAGCCGCGCACGGATGGCGGGCATACGGTCGGGGTTGACGCCGGATTCGATCACCGAGGACACGAAGGCCGCGAATTCGGGCGCTGCCCAGCCTTCCTGGTTCGACAGCTCGGTGTGGACAAAGTCGAGGCCGTAGAACGGATGCTCGGTGTTCTCGATCCGGCCGTACATGTGGGTGCCGCAGGCGGTGCAGGCATAGCGCTGGATCGGGGCGTCCTTGTTGACGACCTGCAGCTTGTCGCCGTTCTCCACGACCTCGACGGCATCGCGGCTGACCACGGCGACCTGGCTGAAGATCGCCCCTTCGGGCTTCCAGCACTTGGTGCAGCCGCAGACATGGTTGTGGGCCGTCTGCGCGTTGACCCGGACCCTCACAGGGTTCGAACTGCAACGGCAGGTGAGTTCACCGCCCGAAAAGCCTTGCGTTGCGGATCTGACGCCCCCGTCCACCGAAGGGTGGATCCTGATTCCCGCGCTGTCTGCCATGACCGGCCCTCCCTAGACCTGCCGGAAGGTTAGGGCCGATCATCGCAGGATCAAGTCCGATGAAGGTTGTATTCCCGCAGAGTAGCGGAAATCAGTTGCCGGCGGGCAGCGACGAGACACCGACCTGGGCCGCGCGCAGCAGCCGGTCATGCAGCATGAAGCCGTTGGCCATGACCTGGATGATGTCGCCCGCGCGGGTGCCGGGCACCGGGGCCTCGAACATCGCCTCGTGCTGCAGGGGATCGAAGCGGTCGCCGACGGCCGGCGCGATGACCTTGATGCCATGGCGGCCAAAGACGTTCTGCAGCTCGCGCAGGGTCAGTTCGACCCCTTCCACCAGTTCGGGCGCAACCGATCGGTCAGCAGCCTCGATGGCGCGGGTCAGCGCGTCGTAGACGGGCAGCAGGTCGCGGGCGAGTTTCGAACCGCCGTAGTTCTCGGCCTCACGGCGGTCCTTTTCGGCGCGCTTGCGGGAGTTTTCAGCATCGGCCAGCGCGCGCATGAATCGGTCGCGGTACTCGTCGCGCTCGGCCGTCAGCACCGCGACGCGGGGATCCTCGTCACTGCCGTCGAGGGAATCGACAGCCAGCGGATCAGCGGCAAGAGCGTCACCGGAAACTTCTTCCAGCGGCAGATCGGACAGATCATGAGGCGTCAGCGTGTCGTTCATCTTTCATCCTTTGCGGTCGGACAAGGCCTTGCCGACCAGCTGAGCAGTGTAATCCACGATCGGGACGATACGGCCGTAATTCAGGCGGGTCGGCCCGATCACCCCAACCGCGCCCACGATCCGGCGATCAGCGTTCATATAGGGTGAAACCACCAGAGAGGAACCCGAAAGTGAGAAAAGCTCGTTTTCCGAGCCGATGAAGATCCGCACGCCTTGCGCCTCTTCGGCCAGTTCCAGAAAGCGGGCGATGTCGCGCTTGCGTTCCAGATCGTCGAACAGGCTGCGGATGCGGTCGAGATCAGCGGCTTCATTCTCGAGCAGGTTCGCACGGCCCCGCACGATCAGCCTGGGGTCCGAGGCATCGGCATCCCAAGAGGCAAGACCGGTTTCCACAAGCTGGGCCGCAAGCGTGTCGAGATCCTGCCGCGCGCGGGTAAGATGGTCGGCGATGTCGCGACGCAATTCGTGCAGCGTGTGCCCCTCGCCGCGGGCCGACAGGAAATTGCCTGCTTCGCGCAGCGAACTGGGGGTCTGGCCCGGCGGCGGGGTGAACAGGCGGTTCTCGACCCGGCCATCGGCGAAGACCAGGATCACCAGCGCACGATCGGGGGCAAGGCTGACGAACTCGATATGCTTGAGCGGCGCCTCTTCCTGGCGGGGCATCAGAACGACCGAGGCGCCGCGGGTCAGGGTGGAAAGCGCCGTGGACACACGGTCGAGCATCGCGGCGGTGTCGGCGGGCACGTTGCCCATGATCTCGGCGATACGCGCGCGGTCCTCGGGGCCGATAGGGCCGACCTCCATCAGCCCATCCACGAAAAGCCGCAGGCCGAGCTGGGTCGGGAAGCGGCCGGCAGAGACATGGGGGCTTTCCAGCAGGCCCATGTGTTCGAGGTCCTGCATGACGTTGCGGATGGTGGCGGCGGACACCGGCATGCTGCGTGTCAGCGTGCGCGAGCCCACCGGCTCTCCGGTATCCAGGTAAGCCTCGACAACGCGGCGGAAAACCTCGCGCGAGCGGTCGTTCAGGTCGGCGAACAGATCGGGCTGGGGCATTCGGGTTGCGGTGATCCGGACGGGGCCTGTAATTTGCGACGATCAAGGCGAAGGCCCATATCGGGCCGAGAAAGGACCACATATGCGACCCTCTGGCCGAAAGTTAGTCGAATTGCGCCCGATTTCAATTGAAACGGGGATCATGGCGCACGCCGAAGGATCGTGCCTGATCCGGATGGGGAACACGCATGTGCTGTGTTCGGCCTCGATCGAGGAAAAACCGCCGGCCTTCCTGCGCGGAACAGGCCAGGGGTGGGTCACCGCGGAATACGGGATGCTGCCCCGCGCGACCCACAGCCGTAACCGGCGCGAGGCGGCAGCGGGCAAGCAGTCGGGCCGCACGCAGGAGATCCAGCGCCTGATCGGGCGGTCGTTGCGCGCGGGCGTGGATCGGCTGGCCTTGGGCGAGCGGCAGATCGTGATCGACTGCGACGTCATCCAGGCCGACGGGGGCACGCGCTGTGCCGCCATTACGGGCGGCTGGGTGGCGCTGCGGCTGGCGGTGAACAAGCTGCTGGCTGCACGGCTGGTCACAAGCGACCCGATCCTGGACCATGTGGCTGCGGTCAGCTGCGGCATCTATGCGGGGCAGCCGGTGCTGGACTTGGATTATGCCGAGGACAGCGAGGCGGGGACGGACGGCAACTTCGTCATGACCGGCGCAGGCCGCCTGGTCGAGGTGCAGATGTCGGCGGAAGGATCGGCCTTTTCGCGGGCCGAGATGGTGGCCCTGCTGGACCTGGCCGAGGCGGGTGTCGCCCAACTGGTCGAAGCGCAGAAGGCGGCGGTGTCGTGAGGCGGTTCACCGAGGGAAAGCTGCTGGTTGCGACCCATAATGCCGGCAAGCTGGAGGAGATGCGGGCGCTGTTTTCCCCCCATGGCGTCGAAGTCGTGGGTGCGGCCGAGATGGGCCTGGATGAGCCGGTCGAGACCGAGTCGAGCTTTCTCGGCAATGCGCGTATCAAGGCACGGGCTGCCATGAAGGCGACCGGGCTGCCGGTGCTGGCGGATGACAGCGGGATCACCGTTGATGGCCTGGACGGCGCTCCGGGCGTCTACACCGCAGACTGGGCCGAAACCGAAAACGGCCGCGACTTCATGCAGGCCATGACGCGGACATGGGCCGAACTGGACACGCGCGGCGTGCCCGAGCCCCGGACGGCGCAGTTCCGGGCCACGCTGCTGATGCTGTGGCCGGATGGGCATGAGGAAATCTTCGAGGGCGTGGCTCCCGGACGGCTGGTCTGGCCGCCGCGGGGACAACTGGGGCATGGCTATGACCCGATGTTCGTGCCCGAGGGCGGCGACCGCACCTATGCGGAACTGAGCGCTGAGGAAAAGAACGCGATCAGCCATCGGGCACAGGCCTTTGGCAAGCTGAAGGCGATCCTGGGCTAGTGTCGGAGAGCGATCATCAGGACTGGCAAGACGGCGGTTTCGGGCTTTATGTCCATTGGCCGTTTTGCGCCTCGAAATGCCCTTATTGCGATTTCAACAGCCATGTCGTGGCCTCGATCGACCAGCGTGCCTGGCTGGAGGCATACCGGCTGGAGATCGCGCGGCTCGCGGCCGAGACAGGGCCCCGGGTGCTGCGCAGCATCTTCTTCGGTGGGGGAACGCCCTCGCTGATGGACCCCGAGGTTGTCGCCGGCGTGATCGAGGCTGCGCGCGCGGGATGGAGCTTTTCCAACGATCTGGAGATCACGCTGGAAGCCAATCCAGGCAGCGTCGAACGCGGCCGCTTCTCGGGCTATGCGGAGGCAGGTGTCAACCGGCTGTCCATGGGTGTGCAGGCGCTGAACGACGACGATTTGCGGCGTCTTGGACGGCTGCACAGTGTGGCCGAGGCGCGGGCGGCCTTCGACGTGGCCCGCGGCTGCTTCGGCCGCGTGAGCTTTGATCTGATCTATGCACGTCAAGGGCAGACGCGGGAAGGCTGGAAGGCGGAGCTGCGCGCGGCCTTGGGAATGGCTGTGGACCACCTGTCGCTTTACCAGCTGACCATTGAGGACGGCACGGCCTTTGGCGCACGCGCGGCCGCGGGCAGGTTGAAGGGCCTTCCCGACGATGATCTTGCGGCTGACATGTACCTGGATACGCAGGACCTGTGTTCCGCCCATGGCTTTCCTGCCTATGAGGTTTCGAACCACGCGCGGCCCGGTGCCGAAAGCCGGCACAATCTCGTCTATTGGCGGCAGGGCGACTGGGTCGGCATCGGGCCGGGCGCCCACGGGCGGCTGACGCTTGAGGGACGCCGGTGGGCGACCGAGGCGCCCCGCGCACCGGGAGCCTGGCTGGAGGCGGTGCGACGTGGGTCTGGTGAGCTGACGCGTGTCGCTGTTCCCGTGGAGGAACAGGCAACGGAATATCTGCTGATGTCGATGCGGCTGGCGGAAGGGATGGACATCGCACGCCACGAGCGGCTTTCAGGCGCACCCTTGCCTCAGGAAGCCGTGGCGGATCTGATCGCACTCGGCTTGGTCGATCTGAGCCAGGGACGGCTGCGTGCGACCGATGCAGGCCGGCCCGTGCTGAACGCGATCCTACGGACCTTGGCCTGAACCTTAAAGACCGGCGCCGAGAAGCTGGCAGAGGCGGTCCAGCTGGTCGAGATCACGGTATGTAACCGTCAAGCGCCCGCCGTCCTGACCCGCATGTTCGATCCTGACGCGCATCTTGAGATGAGCCGAAAGATCCGATTCGAGCGCGCGGGTGTCAGCATCCTTTTCAGCACGGACACGGGCAACCGGTTCAGGCCGCTCGGTCTGTTGACGCGCCAGCGCCTCTGTTTCACGGACGGAAAGATTGCGGTCGATGACCTTGCGGGCCATGGCAACAGGGTCGGGCGCGGTGATCAGCGCCCGTGCATGGCCCGCGCTGATCTTGCCTTCACGTACGAAGCCTTGGACCTGATCAGGCAGGTTCAGGAGGCGCAGCGAGTTGGAGATGTGGCTGCGGCTCTTGTCGAGGGCTTCGGCCAGCTTTTCCTGCGTGTGACCGAAACGGTCCATCAGTTGCCGGAAGGATGCGGCTTCCTCGATCGGATTGAGGTTGGCACGCTGGATATTCTCGATCAGCGCGACCTCTAGCACCTCGCTATCACTGAGTTCGCGCACAAGGACGGGAAGTTCGTGCAACTGGGCGATCTGCGAGGCCCGCCAGCGGCGCTCTCCGGCGACGATCTGGTAAAGATCGGGCTCGGTCGGGTGGGGACGCACAATCAAGGGCTGCAAGACGCCCCGGTTGCGGATGGAGGCCGCAAGCTCGGCCAACGCCTCGGGCTCGAACTGGCGCCGGGGCTGATCTGGGTTGGGAATGAGCTGCTCGACAGGAACCACAAGCGGAGCCCGGCCGGAACTGGGCGCCGCTGCGCTGGGGGCGAGTTCCACGTCTGCCATGAGAGCCGAAAGACCGCGGCCCAGACCGCCCTTGCGGGGTTTCAGATCAGCCATTTGCGGCCTTTCTCCTGTCGATGCCCTTTGCAAGAAGTTCCTGCGCCAGCGCCCGGTAGGCGGCGCTGCCCTTGGAGGCGGGATCGTAATGGATCACCGGAAGGGCATAGGAGGGGGACTCGGACACGCGGACATTGCGCGGCACCACGGTCCTGAATACCAGCGGACCCAGCGTCTTGCGCGCATCCGCCTCGACTTGCTGCGAAAGGTTGTTGCGGGAGTCTGCCATGGTCAGCAGGACACCTTCAATCCGCAACTGGGGATTGGCCGAGGCCCGGACCTCTCGAATGGTCAGCATGAGCTGGGACAAGCCCTCGAGCGCATAGAATTCCGCCTGAAGCGGGACGATCACCCCATCTGCCGCCACCATCGCGTTCAGGGTCAGGAGACCAAGGGCAGGCGGACAATCAATCAGCACCACACCCTCTGCCGAGCCGAGTGCATCGGCAAGTAACTGAGTGCGGCGCGGGCGAGAGGCAATGTCGAGCTCTGCCGAAGCCAGATCGGCTGTTGCAGGGATGACCGCCAGATTTGGCAGAGCAGTTTGCCGCCGCGCCGCATCCCAATCGCATTCGCCGATCAGGAAATCGTAGCTTGTCATCTCCCGCTTCTCGGCATCGATGCCGAGACCAGTCGAGGCGTTACCCTGCGGGTCAAGGTCAATGATGGTGACCGACAGCCCCTGTTCGGCCAAGGCCGCACCCAGATTGATGGCCGTGGTAGTCTTTCCAACGCCACCCTTCTGGTTAGCAACTGCAATAATCAGGCGTTCAACCATGGTGGACATCGCGGATGGCAAGGATCGCCGAGGCTGGGTCAGTCGCGCTGGGATGCACGACAACATCAAACCTCCAGGTCTCGCGGGCAGTTTCAAGTTCTGCCTGCCAGTTGCGTCCTTTCATGAGCCAAGCCGTCCCGTTCTGTGCAAGATGCCGGGCGAGATATGGCATGAGGCGCACCAAGGGAGCAAGTGCACGGGCGCTCAGGTTGTCAGCTGAGGCGGGGGGAAGATCCTCGATACGTGATGCAACGGCAGTGCACTTTTCTAGGGCAAGTTCGCGAATGGCAGCCTGCAGGAAGGCGACCTTCCGGCGGTCAGAGTCGATCAGCCTGATCTCGCAATCGCGACGGCAGATGGCGAGGACAAGCCCTGGCAACCCTCCTCCACTTCCAATGTCCAGCCAGAGACCAGAGGGTCTGTCTGCGAGATTGGCCAGTTGAAGACTGTCGCGGATATGCCGCTCTTCCAGATCGCTCAGGGTAGATGGAGCAACAAGATTGACGGCAGGATTCCATTTGCGGATCAGCGCGGCAAGTTTCGCGAGATCTGCTTCACGTGAAGCACTCACGCCACGGCATCCTGTGCGTTGCGCAAGGTCGCGATCAACAAAGTCAGAGCTGCAGGTGTCATGCCTTCCATTGCAGCAGCCTGGGCGAGATTCGCAGGGCGAAGAGCAGAAAGCTTGTTCTGAAGTTCCCGGGATAGGCCTTTCACGTCGGAGTAGTCGATCTCGTCCGGAATGGACCAGTGCTCATGGCGACGAAGGTCGGCCGCATCACGCTGCTGCCGATCCGTGAACTGCGCGTACAAAGCATCATTTCGAACCAGGCTCAGCATAGCACGGTCGTCCGTCAACTCGGTAGGGAGGAAAGAAGAAACCTTCTCCATCTCCAGATCAGCCTGACCCAGAAGGTCGAATGCCGAACGCCGCCGTCCATCTTGCCTGACCGCGATGCCATCTGTCTCGAGCTGCCTTGGGGTAAAAACCGTCTCTTCGGCTTTCTTCTTCAGCGATGTGAATCGCTGCAGCTTGTCACTGAACCGGTGCGCTCGGTCTGCCCCCACGAGGCCTATCTCGACTCCCCACGGGGTAAGACGCCGGTCGGCATTGTCGATCCTCAGCGACAACCGGAACTCGGCACGTGAGGTGAACATGCGGTATGGCTCGGTGACCCCGCGGGTAATCAGGTCATCGATCATGACGCCAATATAGCTTTCTGTCCGGCTGAAGATCGCAGGAGGGCGACCTTGGGACGCAAGAGCTGCGTTGAGGCCTGCCACCAAGCCTTGTGCAGCCGCTTCCTCATAACCCGTGGTTCCGTTGATCTGGCCTGCAAGATAGAGGCCCTTTACGTTCCTGGTCTCCAGAGTAGGGCGGAGTGCTTGGGGGTCGATATAGTCATATTCGACGGCATAACCCGGTTGGACGATCTCCGCCTCCTCCAACCCGCGGATGGAGCGGACATAGTCGTGCTGCACATCCAGCGGCATCGAGGTCGAGATCCCGTTAGGGTAGACAAGATCGCTGTCGATCCCCTCGGGTTCAAGAAAGATCTGGTGGGAGTCCTTATCTGAGAAACGCACCACCTTGTCCTCGATGGACGGACAATAGCGTGGCCCGACTCCGCTGATATGGCCTCCATACATTGCAGAACGATCAAGATTACTACGGATGATCTCGTGCGTTTTGGTGTTGGTCTGTGTGATCGCACAAGAGACTTGGGGAGCGATCAGCTCTTCGCTCATGAAGGACAGGAAGGTTGGTTCCTCATCGCCTGGCTGCTGAGGAAGGCTGTCCCAATCGATCGAGTTTCGCGCCAGCCGAGGAGGTGTTCCTGTCTTCAACCGCCCAAGAGGAAGGCCCAAGGCTAGCAAGCTCACCGAAAGATTGGCTGCCTGATCATTTCCCCACCGCCCGGCAGGGCGCACGCTGTCTCCAACATGGATCAATCCGTTCAGAAACGTCCCCGCCGCGATAACTGCTGAGTTGCAGGCCACCTGCGAACCATCTGCAAGAACAACTCCTCGGATCTGCTGATCCTCGATCACGAGAGAACAAACCTCTCCCAGCAGGATCTCAATTCCGTCGAACTGTGAGAGACATGCTGCAGCAGCAGCACGATACAGGCTCCGGTCAGCTTGCATGCGCGGGCCCTGGACTGCCGGTCCCTTGCGCCGGTTGAGCAGTCGGAACTGAATGCCCGCCGCATCTGCAAGCCGACCCATTACGCCATCAAGTGCATCAACTTCGCGGACAAGGTGGCCTTTTCCCAAGCCTCCAATGGCCGGATTGCAGGACATCGTTCCCGCATCGTCCAACCGCATGGTGATAAGTGCAACACTGACTCCTATCCGCGCGGCAGCCGCCGCAGCTTCCAGACCAGCGTGACCTGCACCTACGACCAGTACATCATAATGTTTCACGTGAAGCACCTACTTGCCGATGCAGAATCTGGAGAAGATCTCGTCAAGGTAATCATCGGGTGCGATGCGTCCAACCACCTCGCCCACCCGATAGGATGCTGACCGGACTGCCTCAGCTAGCAGTTCTGCAGGCTGATCCGGGCTAACGTCCAGAATAGCCGCAGCATCCGCAAGAGCATGAGCCTGTCGCTGGCGGGTCACCAAGCCCGCCCCGGCAACTTGTCCCGCCAAATGGATCCTGATCTCATCCAACATTTCCCGGACGCCGGCGCCAGTCGCTGCGGAAATCCCTGCGCCGCCCAAGTCAGCCTTGGTCTGCAGGACAAGGTCCCCGTCCCGATACAGATCAGACACAGGTTTTCCATCTTCAGAAAGATGAATCCTCATATCAGCCGCAGTTGCCCGCGCCAGTGCGCGCTCCACACCCATGCCTTCAACCATGTCCGAGGTTTCGCGCAAGCCCGCCGTATCCAGGAAGGTAACGGCCAGCCCTCCAAGTTCCGTGTGGAGTTCGATCACGTCCCGCGTAGTTCCGGCGACCTCGCTCACCAAGGCCAACTCACGCTGCGCGATACGGTTCAGCAGCGAGGACTTGCCCGCATTCGGCGGTCCGACAATCGCCACCTCGAAACCCGCGCGCAGCCGCTCGGCAGCAGGATAGCCGGCGATTGCAACCTTGATGTCCCGCCGCACTTGGGCGAGCAGTTCGAACACCTCCGCAGGCACCTCTTCAGGAACCTCCTCGTCGGCAAAGTCCAGCGAAGCTTCGATCAGCGCACCTGCCCGGATCAAGCGGTCCCGCAGCATCCCCGTCCAGCGTGTCAGTTCGCCAGAAACGATCTTCATCGCCTGCTGCCGCTGAGCCTCGCTCTCGGCAGACAACAGATCGGACAGCGCTTCGACCTCGCTGAGCGCCAGACTGCCATTCAGCAATGCGCGCCGCGTGAACTCGCCTGCCTCGGCAAGGCGGGCTCCTCGATTTCGCAAAGCTGCCTCAAGCCGCCGAACGATGACAGGAGCACCGTGAAGGTGAAATTCGACCACCGGCTCCCGGGTGAAACTGGCACCTTCATCGAAGCGGATCACCAGTCCACGGTCGATCAACTCGCTGTCCTTCAGCAAGCGCAACTCGGCCCTACGTGCCTCTGGCAGAGGCCCGGCAATCGCCTCGCCGATGACACGCGCCTCCGGCCCGCTCAGGCGGACAACAGAGACCCCGCCTCGCCCAGGAGGCGTCGCTTCGGCATAGATCGTGTCCATCCCATGCTCAGGCGTTCATCGATTCGAAGAAGTCGGCGTTCTTCTTGGTCTGCTTCAGCTTGGAAATCAGGAACTCGATCGCATCCGTCGTGCCCATCGGGTTCAGGATGCGTCGCAGCAGATAGGTCTTCTGCAGGTCTTTCTGATCCACAAGCAATTCCTCTTTCCGCGTCCCGGACTTGAGAATGTCCATGGCCGGGAAGACGCGCTTGTCGGCGACCTTCCGATCCAGCACGATTTCGCTGTTACCGGTGCCCTTGAATTCCTCGAAGATCACCTCATCCATCCGCGATCCGGTATCGATCAGCGCCGTGGCGATGATCGTCAGTGAACCGCCTTCCTCGATGTTCCGGGCAGCACCGAAAAAGCGCTTCGGCCGCTGCAGCGCATTCGCGTCGACACCACCCGTCAGCACCTTGCCGGACGAGGGCACAACTGTGTTGAAGGCGCGTCCCAGGCGCGTGATCGAGTCGAGCAGGATCACCACGTCGCGCTTGTGCTCGACCAGCCGCTTGGCTTTCTCGATCACCATCTCGCTGACAGCCACGTGCCGCGTCGCCGGCTCATCGAAGGTCGAGGAAATCACCTCGCCCTTCACGGAACGCTGCATGTCGGTCACTTCCTCGGGCCGCTCGTCGATCAGCAGCACGATCAGGTAGCACTCGGGATGGTTCTTCTCGATCGAGTGCGCGATGTTCTGCAGCAGCACCGTCTTGCCGGTCCGCGGCGGCGCCACGATCAGCGAGCGCTGGCCTTTCCCGATCGGCGCCACCAGATCGATGATCCGGGCGGAACGATCCTTCAGAGTGGGATCGTCCAGCTCCATCTTCAGCCGCTCATTGGGATAAAGCGGGGTCAGGTTGTCGAAGGCTACCTTGTGACGCGCCTTTTCCGGGTTCTCGAAGTTGATCTTCTCGACCTTGGTCAGCGCGAAATAGCGCTCGTTCTCGCCCGGCGCGCGGATCACGCCCTCGACCGTGTCGCCGGTCCGCAGGCTGTGCTGGCGGATCATGTCGGGGCTGACATAGATGTCATCGGGGCCGGGCAGGTAGTTCGCCTCGGGCGAGCGCAGGAAGCCGAAGCCGTCCTGGACGACCTCCAGCACGCCGTCGCCACCGATCTCGAAGCCTTCCTCGGCATGCTCCTTCAGCAGCGAGAACATCATCTCGCCTTTGCGCATGGTCGAGGCGTTCTCGATCTCCCATTCCTCGGCGATCGACAGCAGGTCGGCGGGGCTCTTGGCCTTCAGGTCGGCCAGGTTGAGACGTTCTTCGGTCATCATGTCACCATGCGCCGGACCTGCCCATCGGGGCGCTGCGGCAGTTCTCATGTCGGAAAGATTCGCCCCGGACGGGACGCGCCGAGTCACTTAGGGTGGAAGCGCCCCTGAGTCAAACCTTCAGAACTTCACGATCACCGACAGCACGATCACGACCATCAGCAGGGTCGGAACCTCATTCATCATCCGGTAGCGCCGCCCGGTCGATCCTTCGCCACGGGCAAGCTTCTTCCGCTCGATCATCAGCCAGTGATGAAACACCGTCATGCCGATCACCGCTGCCGCCTTGGTCCAAGGCCAGACCATCGTCCAGTCGACAATGCCGGGCGTGAAGACCAGCGCCAGTCCCGCGATCCAGGTTGCGATCGAGGCGGGCCCCATGATCACGCGCAGCAGCTTGTATTCCATGATCTGCAGGCTGTCGCGCGGCTCGCCCGCCGCCGTGCCGCGTTCGGCATGATAGACGAACAGCCTCGGCAGGTAGAACAGCCCTGCCATCCACGAGATCACCGCCATGACGTGGAACGCCTTGGTCCACGGGTAAACGCTCGCAAGCCAGTCGGTGATCATTGGACCTCTCTTCACTGCCTTATCTTTAAAAAAGGAAAGAGAAGAAGGGTAGATGGAGTCGTAGGGCCTGTGGACATCGGAAGACTGCTGAGTCGCCCGATTCAATCCCCGAGAATCTTCCTGTGGGAAAACCCTGTGGAGCCGCAACGACGACTCACAAGAAAAATAAGGAAGATCAGTTTCTTGATCCTCAAGATCGGCCTGTGGATAACTCTGTTAATCCACAGGCGGTGGATTGATCGGGGAGAGTTGTCTCCTTGTGGACAGAGATGTCGTGTTCTCTTTTTGTCTCAGGCATCCATCCCCAGCCCTCATGCGGCCTGAACTTGTCCCCGCAGCCCGCCCCCTGCCTGACCTGCATTTTGCCGTGCAGTTATCCACAGGCCGGGCTCCTGACGCTGCGCTTTCCCTCAAATCCGCTGCGCGCTAGACAAAGGGGACTTGGCGGCGAGGGTGCGGAATGGATGACAGCGCAGCGTCGAAAGTGGTGGAAGGGCAGACCAGCCCGGGGGCGCAGGTACCCCTTGCCGGGGTGATGGGTTGGCCGGTGGCGCATTCGCGCTCACCCGTGCTGCACGGACACTGGCTTCAGCGCCACGGTGTGGCAGGCCACTATGTTCCCTTGGCCGTCCGGCCCGAGCATCTGGCCCAGGTGCTGCATGCTCTGCCTCGCGCGGGCTTCGTCGGCGTCAACGTGACGATCCCCCACAAGGAATCTGTCCTGGCGCTTGCGGATGTCGTGACCGACCGCGCGGCGCTGATCGGGGCGGCCAACACCCTGACCTTCCGCCCCGATGGCACGATCCATGCCGACAATACCGACGGCCACGGCTTCATCGCCAATCTGATGCAGCAGGCACCCGACTGGCGCCCCTCCTCTGGCCCCGCTGTGGTGATCGGGGCCGGGGGCGCCGCGCGCGCCGTCGTTGCGGCGCTGCTGGAGCGGGGCGTGCCGGAACTTCGCATCGCCAATCGCACCCGCTCCCGTGCCGAGCGGATCCGCGAGGATTTCGGCGCACGCGTTACCGTGCATGACTGGTCGCGGCTCGACGAGATGCTGGAAGGCGCGACCACGGTCGTCAATTCGACCTCGATGGGGATGAAGGGCGGACCGCCGCTGGACCTGCCCCTGGATGCTCTGTCACCCGGAGCGCTGGTGACCGACCTGGTCTACACTCCGCTCGACACCGATTTCCTGCGCGCGGCGCGGGCGCGCGGCTGCGCCACGGTGGACGGCCTCGGCATGCTGCTCCACCAGGCCGCACCGGGGTTCGAGCGCTGGTTCGGCGTCCGCCCCGAAGTCGATGAGGCCTTGCGCGCGGCGGTGCTGGGATGAGCTTCAAGCTCGGCCTGACCGGGGGCATCGGCATGGGCAAGACCACGACGGCTGCGATGTTCGCGCGCCGGGGCGTCCCGGTCTGGGATGCCGACGCCGCCGTCCACAAGCTTTATGCCAGGGGCGGCGCGGCCGTCGCACCGGTGGCGGCGCTTTTTCCCTCGGCCTTGGGCCCGGAGGGCATTGATCGCGGCGTGCTGAAGCGCCTGCTGGCCGAGGCTCCCGGCCGGCTGGGCCAGCTTGAGGCCGTCGTCCACCCGCTGGTCGCCGCCGACCGCGCAGCCTTTCTTGCAGATCATGCCAAGGCGCCCGTGGTCCTGCTGGACATTCCGCTTCTGTTCGAAACGGGAGCCGACGCCTATATGGACGGCATTGCCGTCGTGTCCGCCCCGCCCGAAATCCAGCATGCCCGCGTCCTCGCCCGTCCCGGCATGGACAAAGGCACCCTGTCCCTGATCCTGTCGCGCCAGACCAGCGATGCCGACCGCCGCGCTCGCGCGACATGGATCATCCCCACCGCTACCCTGGCCGAGGCGGAAGCGGCCGTGGACGCCATTCTGGCCGAGATCGCCGAGCGAAAGACCAAGACCCATGCGTGAGATCGTCCTCGACACCGAAACCACCGGCTTCGACCCCGACACCGGCGACCGCATCGTCGAGATCGGCGCGGTCGAGTTGATGAACCACCTGCCCACGGGCCGTCATTTCCACGTCTACATCAACCCCGAACGCGACATGCCGGCCGATGCCTTCGCGGTTCATGGGCTTTCGACCGAGTTCCTGTCCGACAAGCCGCGCTTTGCCGAGATCGCCTCGGACTTCATCGACTTCATCGGCGAGGCCCGTCTGGTCATCCACAATGCCGCTTTCGACATGAAGTTCCTGAACGCGGAACTGCGACGCGCGGGCCACCCGACGATGCCCATGGCGCGCGCGCTCGACACGGTGGCGATGGCGCGCCAGAAGTTTCCGGGTGCGCCTGTCTCGCTGGATGCGCTCTGCCGGCGCTGGGGGATCGACAACTCGAACCGGACGCTGCACGGCGCGCTTCTCGACAGCGAGCTTCTGGCCGAGGTCTACCTGGAGCTGATCGGCGGCCGTCAGCCAGACCTCGTGCTGGTGGCCGAGCCTGTTCGCACCGCCGAAGGCCCCTCCGTCACTAGCCAGAACCGCCCGCGCGCGGCCCGGCCTGCGCCGCTGCCGCCCCGGATCACTGCCGCCGAGCGCGAGGCCCATGCCGCCTTTGTCGCCCGTATGGGCGCAAAGGCCCTGTGGCAGCGCCATGTCCCGGCGAGTTGACGGGCACGGCGTGCCGGGGCGCCCCGCATGATCAACTACCTGCGCGAATCCTGGGGCTTCATCGCCGCCATCTTCGAGCGGATGGACAAGATCCACATGGGCCTGATCGCCGCGGGCGTGGCCTTTTATGCCATGTTCGCGGTCTTTCCCGGCCTTGCCGCCCTGATCGCCCTGTGGGGTCTGTGGTTCGACCCGGCAATCATTCAGGAATACGACCGTTACGTCGATGAGTTCGTGCCCGGTCAGGCTGCCGAGATCCTTCATGCCCAGATCGACGCCCTGACCTCGGGCGGGCGGACGCAACTGGGCTGGGCCTCGGCCATTTCCTTCGTGATCGCCACGGTCGCGGCACGCGCCGGGGTGGATGCGCTGGTACGGGGGCTGAACGCGGCCTATGGCGTGCGCTCGCATTCGACCATCGTCGGCTTCGTTCTGGCCTATGCGCTGACGCTGGCCATCGTGGGCGTGGTGATCCTGGGACTTGCCACCATCGTCATCGTGCCCCTGGCCTTCAACTTCATGGACCCCGGACCGCTGCGCAGCTGGCTGATCGGCGTCGTGCCCTGGGCCGCGATGTTCTTCATCGTGATCATCGGGATCGGCATCCTTTACCGCTATGGCCCGAACGTGAAGACCCCGCGCACCCGCCTTTTCACATGGGGTGCGCTGTTTGCGGCCCTGGCCTGGGCCGCGGCCTCGGTAGCGTTTTCGATCTATCTGGCGCGCTTCGACAGCTACAACCGCATCTACGGCTCGATCGGGGCGGTCGTGGCGCTGCTGATGTGGTTTTACCTGGCGGGATTCTCGGTGATGATGGGCGCGCTCATCAATGTTGAAATGGATCGCCACAAGCGGCTGGTGCAGGCGCGCAAGGCACGTGCGCTGGCGCGCAAGATGACCGAGGAACGCAAGAAAGCGGCGTCCGAGCGCGCTGCCTAGTGCCGCGAGCCTTCGCGCGCGGCCGAGGTCAGCACCACCCGGCGGGGTTCCGGTTCGCGCAGGCTGTGCTGCATGTCGGGGCGAAAACGCAGGTGCAGGCGGAAGATGTTGCCCTCGGTTGTCACCTCGGTCTCGGTATCAAGCTGCAGGGCAAAGGCCTCGATCAGCTGGCTGCCGAGGCCGGTTCCTTCCAGCTCGTTGAGCGGCCTGCCGAGGGAGTTCTCGATCGTCATCACCGCGCAGCCTTCCTCGTCGCGGTGCAGTTGCACCCGGACCCAGGCCCGTTCGGCCCCTGGCGGCTTTCCGGCATATTTCAGCGCGTTGGTGAAGGCTTCGGTGGTCAGCAGCGTCAGCGGCACCGCCTGATCGGGCAACAGCACCAGGGGGTCAAGCTGCGTGTCGATCTGGATCGACTGGTCGTTCACCACCGAGGCCGTGGACATCTGGCCGATGATGTCGCGGATCAGCCGGTCGGCCTCGACCGACTCCAGATGCTCGGCCTGGTAGAGATTCTTGTAGATCGTCGCGAGCGAGGCCACCCGGTCCTGCACTGATCGCAGCACCCTCTTGGCGTCGGTGTCGTCGATCACCCGGCTTTGCATGTTGATGATCGAGGCGATCAGCTGGAGGTTGTTCTTGACCCGGTGGTGGACCTCTTTCAGCAGGACCGTCTTCTCGGCCACGGCTTCTTCCAGCGCGGCTTCGTCGCGGATGACGATGCGCGCCATGTTGTGAAAGGTTTCGCTGACGTCCCGGATCTCGCCCGGCGCGCTTTCAAGGATCGGCGGCGGGGCGTCGCGGTTGCCAAGCGCAAAACGCCGCATCTGCCCGCGCAACTCGCGCACATGGCGCAGCACCAGGCGATAGACGGCGAAATAGGCAACCGCCAGCGACACGATCCAGAGCGCCACGGGAAACAGAACCGCGGCAAAGCGCGACACGTTCAGTCCGGCGATCCCGGTCAGCTGCGGGCTCCAGCTGCCCATGGCATAGACAAGGTCGGGGACCACGGCGACCACGGAAAAGACCCGCTGCTCGCCCGAGTTCGAGGTGGCGCGGAAGGTGGTGTCGGTCAGGGGGATCAGCGAATTCAGCGTCATGCCCTGTGGCAGGATCGAGGCCGGATCGCTGCCGTTGCCGAAATCCCCGACCAGTGCCTGGCCCGCGCTGTTGAAGGTGACGATCCGCGCGCCATCGGTCCAGTAGGCGGTGGCATGGGTGGACAGCAGCAGGTCATGGGACAGCGACACCGCCACATAGCCCAGCAGTTCCTGGTCGCGGTAAAGCGGCTGCGAGACGATGACCACCGACTGCCGCGACACGGCCCCCGACATGCTGGCCGTGATCAGCGTCCCGGGGTTCTGCATGAAGGCCTGGTAATGGGGCGAGCCGGTCAGGTCGATTACCCGGTCGCCCGACGAGCAGGTGTTGCGCCCCTCGATGTTGGTGAAGCCAGCATAAACAAAGGTCGCGCTCCGCTGGACGAAGTCGCGCATCATCTCGGAACAGGCGGCCGGGTCGCCCAGCAGCGCCAGCACCGAGCTGCCCAGGGCATCGGCCGTCCCGATCGCGCCCTGCAGCAGCGCCCGCTCGCCTGCCGCAGCGGCCGCGGTCCGCCCCTGGATCGCGATCTCGGACGAGCGTTCCGCTTCCCGCGACAGGTGCATGGTCTGCAGGATCGAGATCATGCCGATCGGCAGGATCGCAATGCTGAGCAGCATCCCCAGCCGGAACCCGAGTGTCCGGGTGAAGGACGCGCCTTTTCCCAGCATCCCGTTTCCCTTCAGCGGGAAACGGGCTGGTTCACCGCCATGACGGCCAGCGTTGCGCGATCGGTCATGTCCAGTTCCTCGCCTTCGGCCATCTGCAGCAGCTCGGCCAGACGGCGCCGGCCGCGGTTGGCCCGCGACTTGACGGTGCCGACGGCCACGCCCGTCATGCTGGCGGCCTCTTCATAGGAAAAGCCCGAGCCGCCCACAAGGATCAGCGCCTCGCGCTGTTCGTCCGGCAGTTGCTCGAAGGCGACCTTGAAGTCGTTCATCGCCAGCCGCCCGTCATGTTCGGGGCGGGTGGCCTGGCGGGCGGCATGGATGCCGTCGGTATCGCTGACCTCGCGCCGGGTCTTGCGGCGCGCGGAATAGAAGGTGTTGCGCAGGATCGTGAACAGCCAGGCGCGCAGGTTGGTGCCGGCCTGGAACTTCTCGATGTTGGTCCATGCCTTGACGATCGTGTCCTGCACGAGGTCGTCGGCCGACGCGCTTTCGCGGGTCAGCGACAGGGCAAAGGCCCTGAGCGCGGGAAGGTGATCCACCAGCTCGTTGCGGGGATCGGGACCGGACTGGGCCTTGCTGTCGGCCGCTTTTGCCATCCGCATCACTCCTGCTCGCGCAGGCGCTCGAGAAGGGTCAGAAAGCGATCAGGCACTTCCTGTTGCGTTTCCTGTTCATAGACGCGCCGCAGATTCTCATCGATCTGCTTTTCAAGGGCGGCGCGTTTTCGTTCTTCCCGCCTCGTGTTCATGTATTTGTTGGTCCCGGAAATCTTGTGCGCACGTTGCCTAACCGCTACAGGACGTCAAGGTTCCCGATGGGGATAAATTTGAGGTTTCGCCATGTCCGCTGCTGATCTTGCCCAATCCATCGGCCGCGAGCTGCCCTATCTGCGCCGCTATGCGCGTGCCCTGACCGGCAGCCAGACGGCGGGAGACAACTATGCCGCCGCCACGCTCGAGGCGATTCTCAGCGACCGCAGCCTGATGAACGGCGACGACACCCGCATCGGCCTGTTCCGCACCTTCCATGCCATCTGGCAAAGCTCGGGCCAGCCTGTGGCCAGCGACGACCAGACCTCGCGCGAGGCTGTTGCCCAGTCGCACCTGCGCGGGCTGACCGCGAACTCGCGCGAAGCGCTGCTGCTGCGCACGATCGAGGAGCTTCGCTACGACCAGATTGCCCAGATCATGCAGATCGATCAGGAAGAAGCCGAGGAACTGGTCCAGATCGCCCTGAACGAGATGGGCCGGGCGATCCGCGGCCGGGTGATGATCATCGAGGACGAGACGATCATCGCCATGGACCTGAAGGGCATCGTGCAGGCGATGGGCCACGAGGTCACGGGCGTGGCCCGCACCCACACCGCCGCAGTGGAACTGGCCGGCAACCGCCGGCCCGACCTGATCCTGGCCGACATCCAGCTGGCCGACGGTTCGTCCGGCATCGACGCAGTGAACGAGCTTCTGGGCTCGCTCGGCGACATCCCGGTGATCTTCATCACCGCCTTCCCGGAACGGCTGCTGACCGGCGACCGGCCCGAGCCGGCCTTCCTGATCTCGAAGCCCTATTCGGAAGAACAGGTACGCTCGGCCGTGTCCCAGGCGATGTTCTTCGCTTCGACCGAAGGCCTGGGCGCCGCCTGACGCCTTCCCGCAGGGAAGAAATGAAACGGCGCCCCGAAGGGCGCCGTTTTTGGTTTGTCAGACCGGAACGAAGCGGTCGTCCTCGGTTAGCATCATCAGCTCGCCGTCGCGGATGTCGTGCCACAGTCCGTGCAGCGACAGCTCACCCGCCTGGACGGCGCTGGCCACGAAGGGGAAAGTCATCAGGTTGTCCAGCGACACCCGGATGGCCATCTTCTCCAGCGCGGGAACCTGTTCCTCTGCGGGCAGGTCGGTGACGCGCTCGTAGCCGGGGCGCAGGATGTCCATCCAGCGCCCGACGAAGCTCGTCTTGTCCTCGAGTTCGGGCGCCTGTCCCGAGCACATGGCGTGGCAGCCCGCCACGCCGCCGCAGCGGCTGTGGCCCATGACGATCAGATGCGCCACCCGCAGGCTGCGGACCGCGTATTCCACCGCGGCCGAGGTGCCGTGCTGCTCGCCGTCGGGGGCATAGGGCGGCACGAGGTTGGCGATGTTGCGATGGATGAAGAACTCGCCGCTGTCAGCCCCGAAGATCGAGGTGACATGCACGCGCGAGTCGCAGCACGAGATCACCATGGCGCGCGGCCTCTGCCCGTCATCGGCCAGTCGTCGGTACCAGACGTGGTTTTCCGCGAACGACGTGGCGCGCCAGCCATGATAACGCTGGACGAGATAGTTGGGCAGTGGACGTGTGACGGTCATGAGGGCCTCGGCTCGGATCTCGGCCAACTGGATAGTCCCCCGATCCCTAAACTTCGAGCGTTTTCTGCGCCGCCACTCAAGGATTTCTTAGCCGGCCTTCTGCAATCTTCGCCCTGCGTGTGGGGACACGGGGTGAGACAATGAATGGGGCAAGGTGATGGGGAACCTGATGGTTCTGGCCGTGAAGGAGCCCGTGCATGTCGATGCGCGGCGCCTGAGCGAGATCGTGGACGAACTGGGCGAGACGGCGGCCAATGACGTGATCTGCGTGGCGCTGGAACAGCTGGCACAGGCGCTGGCGGATGCGCGGCAGGCCGCGATGGCGGGCGACATGGCCGGGCTGACGACGCGGGCCGAGATGCTGTCGCGGCTGGCCTGGCAGGTGGGGCTGACCTCGCTGGCCGGTGTCGCCGTCGATGTGGCCGCCTGCGCGGAACGGCGCGATGGAATCGGCCTGTCGGCCACGCTGGCGCGGCTGATGCGGATCGGCAACCGCTCGCTGACCGAGATCTGGGACGAGCGGCAGGGCCTCAGCTGATCCGCAGCCGCGGGTCCGCCCCGGCGCGGACCCAGGCGGCTTCGGCCGCGAAATCATGGGGCACCTGCGCCGCGCTGCGCGAGCCCGACAGCGATTGCGAGGCGAAGAAGTCGAAGCCGTAGAGGGTCAGCGCGGCAAGGGGTGCGCGCAGCAGAAGCTCGATCGCCATGATCCCCGTGCTGGGCGGCGCGCCCAAGACTTGGGCAAGCGCGTGATAGTCGTTCAAGGGATGCAGGTAGAAGCCGGGGCTGCGCGCGGTCGTCCAGTCCAGCCGCTTGCGCTTGGGCGACATCCACAGAATGCGCCGTGGGTCCAGCCTCTTGCGGTCGGTCAGGGGCAGCCGGACGGCCAGCGCCAGCCAGTCGGTGCGCGTCCCATGGCTTTCGGCCGAGGTCATGGGCGCGCGGTTGATCCGCACCACCAGATCGGCCGCGTCGATGGCGGCGCCATGCCGCTGATCCGACAGCGCGCGGGCGTTGCCGACCAGCGCGACCTGCTTGCCTGCGGCGGCGGTCAGCAGTTCGGCCTGTGGCACGGAAAGAGAGGCAATGGCGGCCTCGTTCCGCAGCGCCCGGGCAATGTGAAAGCCCAGCCGGTTCATCGCACCTGATCCAGCAGGCGGCGATAGACGGCGACGATTGCGCGGGCCTCCGACTCGATGGCGTGGTTTTCCTCGACATGGGCGCGGGCGGCGCGGCCTGCGGCCTCGCGGCCCGCGTCGTCGGACAGCCAGCGGTCGAGGGCTGTGGCGAGCGCATCCACATCCTCGCGCGGGACCAGTGTGCCGGTTTCGCCATCGCGGATCAGCGTCTCGTAGGCGCCCACGCGGGCGGCAACGACGGGAACGCCGCTGGCCATCGCCTCGAGCGGGGTCAGCCCGAAGCCCTCCCACCGGGCGGGGGCTGCAAACAGGTCGAGCGCGCGGTAAAGCCGCACGACCTCGCCCCAAGGGATTTCGCCCAGGAAGCGGATGCGGTCCCCCAGACCTGCCGCCTTCGCCTTTGCCATCAGCCCCTCCGCAAAGGTGCGGTTATCCGCCGTGATGCGCCCGCTGAAGACAAGCTGCGCCCGAGGGTGGCGAGGGAAGACGCGCAGCGCGGCCTCGGCCAGCAGGTCCACGCCCTTCTGCGCCCGCACCCGGCCGAAGCAGCCGACCAGCAGCGCGTCCGGGTCCAGCCCCAACTCGCGCCGCAGGGCCGACCGGTTCCCGGCAGGATGAAAGACTTGCGTGTCCACACCGTGCAGGATCACCGCCGCCGGCCGTTCCAGGTAGCTTGCTGCCTGGGGCGAGGTGGCGATCAGCGCGTCCTGCCTTCGGACCAGCCAGCGGGTGAAGCCCGTGTGCCGCCGCTGCGCCGCGCTGGTGAACAAAAGCTGATAGCGGCGGCGCAACAGGTGCCGCAGGATCAGCCCCAGTGCCATTTCCGTGTTCCGCCGCGCGTGCCAGACCCGCCAGCGGTGGCGCGGCAGGGTCGCGGCGCGGATCAGGGAGATATGCGGCAGGTTCGGCGGCAGCCCCGGCCCGGTCGCCACGATCCCGATCATCCGCGCCTGCACGGGGATCAGCCGCACCACCGTCGCCGTCACCCCGGACAACCGGCGCTTGAGGTTCGGGGCCACGACCTCGATCTGTTTCGCGTCAGGCATCGGCGGCCTCGGGCGTTCTGAGGTAAATGACCATGCCGATAACCACCGGCACCAGGAAGAACAGGAACAGCAGCGCATAGGATTGCGCCGGCGCGAACAGCGCGTCGGTTGCGTGGTGGACGGGGCGCGAGGCGAACTGCATCACCCCGACCCCGCCGACCGAGATCATGTTGAGGAAGGTCACGCCGCGCCCGACCAGATGCACCGGCAGAAGCCCGCGCGCATGGGCCATCAGCAGCGCATAGTTGGTCCCGCACATCCCCAGTGCCGCCAGCAGCGCGACCGACAGCCCCAGCGATAACGCGGGCAGCAGGCACAGCCCCGCCAAGGCGCCTATCGCCAGCACATGCCCCGCCGCCGCCGCACGGCGGGCCGAGCGGCACAGCCAGACGAAGCGCCCCGCCAGAAGGTTGCCCGCCACCATGGCGATGCCCATGACCATCGTGGCCTTGCCGATCGCCGCGTCGCCCGCGCCGAAGACGTCGCGCAGGTAGGGCGCGGCCCACAGCCCCCGGATCGCGGCCGAGACGGCATAGCTTCCGGCGATCAGCGGCAGCATCAGCCACAGCACGCGCAGCCGCAGCACGTCCGCGATCCGCCCGCGCGGCGCGCCCGCCGCATGAGCCGGGTCGCGCACCAGCCACATCTGCAGGCCCGCGACAAGCAGCGTGGCGCCTGTCAGCAGCCACAGCGCGTTCCGCCATCCCGCCGAGTGGATCAGCGCGACCAACGGCGCGGTGCCGAGGATGTCCCCCAGCGAGCCGAAGCCCACCACCAGCCCCGTCATGCCCGCGAAGACGGCCGGCGGAAACTCATGCGCGAGGATGTAGTAGGCCGCCATCAGCGCGGGCGCGCAGCCGATCCCGATCAGCGCCATCGCCAGATGCAGGTGCCAGACCTGCGTGGCCAACGCGAAGATCGCGGCGCCGCCGCCTCCGCCAAGGGCCAGCAGGACCGCCGCGGTCCGCTTCGGCCCGATGTTGTCCAGCGCCCAGCCCACGGGAACCTGCACCGCCGCGAAACTGATGAACCACATCCCCGACGAGATGGCGAGATCGCCCGCGCTCGCCCCCAGTTCAGCCTGCAGGGTCGAGCTCAGCACTGCCAGGAAGGCGCGGTAGAACTGGCTGAGGACATAGCCCAGTGTCAGGGCAACCAGGCCGGGGTGCAGGAACAGGCTCATGAAAACTCCGGGCGGGACGGCGCGAGGCTGGGACAGCGGGCGGGCGGTTGCAAGGTCAGACCCGCCCCAGCGCGGCGGCCAGCCACAGCGCGGCCTGCGACAGGTGCCCCTGCCGGTAGAAGCGCCCGCGCCGCAGCGCCTGCAGCCGTGCCAGCGCGTCGGGGCCGTTCAGCGCTGCAAAATCGTCCAGCAAGCGGCAGTTCTCGGGCGTTAGCCGGTCGCGCAGGCGCTGCATCTCGCGCAGGTTCGCGCGGCTCCAGTCCCGGTGGCGGCCCGTGAGCATCCGCTTCACGCTTGCCAGCCGCGCGCCCGCGCCGTCATTCGCGCCCACGACATTCGCGCCATGCTGGCGGTAAAGCAACGAGGGCCAGGGATCGTGGATCACCCGCCCCCCGGCGCCGCTCACCAATTGGTAGAGCCACCAGTCGTGCATCACGACCTTTCCCGCGCCCTGCGCCCCCCCGCGGGCCAGCGTGGCGGCGGCAGGGTTCAGGACGGCCGTGTTCCCCTGCACGAGGTTCTGCACCAGCGCGTGCCGGAACGAGGGGGGGCGGACCGGCAGGCGCGAAAGGCCTAGGGGCCGCAGGGCTTCGTCGCAGATCTGGACCCGGCTGCAATAGAGCGCCGGTTGATCGCCGCAGGATTCCAGGGCGGACAGCGCGCGCGACAGCTTGTCCGCGTGCCAGACGTCGTCCTGGTCGGCCAGCGCCACATAGCCCGGCGCCTCGGGCAGACCAGCCAGCAGCGCCATGAAATTGGCCGCAGCCCCTCGGCGCGGCCCGGCGCGCAGCTCGACGCGCCCCGACCGTTCGCGGGCGAACTCCTGCACAATGTGCGGCCCTGCATCACTCGAGCCGTCGTCGCCGACCACCAGCCTCCAGTCGGCGGTCTGGTCGGCAATGCTCTCCAGTTGCGGGCGCAGGTGGCGCGCGCCCTGGTAAAGCGCCATCAGCACCGTGACCTGCGGCTGGGGCAAACCTTGCCTCAGGCCGGCGTGGCGGCAAGGCTGCGGGAAGGCGCCTCGCGCACCGGCAGGTGGATCAGGGCCGAGAAGGCGCCCACGCCCACGCCGACCCACCACACCATCGTGTAGTCGCCGTAAACGTCATACAGCCGCCCGCCCAGCCAGACGCCCAGGAAGGACCCGATCTGGTGGGACAGGAAGACGAAGCCATACAGCGTCCCCATGTAGCGCAGCCCGTAGATATGGGCGACCAGCCCCGAGGTCAGCGGCACGGTGGCCAGCCACAGCGCGCCCATGGACAGCGAGAAGACCACCACCGTCGCGGGCGTGATCGGCGTCAGGATGAACCAGGCCGAAATCACCGTCCGCAGGGTATAGATCCCGGCCAGCAGGTACTTGCGGGTGTATTTCTTCCCCAGCCAGCCCGACAGGATCGAGCCCGCGATGTTGGCCAGCCCGATCAGCGAGATCGCGACCGCCCCGAGCGCCGAGGTCGTGGTGATCCCCAGCGCCGCAAGGCCGCCGTCAGGCGCGATGGGGCCGCACATCTCGGTGATCATGGCCGGGAAATGCGCGGTGATGAAGCCGAGCTGGTAGCCGCAGGAAAAGAAGCCCGCGAAGATCATCAGGTAGCTCGGGTCGGTGAAGGCGCGGCGCAGCACGGCCCCCATGCTTTCCTCAAGCTCATGCCGCGGCGCGGGCTTGGTGTTGCCCAGCATCGGCAGGAACAGCAGAACCGCTAGGATCAGGACGGCAAAGACCATGAAGACCTGCTGCCAGGGCAGGAACGCCAGCAGCCCCTGCGCCAGGGGCGCCCCCACGACCTGACCCGCCGAGCCCGCGGCCGTGGCGATCCCCAGCGCAAGGCTGCGGTTCTCGTCGCTGCTGGCGCGGCCGATCACCGCCAGCACTACCCCGAAGCCCGTGCCCGCGATGCCGAAGCCCACCGCGATCTCCCACAACTGCATCGCCTCGGGCGTGGTGGCGACGGCCGTCATCAGCAGCCCCAGCGAATAAAGCGCCGCGCCCAGGATGATGGCCCACCGGTCGCCCCAGCGTTCCGCCAAGGCGCCGAACAGCGGCTGGCCGAAGCCCCAGGCGAGGTTCTGGATGGCGATGGCAAGGCTGAACTCGGCCCGAGGCCAGCCGAAGGTGTCGGCCACGGGGATCTGGAACACGCCGAAGCTGGCGCGCAGGGCGAAGTTGATCAGCAGGATCAGGCACCCGCCGATCAGGATCGGGGTGAAGAGGCGGGACTGGGACATGGGCGCTCCTCGGGGACGGGATGCAGATGACACCGCGCCCGACGGGCCGTCAATGGGTCGGCGCAATGGGCCTGCCTTCACGCTTTGCTAACGCCGGCATGGCAGGATGCAGCGCTTGAGGCGTCGGACGGCGAGGAACGGATGTACAAGGTGATCGGCTACGGAGGGACGCGGGCCTTCCGCCTGCTGTGGATGCTGGAGGAACTGCACATCCCTCACCGGCACGACCGGGTCATGCCCTTTACCCAAGCCGCGCGCGATGCCGTGCCGGGCGGGCGCCTGCCCGCGCTGGAACTGCGCGACGGCACGATCCTGCAGGACTCGACGGCGATCCTGTCGTTCCTGGCGGACCGCTACGGCGCATTGACCCATCCGCCCGGCTCGGTCGAGCGGGCGGTGCAGGACGGCTGGACCCACCGCGTGGGCGAACGGATCGACGGCCCGCTGATGAACTGGACGACCTTCATGCAGGGCCACGGACCGCCTCCTGTCCCCGAGGTGCGCGCCTGGGTGGCGGACTGCCTGGCGGAAGGGTTCGCGGCCGTGGCCGAGTCCCTGCCCGACACTTCCTGGCTGACAGGAGAAGAATTCACCATCGCCGACATTGTGCTGGGCCATTGCCTGCACTGGGCCGAGCGCTATCAGGCGATGCCCGAGGATGCGCGGCTGCGGGCCTATCTCGCACGCGTGCGGCGGCGCCCGGCCTATCTGGCGGCCGACAGCTCCTGATCCAGGTGCCGGGCGGCGGCATGTCCCGCATGCCGCCCGGTGGCCATGCAGGTGGTCAGCAGATAGCCGCCCGTCGGCGCCTCCCAGTCCAGCATCTCGCCGACGGCAAAGACGCCCGGACGCGCCTTCAGTTCCAGGTCGGGCGAAAGCGCGCCGGCCGCGATGCCGCCGGCCGAGGAGATGGCCCGTTCAATCGGCATGGGTCCCGCGTGCCTTAAGGGCAGCGCCTTGATCCGGGCAGCCAGAGCGGCTGGGCCCTCGGGCAGCGGACGGCCCCATTCCAGCAGCAGCGCGACCCTGACCGGATCGCCCAAGACCCGCCTCAGCCAGTTGCCGACCGACAGCTTCCCGCGCGGCCGCGCCAGTCGCCCGGCCAGCGCCCCTGCATCCAGGTCAGGCGCCAGATCGACGAAGCCTTCTGCGCCATCCCTCAGCGCCGCCGAGATCTCGTAAACCGCGCCGCCCTCGATCCCCGCCGCCGTCAGCACCCATTCGCCCCGGCTTTCCAGCGCCCCCGCCGACAACCGCGTGCCCTTGACCGCCATACCATGCAGCGGTGCCATCGCCGCCGACCAGTCCACGCGGAACCCCATGTTCGCGGGCCTGAACGGTGCGACCGCCACGCCCTGATCACGAAGCCAAGGCACCCAGGCAGCATCCGAGCCCAGCCGTGGCCAGCTTGCCCCGCCCAAGGCCAGAACCGTAGCACCCGCCCTGAGAACACACGGCCCCTCGGGCGTGTCGAAGGTCAACCCCTCGGCTTCGAATCCCCGCCACCGCCAGCGCAGCCGCAGCTCGGCCCCTTGCGAAGCCAACCGCCCCAACCAGGCCCGCAGCAGGGGCGAGGCCTTCATGCCGACCGGGAACACCCGTCCGGTCGAGCCCGCGAACAGTTCGATCCTCAAGCCCTGCGCCCAGTTCATCACCTCCGCCGGGCCGAAGCCCGCGACGATGGCCTTCAGCTCTTCTTCGCCGAAATATCCCGGGGGAGCGTCCCGGAGGGACGCGGGGGCAGCGCCCCTCGCCACCCGTGCCGCGAACAGTTCGGCCGGCTCGTCCTTGGTCAGGTTCAGCCCCGACTTTCCCGCCATCAGGAACTTCCGCGCCGGCGAGGGCATGGCCTCCGCGATGACCACCCGGTGCCCGGCTGCGCCCAGAACCTCGGCCGCCATCAGCCCGGCGGGTCCTGCGCCGATCACCAGCGCCGGGACGTCCTCGGTCACCGTCGCCCCCTTGGCATCATCGCCAGCCGGATCAGCGCGCGTTCCATCACCGCCATGGCCGGCGCGCGCGAGGACGAGCGGAGCGTCAGGTCCGTGTCGATCAGCAGATGCAGCGCCTCCTCCAGCGCGCGCATCCCCCAGGCCTGCGCCTGCCGCGCCATGCGGTCGCGGCGCGGCCCGAAGACCGGGGGCCGCAGCCGCCCGATTCCTGCAGCCGCCCCGCCGGGGTCGGAGGCGGCCGCGTGCAGCGCCCGGAAATGGCGCAGCGCCGCGATGCAGATCGTGACGGGCAGGATGCCCTGCGTCTCGACCCGCCGCATCAGCGCGCCCAAGCTGTCCGAGCGGCCCTCGGCCACCGCCTCGACCAACTCGTCCACGTCGGTCTCGACGGTCGCAGGGGCCAGTGCGGCGATCTCGTCGGGGGTCAGGGGGCTGTCATCGCCGTATTTGTAAAGCCCGATCTTCTCGACCGTCTGGCGGAAGTCGCCGGGATCGAGCGCGCGCGCGAGCGCCGTCAGGTCGCGCATGGCGGCAGGTGGCACGGCGCGCAGCCCGGCTTCGGCCAGCCAGCGCGAAATTTCCTCCTCGCCCGGCGGATCGTCGTAGATAGGAGCCACCACAGCCGCCTTGTGCGGCTCGAACAGCTTGCGCAGCGCCGACGTCTTGCCCAGGCTCCCGGCTGTCACGACGATCACTGCGTCGCCATGAGCCCAGGCGTCCAGCGCCGCGGCAATGGCGGGGGCAGCGGCGTCGTTCGCCTCCTCGACCAGCACCACGCGGGGGCCAGGAAAGAAGCCCACGGCCTTGATCTCGTCCATGAGCGCGGCCGCGTCCCGGCGCAGGTCGCCGCCGGCAAGGCGCGTCAGGCGCATCTCGGCTTCGGCATCGGGGCCGGTCAGGGCCGCCACGGCCTCGGCCCGCTTCAGGGCCACGCGCATCGCGTCCTGCCCGTAGATCAGCAGCGCGGGCCGGGTCGGGTCGGGGCGCGCGAGATAGCGCGCGATCTCGGCGCCCTTGAGGATCATGGGGGTCAGGGCACCGTGGCCAGCAGCCGCGTCACCACCTGGTCGGCCAGCATCACGGCCAGCCGGCCCCGTGCGTCCTGTTCGGCCGCGTTGGTGGCGATCACCGTGCCCTCGGTCGAGTAGCTGGAAAAGTTGCTGACCTCGCCCTGCGCGACCACCGTGCCGCTCGCGGCCTCGGTCAGCCTGTAGGTGGCGGTGCCGTTCAGCGAATAGCGGGTCGTCACCTCGTCGGGCGTGATCGCCTGCCCGACCGAGGCGATCTGCAGCCGGTAGCCGAGGTCGTAGCGGACCACCTGCTCGGGGCCGAGCCGTTCCGTCAGGCGGCGCAGGAAGGCATAGTCGTCGGCGGTCTGCGGATCCGCGACACGGACCTGTCCCTGCAGCCGCGTACCCGCGCCCCCCGGCCCATGGACCGGCTGGAACCCGCAGGCGGCCAGCGCCAGCGCGGCCAGCAGCGCGGCCAGCAGCGCGGCCCTACGCGACCACATTGACGATCCGTCCCGGCACGACGATCAGCTTCTTCGGCGGCTGGCCGTTCAGGAACTTCTGCACCGTCTCGTCGGCCAGCACGGCCTGCTCGACCTCGACCTGGGCCATGTCGGCGGGCACGGTGATCTCGCCCCGGCGCTTGCCGTTGATCTGGATCGGCAGCGTGACCTGATTGCTGACCAGCAGGTTCGGGTCCGCCTTGGGCCAGGGCGCATCGACCAGCAGCCCCTGGCCACCCGTCAGCGCCCAGACATCCTCGGCCAGGTGCGGGACCATCGGCCCCATCAGCGCCGCCATGATCCGCAGGACGGCCCGGCGGGGCTCGCCCGAGGCGGAGGACTTCGACACCGCATTCGCCAGTTCGTAAAGCTTGGCCACCGCCTTGTTGAAGGCAAAGCCCTCGATGGCACGGGTCACCTCGTCGATGGCGCGATGGGCGGCGCGCAGGAGGTCGGCGTCCTCGCGGTCCTCGCTGCCCTTGTCCTCGGCCAGCCGGTGGACGCGAGACAGGAACTTGGCCGCAGCCTCGGCCCCGGCCGAGGTCCATTCCACGTCGCGCTCGGGCGGGCTGTCGGACAGCATGAACCAGCGCGCGGTGTCGGCCCCGAAGCCCTGCACGATGTTCACCGGGTCCACGACGTTCTTCTTGGACTTGGACATCTTGGCCGAGGGGATGATCTCGACCGGGGTGCCGTCCGAAAGCTTTCCGTCACTCACGTCCTCGGGCAGGTGATAGACCGGCCGGCCGCGCTCGTCGCGGGTCAGGTAGATCTCGTGCGTGACCATGCCCTGCGTGAACAGCGCGTCGAACGGCTCCTTCGCCGTCTCGGGCAGGTGCCCCGTCTTCACCATCGCACGGGCGAAGAAGCGGGAATAGAGCAGGTGCAGGATCGCGTGCTCGATGCCGCCGATATACTGGTCCACGTTCATCCAGTAGTCGGCGTCGGCCCGGTCGGTGGGCGTGGCCGCATGGGGCGCGGTGAAGCGTGCGTAATACCAGGACGAGTCGACAAATGTGTCCATGGTGTCGGTTTCGCGCCGGGCAGCAGCGCCGCATTTCGGGCAGGTCGCGCGCGCCCAGGCCGGATGGCGGTCCAGCGGGTTGCCGGGACGGTCGAAGCTGACGTCGCGCGGCAGCAGAACCGGCAGGTTCTTCTTGGCCTCGGGCACGGTGCCGCAGCTTTCGCAATGGACCACCGGGATCGGGCAGCCCCAGTAGCGCTGGCGCGAAATGCCCCAGTCGCGCAGGCGGAACTTGGTCACGCCCTCGCCATAGCCCTGCGCTTTGGCATGCTGGATGGCGGCGTCCACGGCGGCCTCTCCGGCCTGGTCGCGGCTGCCCGAGAATCCGCGGACATAGGTGACGGTCTCGGATTTCAGGGGCACATAGGGCTCGTCGGCCACCAGCGCGTCGGCTTCGGCTTCGGTCATGCCGGGCTTGCCGAAGGTCGCCCGGATCGGCAGCCCGTATTTGCAGGCGAAGTCATGGTCGCGCTGGTCATGCGCGGGCGAGCCGAAGATCGCCCCCGTGCCGTAGTCCATCAGCACGAAGTTCGCGATCCAGACCGGCAATTCCCAGTTCGGGTCCAGCGGATGGCGCACGCGGATGCCGGTGTCGATGCCGACCTTCTCGGCCTTCTCCAGCGCCTCCTCGGAGGTGCCGACCTTGCGGGCCTCGGCGGCGAAGGCGTCCAGCCGTTCGTCGCTCGCCTCAAGCGCCTTTGCCAGCGGATGATCCGGCGAAAGCGCCACGAAGGACGCCCCCATCAGCGTGTCGGGACGGGTGGTATAGACCTCGATCCGGTCGAAGCCCTCGGGCGCGTCCACCGTGTCGAAGCGGAACTGCAAGCCCCGCGAGCGCCCGATCCAGTTGGCCTGCATCAGCCGGACCTTCTCGGGCCAGCCCTTCAGCGTCTCCAGCGCCTCCAGCAGTTCCTCGGAGTAATCCGAGATGCGGAAGAACCATTGCGTCAGTTCCCGCCGTTCCACCGGCGCGTTCGAGCGCCAGCCCTTGCCGTCGATGACCTGCTCGTTGGCCAGAACCGTCATGTCCACCGGGTCCCAGTTGACCACGGCGTTCTTGCGATAGATCAGCCCGGCGTCGAGGAAATCGAGGAACAGCGCCTGCTGCTGGGCGACATAGTCGTCGTCGCAGGTGGCGAACTCGCGGCTCCAGTCGATCGACAGGCCCAAGGGCTTCAGCTGGTCGCGCATGGTGGCGATGTTGCCATAGGTCCAGTCGCGCGGATGGCCGCCCTGTTCCATCGCGGCGTTTTCCGCGGGCATCCCGAAGGCGTCCCAGCCCATCGGGTGCAGCACGCTGAACCCCTGCGCGCGCTTGTAGCGCGCCACCACGTCGCCCATCGTGTAGTTGCGGACATGCCCCATGTGGATGCGTCCCGAGGGATAGGGGAACATCTCAAGAACGTAATACTTGGGCCGCTCGTCCCGGACGGCGCGGAAGCTGCCGGCCTTTTCCCACGCCTCTTGCCAGCGCTTTTCGCTATGGGCGGGATCATAGGGCATGGCGGGACTCCGGGCGGTGAAATGGCCCGGCGGGTTTAGCCCTGCAAGGGGGACAGGTCCAGCGGCTTACAATTGCCCATCGCGGACGCGCAACTGCCGGGCGCGGGTCAGGATGGCGTCCTCGACCGCCCGCACCGTGTCGGGTGCGACGGCCGCGCCGCCCGCCCCCTGCAGCGACACCTTGAGGCTGCGCGCGTCAAGCGCCGGGTCCGACACCTTGATGGTGGCGCGATAGGCTCGCCCCCCGCCCGGCGGCGTGCCGTAGCCCGTGACGATCACGCCGGTGAAGGGATCGACCGTCTGGATGGGCAGGAAGTCCAGCACCTCGAGGCTCGCGTTCCACAGGTAGCGGTTCACGGCGACCATGCGCTGGGGATCGCCGCTGTTGGAAAACAGGTCCCAGATCGTGGAGCGGCGCGGCTGGGCGGCCTCGCGCGCCTCGTGCTGCGAGGCGGGAAGCCCGCCTTGGCCGCAGGCCGCAAGCGCGCAAAGCGACAGGACCGCGGCAAGGCGCATCGGATGGCGGATCGTCAGGGCGGCGCGAATGGTCATGGCAGGATCATCCCGAAGGCCCCGGCGTCAGGGCGTTGGGGCAGGCATAGCTTGTTTGCCCGCGGGACGACAAGCGCCCCTGCAGAAGACGTCCCGCAAGCAGGCCGGACAGGGGCGACGCCCTGCCGCAACGGACTGTGGCGCTTGTGCATCACGGTCTCGTCAAGTCGCAATGGCCCGGGCCAATTCGTTGCAATGTGGACCTTAAAGCGCGAGACCTGAAGCACACCCATTCTGCTCAATCGGATTGGGGACAGAGAGAGACAAGAGGGAAAGCCATGAAAAAGCTTCTGATCGCCACCAGCGCGCTGGTTGCCCTGACGGGTGCCGCGTCCGCTGAGGTCGCCCTGACCGGCGACGGCCGCATGGGTCTGGTGTGGGACGGTGAAAACGCGCAGTTCTCCAGCCGCGTCCGCGCCAAGTTCAATCTGTCGGGCGAAACCGACTCGGGTCTGTCGTTCGGTGGTTCGTTCCGCGTCGACCAGGAAAACTATCGCGCGGATCCGGAAGGCCGCTCGGCCGCGCACGGGACCGCCGGCTCGGTCTATGTCTCGGGCACCTTCGGCAAGCTGTCGATGGGCGACGTCGTCTCGGCTGCTGAAGCCGCGATCGGCGACCTGACCGAACTGGGCTACACCAGCGGCGAATTCGCGTCGAACCCGGAAGAAATCGACTTCCTGACCGGCGACGGCGAGAACGAAGAGCAGGGCCCGACCGCTCTGTACGAATACACCTTTAGCGGCGTGAACCTGTTCGCGTCGATGACCGACGGCTCGCGTCGCGACTGCTCGGCCAGCAACGTCATCGTCGGCGACCTCGAGTGCTATGACTTCGACGAAGACGACAGCACCGACGTCGCCTTCTCGCTGGCCGCCGGTTACGAGTTCGGCGCCTACAACGTCGCCCTGGCCTACTCGGAAAACGGTGACGGCCGCGAGATCGTCGTCGGTGGTACCGCCGCGATCAACGAGTTCAAGATCAAGGGCTTCTACGCCGACTACGACGATCGCGACCTCGCCCAGCTGGGTGACTTCGAATACGACTTCGACGACGACGAAAGCACCTTCGAAGTCGACTATGACCGCGCCTACGGTCTGTCGGTCGAGTACGCGATGGCCAACGGCGTCGGCATCCAGGGTCTGTGGATCCGCCGCGAAGTCGAGATCCTTGAAGGCTTCGGCGACGCAGCGGAAGACACCTACGACGCCTATGGCATCGGTGCGTCCTACGACCTGGGCGCTGGCGCGACCCTGGCCGGCGCGGTCATCAAGAATGAGCTGTTCGCCGACAACGAGACCCGCGCCGACGTGGGTATCAAGTTCCAGTTCTGATCCCTTCGATCAGGCTTGAAACGGATCGAGCGGGCCTTGTGCCCGCTCTTTTCATTTGCGATTCGCCGAACGTGAAAGGACGGCATGCCATGAGCCTTGACGAGATCCGGCAACGTATCGAGGCAGCGGCCCGAGCGGCAGGCCGCGACCCTGCAGACGTGACGCTGATCGCGGTCAGCAAGCTGCAGCCCAACACGCGGGTGATCGCCGCGCTGGAGGCAGGCCAGCGCGTGTTCGGCGAGAATTACGTGCAGGAGGCGCAGCGGAAATGGCCTGCGCTGCGCGAGGGCCGCGCGGGGGTCGAGCTGCACCTGATCGGCCCGCTGCAGTCCAACAAGGCGCGCGCCGCGGTCGAATTGTTCGATGCGATCCACAGTCTGGACCGCCCCTCGCTGGCGCAGCGGCTGGCGCGCAGCGTGCAGGACCTGGGACGCGCACCCCGGATGTTCGTGCAGGTCAACACCGGGGACGAGCCCCAGAAGGCGGGCATCCCGCCTGCCGAGGCGGACGGCTTCATCGCGCTCTGCCGCAGCCTCGATCTGCCGGTCGCAGGCTGCATGTGCATCCCGCCGGAGGGGGAAGACCCGCTGCCGCATTTCCGTCTGCTGCGCATGATCGCCGAACGGAACGGCCTGAACGGCCTGTCCATGGGCATGAGCGCGGATTTCGAGACCGCCATCGCCGAGGGTGCGACCCATGTGCGGGTGGGCAGCGCGATCTTCGGCGAACGACCCAAGCGGCAAGCGGAAGACGCGGACCCTGCGTCCTCGGACTAGGAGCTCCGGCAAGGGTGCCATGGTTGCCAAGGCAGGCCTGGGCCGCCAGCGCCCCTTCTGGCCTGATGCCCGATATTCTCGACCGGAAGGATGCAGCCGCGTCTTCCGGTCCAGCATGCAAGGGCTCGCAACTCGAAGAACGGCGTCCCGTCTTCCAATGCGGAACCGTCCGGGACCAGGGCCTACCCTTGTGGAGCGTTCCCTATGTCGGACGCGCTGTCCTGTTCCGCAGATATGGTTCGAGACCTTGAGGCAAGGCGCCGGAACGCTGAGCCGGATGCCCAAGGGGAACTGGTCGTGTCGCAGGCTGTCGCATGCCAAAGTCGGCGGCATGGCCGTTGATTACCCACTCGTGTCATATCTGAGGCACGCCAGAGACGTAATCCCAGGAACACAACACAGGCGGGATTGCAGCCGCAGTGTCCGGACCGGCAGGACGACTTTGGTTCACTTTCCGGCAGCCGTTCACCCGTCATTGCGGAACGCATGAACTGCCGCCAAACCCGCGCGCCCGGTCTGACCGGCAAGCCTCGGGTAGACAGAATTCCTCAGGCCGCTCCTGCCGTCGCCCGAGTTGCCGCGCTGCCCGAAGGCTCCCGCCCTGCAGGCGAAACCGCTCCGTCCGTGGTCAGCGTGGCCGTCATCGAGGGGGCGAACTGCACCATCCGGCGGCCCGCCGACAAGGGGCGCACCCGCCAGGACAGGATCGAGCGGTCGGGTCCCGCGATTGCGCCCTGCAGGGGAGCGTCGCCCCGGTCCGAGGCGAGCGCGCGACGCAGGCTCTGGTAGCCGGGGCTGTCCACCGCGATGCGCCGCCACAGGTCCAGGTAACCGCGCAGGCTTTCGGCGGCCCTGGCGCCCCAGATCGCCTCGAAGGCGCGGTTCGCGCTGAGCACGCGGCCGTCCGAATCGAAGATGGCGACCGCCGCGTCGATCCCGTCCAGGATCTCGGCGCCAAGGGACAGTTCCGCCTTGAAGCGGCGCGTCATGGCGATCTCGCCCGTGATGTCCTCGAACAGGAAGGCGATGGCTCCGTCGGGATGGGGACGCCCGGTCACCCGATAGGTCTGTCCGCCCGGCAGCGACCAGATCTCGACATGGCGGCCCGAGGCGGCCTCGGCCTCCAGCGTGGCGATGGTGTTGCGCCAGCTGGCATAATCCTTGGGCTCGGGCACCATGCGCAGCTCGCGTAAGCCATCCAGCAGCGCGTGCAGGGTGGGGCGGGCGGTCAGAAAGCCGATGGACAGGCCCGTGAGGTCCATCAGGGCCGGGTTGAACAGTTGAAGTCGCCGGTCACGGTCGAAGATCGCAAGCCCCGTCGGCAGGTCGGCGAAGGTCTTGGTCAGCGTCTGGACGAATTCGCGCAGGCTGCGCTCCGCCCGCACGGCGCTGTCGGCGGGCACCGCGAAGATCGTGCGGTGCCCCTCGCCCGGCTGCAGGTGACAGTCGAACCAGCGCAGCTGCTCGTCGCCCTCGATCTGGGCGCGGGTCGTGCCCTCGGCTTCGGGCGGCAGGGCGATCAGGCGCGGCAGGGGCCAGCGCGTTTCGTCCGTCAGCTGCGCCTCGACCGCGCAGAGATAGGCAGCATTCGCCCACACCACGGCGCCTGCGTCATTCTCGCGCCAGATCAGCACCGGGGCATGATCGACCGAATCCCGCAGGATCGACAGCTCATCTTCCAGCGCGGCAAGGGAGTGGGCGTTGACGGTGATCCCGGCATGTTCAAGCCGCGGGTCCACGACCTCGATCCGGACAAGCCCGCTGCCCAGGTCGTGCAGGTCCAGGCGCAGGCCGGAAAGGCCCCCCTGCGCCGCCAGCGTGGCTGTGCCGTCCTGCGCCGCCAGTTCCAGAAGGCGCTGAGGTTCATCGAACCGCTGGGAAAGCCAGGTCCAGAGCCGCGTCCATTCCCCTTCACCCCGAAGGGCCTCGATCAGCGCCTTGGCCGGGCCGGTTGCGTCGATCAGGCGGCGGTCGCGGAACAGGAAGGCGACCGGCTCGGCGGCGGGGCGCGCCGCAGGGGTCCGGGGTGCGCCCCGTCCATGCCTGTCCACTGCGCCAGGGCGAGCCCGGCCAGGACCGAGACCACCCCTGCCGCAAGGGCCAGCCCCACCGTGATGCCATCCGTCATGCGCCGCCCACCGCGTCCTGTCCGGCGAGCGTGATAGCAGCCTGCGCCTTAAGAAATGGTTAAGCGGCAACCATGCCGCGATCAATCCGCGATTGCGGGGTTGGGTCCAAGAGCGGCGCGATCATCGGCCATGATCGCCGCGTCGGGCCAGGTCACGCGAGCGACCGCGCCGTCTCCGTTGAAGAAGGCGACCGTGCCGCCGCTGCGTTCCAGCAGCGTCCGCGCGATGAAGAGGCCGAGTCCCATCCCCTCGTAGGGGCCAGAGGACGACCCGGCCTTCCGGGTGGACAGATAGGGCTCGCCCAACCGGCCCAGCAAATGGGGCGGATAGCCCGGACCGTCATCCCGGATCTCCACGACGATCCGGCCGTGCTCGTGGCTGGCGTGGACCTCGACATTGGCCGAGGCGAAATCGACCGCGTTCTGGATGAGGTTGCGCAAGGCGTGGATCAGCCCCGCGTCGCGCCGGATGACCAGGGCGCCCGCCGCGCCAAGCTCCATTCCGATCCGGGCGCCGCGCTGGCGGTGGGGCGCCGCGGCCTCGTCCAGCACATCGGCGAGGGGCGCCGAATGCAGCAGCAGGTCGTCCTTGCCGGCCGAGCCCATGCTGCGCAGGATGTCACGGCAGCGATCAACCGATCGGCGCAATTCGGCCAGATCCTCGGCAATCTCGGGGCGGTCCGCGAACTCGTCGGCGAGTTCGCCCGCGATCAGCTTGATGGTGGCAAGGGGCGTGCCCATCTCGTGCGCGGCCGCCGCGACGACCCCGCCGAGGTGCTGCAGCCGCTGCTCGCGCGCGAGCCCCATCTGCGTCGCGGCCAGCGCGTCCGCCGTCGCCCGCAGATCCGACGAGACGCGCCAGACACAGAGGGCGAAGAAAGCACCGCCGATGAACAGTTCCAGCACGCGCCCGACATACAGCGCGACCTCAGGGGGCAGGGGCCCGGGCAGGAAGGTCAGCGGCACGCCCGCGCCCGTCATCACCACCAGCATCGCCGCCGTGGTGGCCGCCAGCACAAGGATGTGGCGCAGCGGCAGCACCGTCGCGCCGATGGTCAGGGGCGACAGCACGAACAGCGCGAAGGGGTTGCCGATGCCGCCGGTCAGGGTCAGCAGCGCCCCCGTCTGCAGCGTGTCGAAGCCCAGCTGCGCCAGCGCATGCCGGTCATCCGTGCGCTGCACCCTTGTCCCCAGGAGCAGGTTCATCGCCACCGCTGCCGCCATCACCAGCGCCACGGGGGCCAGAGGGAAGCGCGCCCCCACGGCCCAGGCGCCCACAACCGCCGCGGCCTGTCCCACAAGCGCGATCCAGCGGGCGGCGATCAGCGTGCGCGGGCGTACGGGCCCTGGACGAAGGCGGCCCTGCAGGAGCCTTGCTCCATTTGTGGCGGGCAGAGGGTCGTGGCGCGTGGAAAACTTCGGTGGCATGATGCGGGCCTTGCCTCGTTGGCGTGACGGTTGATAGCCACGGGCGCCGAACGCGGCAACGAAGAGGATGGACGCATGACCGACCGCCGATTGATGATGCTGGGGCTTCTTGCCACCGTGCTGGTGCTGCTGACGGGATGGCTGTGGCTGCGTCCCGCCTCGGGCGATCCCTTTGCAGGCTGCCGCCGCTCGGTCGTGGCGGGCGGGGCCGGGTCGCTGGGCGGCAGCTTCACCCTGACGGACGAAACCGGCGCACGGGTGACGGACGCGCAGGTCTTCGACCGGCCGTCGATCTTCTACATGGGTTATACCTATTGCCCGGATGTCTGTCCCATGGATGCCGCGCGCAATGCCGCTGCCGTGGACATCCTGGCCGAGCAGGGCATGTCGGTGAAGCCCGTCTTCCTGTCGGTCGATCCCGCGCGCGACACGCCCGAAAGATTGCGCGAGTTCACCGACGCCATGCATCCCGAAATGCTGGGCATTACCGGATCGCCCGAAGAGGTGACGACAGTCAGCCAGGCCTGGCGCGGCTATTTCCGGTTGAACGATGCCGAGGACAAGGAAAACTATCTGGTTGATCACACCACACAGAGTTTTCTGGTCCTTCCGGGACATGGAACGGTCGAGTTCTTTACGCGCGACACCAGCCCGGAACAGATGGCCGAACAGATCGCCTGTTTTGTCGACGCGGCGTGATATGCGGCTGATACAAATCGCGCAATTCCACCATCGATGATCCTGATCAAGAAAACGAGATCGACATGAACGCAGAAAATGCCGCCCGCATTGTCGAGGACCCCAGCCTGCTTCTGGTCGATGATGACGAGATTTTCGTGACGCGGCTTTCCCGCGCGATGGAGCGCCGGGGCTTCCAGCCCCGCATTGCCACCAGCGTGGCCGCCGCGCGCGAGATGGTGGCCCAGGCCGCCCCCGCCTATGCTGTGGTCGATCTGCGGCTTGAGGATGGCAGCGGACTAGATGTTGTGGATGCCCTGCGGTCACGCCGAGAGAACTGCCGCATCGTGGTGCTGACGGGCTATGGCGCGATCGCCACGGCCGTCGCTGCCGTCAAGATGGGCGCCGCGGATTACCTGTCGAAGCCCGCCGATGCCGACGAGGTGATGAATGCCCTGCTGGCGCAGGCAAACGCATTGCCGCCGCCGCCCGAAAATCCGATGTCGGCCGATCGCGTCCGCTGGGAACATATCCAGCGTGTCTTCGAACAATGCGACAGGAATGTCAGCGAAACGGCACGCCGCCTGCATATGCATCGGCGCACGCTGCAGCGCATTCTCGCCAAGCGAAGCCCGCGCTGAAATTTTCGGGTTGCGGCTTCCCGAAGGATTTGCCATTCGGTCGTTCCATTTCGCGCGAAAGGAATGAGCATTGGAAATAGACATGGACTCGATGTCGCTGGATGATCTGCGCGACCTGCGCAACCAGATTGATCGGGCGATCAGCTCCTACGAAACCCGCCGCCGCAAGGAGGCAATGGCCGCGCTGGAGCGGACCGCCAAGGAGCTGGGGTTCAACCTGAATGAGCTGACCGGCGCCTCGTCCCGCGGCCGTCGTGGCGGTTCGGGCGAAGGCCAGGCCAAATACGCCCATCCCGAAAATCCCAGCCAGACCTGGTCCGGCCGGGGCCGTCGCCCGCGCTGGGTGACCGAGCAGATCGAATCCGGCAAGTCGCTGGAAGACCTGCGGGCCTGACGTCCCCTTCGCGGGGGTCTCAGCCGTCCAGGCGCGCCATCAGCGCGGCGAAACGATCAAGGAAGGCTGCGCGCGTCTCGGTCGGCGGGCGCAGCCGGATGGCCAGCCCCCCGGTGCTCGCACCCGGAGGCAGCGGAAACAGGCGGTCCGCCTCGGCGGGGCTGAAGCCGGCGATCTCGACTGCCTCGAGACGGGCGGACAGCCGGTCGGCCTGCTTGATCTGCACCTTCACCAGTCGCGGAATTACCGCCGGAAGCCCGAAGCGGCGATGCACCGCCGCGGCGATCCGGGCGTCCATCTCGCGGTAGCCCGGCCCCAGCGCCGCCTTGACCGGCGAGATCATGTCGCCGATCACGTATTCCGGCGCGTCATGCAGCAGCGCCGCCAGTTGCCATTGCGGCGCGATGCCCGGGTCCGTGCGGCTCACGATCTCCTCGACCAGCAGCGAATGCTCGGCCACCGTATAGGCCCAGTCTCCGCGCGTCTGCCCGTTCCAGCGGGCGACGAAGGCCAGCCCATGGGCGATATCCTCGATCTCGATGTCCAGCGGCGTGGGGTCCAGCAGGTCCAGCCTGCGGCCCGACAGCATCCGCTGCCATGCCCTTGCACGCGCCATCAGCAAGGACCCCCGAGGATGAGAAAGGGCCGCCCAAGGCAGGGCGGCCCATGAAACGTGTCAGGGCGCATCGCCGTCAGGACAGCGGCTGGCCTTGCGGGCGCTCGGCCCCCGACTGCGCGCGGCGTGCGGCTTCCTGCCGGTACAATGCGACGAAGTCGATCGGGTCCAGGTTGAAGGGCGGGAAGCCGCCGTCGCGGGTCACATCCGACAGGATGCGGCGCACGAAGGGGAACAGCATCCGGGGGCATTCGATCATCAGGAAGGGGTGCATCTGCTCTTCCGGCACGCCCTCGATGTGGAAGACGCCGGCATAGTCCAGCTCGCACAGGAACAGCTTGGCCTGGTCCGCGCTGTTCTGCGAGGTGACGCGGTACTTGCAGATCACCTCGTACTGGTGATCGGCCTGGCGCTTGCGGGCGTCGAGGCTGACCTGCACCTGGATCTCGGGCGAAACCTCGCCGCCGATGCCCTTCTGGGCGACGATGTTCTCGAAGGACAGGTCGCGGGTGAACTGGGCCAGGATGTTCAGGCGGACGCCGGGCTGGGCCGCGGGTTGCGGCTGGGCCGGCTGCGCGCCCGATGCGCCGCCCGGGGCGCCGTTGGTGGTCTCATCGCTCATCTTGCGTCCTCGCGTCAGCGGTTCGTCCGCCTGTTAGCACCGGGTCGACCGCCGCTCAATGCTGCGTCCAGCCAGATGGACGACGCGGCCCGCGCGGCGGCAGCGAGGGGGGCAGGTCGTCGAGGCTTTCCTCCACCTCCACATATTCCGCGTCGATCACCGTGGCGCGGCCGGGGGGCGTGCCGTGGCGGCCGGTGCCGAAGCCCGCCGTCGTCACCCGGACCCGGCGGCCCAGGGTGCGCAGCAGCAGGCTGCGCACCGGCGGGATCAGCAGCAGGATCCCCAGCGCATCGGTGAAGAAGCCCGGCAGCACCAGCAGCCCCCCGCCCAGCATGATCAGCGCGCCATGGGCGATGGGCTGGCCCGGGTCGCGGAACTCGTGCACCGCGCGCTGCAGGTCGGCCATCGCGGCCGCGCCCTGCCGGCGCATCACCCAGATGCCGATGACCGCCGAGGCCAGCACCCACAGGATCGTCGCACCCACCCCGATCTCTCCGCCGATCTGGACGAACAGCGCGATCTCGAGGATCGGCAGCAGGACGAAGGGGACCAGAAACCACATGTTCAACCTCGCGCATGGGCCGCAACTGGACTTGGCGGCCCTCGGCACCTACATAATCGAGCGATCCTTCCAGACCAGACCCTTGGGGCCAAAGCGCAGAATGTCCAATACGATGCTTCAGATCGTCGTGCTTGCGGCCATCGCCGTCTTTCTCATCATGCGCCTGCGCAACGTCCTGGGCACCCGCGAGGGCTTCGAGCGGCCGCCCCAGCCCGTGCAGGCCGCGCGTCCCGCGCCCGTGGCCGTGCCTGCCGAGGAAAGCGACGTGCTGGACCATGCCGAGGCCGGAACGCCCGCCGCCGAGGCGCTGAGCGCGATGCAGCGGGCCGAGCCCTCCTTTGCGGTCGGCCCCTTCCTGTCGGGTGCGCGCCAGGCCTACGAGATGATCCTGACCGCCTTCGAACGGGGCGACCTGTCCGAAGTCCGCCCGTTCCTGGCGCCCCCCGTGGCCGAGGCCTTCGACGCCGTGATCGCGCAGCGCCAGGCTCAGGGCATCCGCACCGAGGTGCAGTATCTCGGCACCCGCGAGACCGCCCTGCAGGGCGCAAGCTTCGATCCCCAGACCGGCACGGGCGAGATTTCCGTCCGTTTCGTGGGCGAGTTGATCGCCGTCCATCGCGACGCGGGGGGCAACGTGGTCGAGGGCGATCCCAAGGCCGCGCGCAAGCAGCGCGACGTTTGGACCTTTGCACGCCGGATGGGTCAGGACGACCCGAACTGGCAGCTCGTCGCAACCGCCTGACATGGCCCGCCGCGGCCGGGGCGGCTTGTCCGAGGATGACAAGGCCTTGTGGGCGCAGGTTGCCCGCAGCGTGAGCCCCATGGCCGCAGCCGAGCGGCGGCGCCTCGCCGCACCCCCGGCCGAGCCGCCCCTCGTCCCAACGCCGTCCCCCGCACCCGTCTACGTCCCGCGCCTTGCGCTGCCCGAGGACTTCGGCCTCGGCCGCAAGGCCGCGCCTGCGCGGGTGCATGTGGCGCATCTGCCTTCGCCCGCCGAACGGCTTGCGGCGCAGCCCCTGCGGATGGATGCCAAGACCCATCGCTCGCTGGTGCGGGGCAAGCTGCGGCCGGACGCCCGGATCGACCTGCATGGCATGACCCTGGCGGTGGCCAAGGCCGAGCTCACGGGTTTCATCCTGCGGGCGCAGGCGGCGGGCCACAGGCTGGTCCTGGTGATCACCGGCAAGGGTAAGGGCGACCAGGGGCCGCTGCCTGTCCGTTCGGGCGCGCTGCGCCACGAGGTGCCCCATTGGCTGCACATGGCCCCGGTGGCCCAGGCAGTGCTGCAGGTCGTTCCCGCCCATGTCCGCCATGGCGGCGGCGGCGCCTATTACGTCTACCTGCGCCGTCCGCGCGGAGCAGGCGCGCCTTAACCCTTTAGCAACCTTTCGGATGCGAGAGCGGGTGGTTTCGCGCTAGGGCGGGGACAGGCGGCGCCTGCGCCGCGATGGACCCCGGGGGCATGTGATGCTCGTGCTGCTCAGCCTTGCCAGCGTGATGATGCTGGCGCTTGTCATCGACCCCTCCTCCGATGACGGAGAGGAGGATGACGAAGACTTCCTGTCCCCCGACGATCCCGACGCCCCGGCGTCCGAGGAACCCGACGACGAGACCGTTCCGCCGCTCATCGGGACCGACTCGGACGAGTGGCTGGAGGGCCTGCACCAGGATGACCGGATCGACGGAGCCGGGGGGAACGATGACATCCGGGCGGGGGGCGGCGACGACCATGTCTCGGGGGGCGATGGCGACGACGTGATCTACGGCGACTACACGCTGGAGGATTTCGGCGACGACACGCTGCTGGGCGGTGCGGGCCGCGACATGCTGGTGGGTGACGGCGGCCAGGACGTGCTGGACGGCGGGACAGGCGACGACACGCTGTTCGGGGGCGAGGGCGACGACCTGGTCGGGGGCGGAGAAGGCAGCGACTGGCTGGCGGGCGGGGCAGGGAACGACACGCTGCAGGCTGGCGCGGGCGCGGACGACCTGTCGGGCGACGAGGGCGACGACCTGCTGGTCGCGGTTGACCGCGACGGCGAACGCGACTGGCTGCATGGGGGCGAGGGCAACGACACGCTGGTCGGGGCCTCGGACGACTGGCTGGAAGGCGGCGCGGACCGCGACCTGTTCACGCTGCCCGCGGAAGCCATCGCCGGCCAGGCGCCCGCGACGATTGCCGATTTCGACGCGGCCGAGGACCGGCTGGAACTGGTGCTGCCCGAGGCTGATGTGGCTTCGGCCGAGGTCACGCTCGACCTGCAGCCCGATGGCACGGGGCTCGTGCTTCTGAACGGGCAGCCGGTGGCCCATGTGCTGAACGCCGCCGGGCTCGATGCTGCCCGGATCGGGCTGCGCACGGGCTGAGCAGACTTTCCTTCCGCCGCCCTTTCCCCTATACGCCCCCGATCCGCCCGGCGATTCGGGCGGAGCCTCCACGGGCCTGTGCTGGACGACATCCCGGCCTGCGCCATCACCCTTCACATCAGGAGACCCCGATGTCGATCACCGTCGAAGAAAAAGCCCGCGTCATGGGCGAATACGCCACCAAAGCCGGCGACACCGGCTCGCCCGAAGTGCAGGTGGCCATCCTCAGCTCGCGCATTGCCACGCTGACCGAGCATTTCAAGACCCACAAGAAGGACAACCACTCGCGTCGTGGCCTTCTGAAGCTGGTCGCGCAGCGCCGCAAGCTGCTGGATTATCTGAAGAAGAAGGACGAGGCGCGTTACACCGACCTGATCGCGCGCCTAGGCCTGCGCCGCTGAGCCCGAGGGGCGCACATTCGCCGCGCCCTTCCGCGAACTACATCACGCCCGTGGCGAAAGCTGCGGGCGTTTTCCTTTTCGAGTCTGGGGCTCGTGGTTAACGATCCATTAAAATCCTTCGTTTCCATTTCTGGATTCCCTTTCGCCCTTTCGTGATCCTTTGCCTGTAGTCGGACAAAGGATTGATCATGCCTATCAACGTGAATGCGGGCCTTCCCGGTGCAATCATCGGCCTGCTCGCACTTCTCAGGAATCAGGGGCGGCAGAGCGGCACGCCTGCTTCCGAGGCCCAAACCGCCCCTGCCGCTTCCACCGCGCAGGCCGCATCGGCGCCGCAGCGTCCCGCAGCCGTGCCGGACAGCAGCGACAGCGCCGTCAGGTTCGATTTCTCGGTTTCGCCGGTGCAAGCGGCGCCTGCCGCGCCGGCTCCCGGCGAAACGACGTCCGTGACGGCCGGCCCGCCTGCGGGTTATGTGCCTGCGGCCGCTCCGCCCCCTGCGGTGGCAGACAGCACGCCTGCCGCCGCCAGAAGCCTGCCAGCCGGCGCGGCGGCAGGCGCAGCGACGACAGGTTTCGGGGCAGCCGGAACCGGGCAGAGAAACGTTCCTGCCGCGGCTTCGCCTGAACCGGCGCGACTGCCCTCGCCCGTGGCTCCGGACGACGAGGCCATGGCGCGGGCCTGGGCGGTCAGGTCCCTTGCGCGCGAAAACACCCTGAGCATGATCGAGCGGATCGCCCGCATGGCCGAGCCGCCCGAAAAGGCGAAGGCTCCGGCCGAAAGCGACAGCCCCGGCCGCGTAGCCCAACCGGCCGAGCCGAAGACCCTGGCCCGCGCTTGATCCCGCGTCGGTGCACTTGCGGGCGGCGGTCTCAAGGGCCGCCGCTCGTCCCGTTCCTGATCGATGATCTCCGTCCCTTGTCAGCATGCGGGCGACGACCAATATGCTTTTCACGAGACCGGTTTTCCTGTAAGGCCGGTCAATCTGCGACGTGAGGCCCGCCCCCGGCCGCATGCGAAGGATTGGGGGAGGCGGCAATGGGGCCGCCATATGACACGGGCGGCCGGAGGGCCGGTGCGCCCCCGAGGAAACTGCATGTTCGACGAAGTGAAGAAATCGATCCAGTGGGGCCGTGAAACGCTGACGCTGGAAACGGGCAAGGTTGCCCGCCAGGCTGACGGCTCGGTCATCGCCACGCTGGGCGAGACCTCGGTGATGGCCAACGTCACCTTCGCCAAGGAGCCGAAGCCCGGTCAGGACTTCTTCCCCCTGACCGTCCACTACCAGGAAAAATACTATGCCGCCGGCAAGATCCCGGGCGGCTTCTTCAAGCGCGAGGCGCGGCCGACCGAAAAGGAAACGCTGACCGCCCGCCTGATCGACCGCCCCTGCCGCCCGCTGTTCGCGCCGGGCTTCAAGAACGAAGTCCTGGTGATGTGCACGGTGCTGAGCCACGACCTGGTCAACGACCCCGACATCGTGGCGATGATCGCGGCTTCGGCCGCGCTGACGATCTCGGGCGTGCCCTTCATGGGCCCGATCGGCGCCGCGCGCGTGGGCTTTGCCAATGGCGAATACGTCCTGAACCCGGACGTGGCCGACATGGACAACCTGCGGAACAATCCCGAACAGCGTCTGGACCTGGTCGTCGCCGGGACCAAGGACGCCGTGATGATGGTCGAATCGGAAGCCTATGAGCTGACCGAGGAAGAGATGCTGGGCGCCGTCAAGTTCGGCCACGAGCAGATGCAGCCCGTCATCGACCTGATCATCGATCTGGCCGAGGACGCGGCAAAAGAGCCCTTCGACTTCCAGTCGCCCGATTATTCCGAGCTTTACCAGCGCGTGAAGTCGCTGGGCGAGGAAGGGATGCGCGCGGCTTATGCGATTATCGACAAGTCCGACCGCCGCGACGCCATTCAGGCCGTGCGCGAGACGATCGTGGCTGGCCTGAATGAAGCGGAACTGGCCGACCCGAACCTGGGCTCGGCGCTGAAGAAGCTGGAATCGGGCATCCTGCGCGGCGACATCATCCGCGGCGGCGCCCGGATCGACGGCCGCGACAACCGTACCGTCCGCCCGATCGTCTCGGAAGTCGGCATCCTGCCGCGCACCCACGGCTCGGCGCTGTTCACCCGCGGTGAAACCCAGGCGCTGGTCGTGACCACGCTGGGCACCGGCGACGACGAGCAGATCATCGACGCGCTGCACGGCAACTCGCGGTCCAACTTCCTGCTGCACTACAACTTCCCGCCCTACTCGGTCGGCGAGGTTGGCCGCGTGGGGTCGCCCGGCCGTCGCGAGATCGGCCACGGCAAGCTCGCATGGCGCGCGCTGCAGGCAGTGCTGCCGGCGGCGACCGATTTCCCCTACACGATCCGCGTCGTGTCCGAGATCACCGAGTCGAACGGCTCGTCGTCCATGGCCTCGGTCTGCGGCGGCTCTCTGTCGATGATGGACGCGGGCGTGCCGCTGAAGGCGCCGGTCGCGGGCGTGGCCATGGGCCTCGTGCTTGAGGACGGCGACAACTGGGCCGTGCTGACCGACATCCTCGGCGACGAGGATCACTTGGGCGACATGGACTTCAAGGTCGCGGGCACCGAGAACGGCATCACCTCGCTGCAGATGGACATCAAGGTCCAGGGGATCACCCCTGCGATCATGGAACAGGCGCTGGCGCAGGCGAAAGACGGCCGCCTGCACATCCTGTCCCAGATGTCGAAGGCCCTGACCGAAGGCCGCCGCGAGTTCTCGGCCCATGCCCCGCGCATCGAGACGATGACCATCCCGACCGACAAGATCCGCGAAGTGATCGGCTCGGGCGGCAAGGTCATCCGCGAGATCGTGGAAACCAGCGGAGCCAAGGTCGACATCAACGACGACGGCACCATCAAGATCGCCTCGGCCAACGCCGATTCGATCAAGAAGGCCTATGACATGATCTATTCGATCGTGGCCGAGCCCGAGGAAGGCAAGATCTACACCGGCAAGGTCGTCAAGCTGGTGGATTTCGGTGCCTTCGTGAACTTCTTCGGCAAGCGCGACGGTCTGGTCCATGTCAGCCAGATCTCGGGCAAGCGCCTGCAGCACCCGAACGAGGTGCTGAAGGAAGGCCAGGAGGTCAAGGTCAAGCTGCTGGGCTTCGACGACCGCGGCAAGGTCCGCTTGGGCATGAAGATGGTCGACCAGGAAACCGGCGAGGAGATCACCGAGCCGAAGAAGGAAGACGCCCAGGCCGAGTGATCCCCGGCTTGTGACACCCGAAGGCCCCGGTAATTGCCGGGGCCTTTTTCATGCGCGGGATTTCCTTTCCCCCCTTTGCGAATGGCCTGGAAAAGCGCGCCAATGGAATTACGGCCTTTGTCGATTAACCATCTTCGCCTATCATCGCGGCAGGGCCGGAGATGCGCGCCAGACTGGGACCGTTCGCGTCATTTCCCGCTTGTCGGTTGTGTGCATGTTGCAGGTATCTCGTGTCAAAGATCACCATCCGTGCGGATCAGAAGCGCCTTGGCCAGGGCGTGCGAAGATTTCTGATCGTCGAATCCGAAACCCCGCTGCGCAGGCTGCGGCATGATCGGATCTTTTTCGATATTCCCGAGGGAATCACGGCCCGTCCGACGCTGCTGGACTGCCATGTCGCGCCCGCGCTGATGCTGGCGATGGCCGAGGGCCGGGATCTTTTTGTCCAGGGCCCGGTCTCGCGCCGGATGATCCAGAACGCTTATGAATTCGTCGAAGCCTGGACCAGCTGGCGCCCGGCGCTGTTCTCGCGCATCGGAATCGAGGCCGAGAGCATCGTGGACCACGTGGACACTCGCCCGCCCCGTGCGATCCAGGCCTTCAGCGGCGGCCTGGATGCCCTTTACACCACCTGGTACCACAGGATCGGCGGGCCTGAACCGGCGCGCAAGCCCCTGCAGGCGGGGCTGCTGGTGCAGGGCTTCGACATCTCTCCCCGTGACGACCGCGGCATGCAGATCATCTACGACCAGGGACGCACGATCCTGGACACGGTCGATGTGCGCCTGTTCCGCATGAAGACCAACCTGAAGAACGCGCTCCGCATCGATTGGGAGATGTTCCACGGCGCGGCCATCGCCTGCGCGCTGATGCAGTTTTCCGATGAATTCAACCAGGGCCTGATCGGCAGCAGCGGTCCCTATGATGCGCTGGAAATCCCCTGGGGCTCGAACCCGATCACCGATCCGCTGACGGGCGGCGCCGCCATGACGATCCATCACGATGGATGCGGGCGGTCGCGCAACGACAAGATCGACGCCATCGCGGGCTGGCCGGTGGCGGCCGACAACCTGCGCGTCTGCTGGCGCAATCCCGATCCCTCGCAGAACTGCGGCACCTGCGAGAAATGCATCCGCACGGCGCTGGGATTCCTGGCCAATGGCCATGCGATTCCGAAAAGCCTCAAGGCCGAGATTTCCGTGGCCGACATCCTGTGCTGTCCGACCAGCAACAAGGTGCAGCTGGATCGTTTCCGCCAGCTTCGGGATCTCGCGATCCGGAATGGCGTGACCGGCGCCTGGGTCGAGGCGATCGGCGCCAAGCTGCAGGCCAGGAGCCCCGCCCGGCAGAAGAAGGTGCCCGTCCTTCCGCGCGCCGCCTGACCCGCCGGAACAGCGCGTCCCTTCGGGGGCGCACGCGGGGTGTTTGGCAAGCCGTCCTGCACGCGCTAGGAACCCTGGAGAAACAGGGCGCGAGGGGTTCATGATCTGCGCGGGGCTGGACATCGGTGGAACGAAGATCGAGGCGCGGCTGTTCGACGCCGCGCTGAACGCGACCCATTCGCACCGGGTGCCGACGCCCCGCGACAGCGCGGATGCCTTCTTCTCGGCGCTGGGGGAACAGGTTGCCTGGCTGCGGGACCGCGCGGGCGGCGACCTGCCCATCGGCATCGCCATGACCGGCGTGGTCGAGCCCGACACGGGCCTTGCCCAGACCGCGAACCTGCCCATCAGCGGCCAGCACATGGCCGAGCGCCTGACCGCCGTCGCGGGCCGCCCCTTGCCAGTGATGAACGACTCGATGGCCTTGGCCTTTTCCGAGGCGAACGGCGGCGCGGCCGATGGGACGGCGGCGGTCGTCGGGCTGATCTTCGGGACCGGCGTCGCCGCGGGCATCTGCGTCAATGGCCGCCCCGCCGCGCGTTACGGCGGCATCGCGGTCGAGCTGGGCCATTGCGGGATGCCCGGCCGGGCGCTCGACCGCCATGGTCTCGGCCAGTGGCGCTGCGGCTGCGGGCGGGACGGCTGCATCGAGGCCTACATTCCCGGGCCGGGCCTGATCCGCCTGGCCGCCCACATGGGCCTGGGCGAGATCGCGCCCCCGGAACTGGCCGCCCGCGCCGCAGCCGGGGATGCGCAGGCCGAGGCGGTGCTGGCCACCTGGGCCGACCTGTCCGCCGAGGCGCTGGAAATCCTGCAGATGACGATCGACCCGCAGATCGTGGTGCTGGGGGGCGGCCTGTCGCAGATGCCGGGCTTCGTGGATCGGCTTGAGGCGGCGCTGCCCGCCCGCCTGATCCCCGGCACGCCGCGCCCGATCCTGCGGCTTGCCCGCCATGGGGATGCGAGTGGCGTGCGCGGCGCCGCCCTGCTGGCGCGGATGACGGCGGCGGAACAGCCTTGAACCTCCTGGTTGCGCCCGACCTGACCTGGTTCCGGGGCAGGCTGCAGGAGGGGCTGGGGGTCCGGCTACGGGACGGACGCGTGGCCTCGGTCGGGCCGCTGGGAACCGATACGCCCGACCTGCGGGTGCACCTGCTGATGCCGGGCGCGACCGACCTGCAGGTGAACGGGGGCGGGGGCGTGCTGTTCAACGCCGACCCCTCGCTCGAGGGGATCGCCGCAATCCGGGCGGCGCATCGCGGACTAGGCACCCATGCAATCCTGCCCACGGTCATCACCGACGCGCCCGAGGTTCTGGAAGCCGCCGCCGCTGCCGTGATCGCCGCCTGGGGAACCACCGGCATCGCGGGCATTCATATCGAGGGCCCGCATATCGCGCCGGAGCGGCGGGGCACCCATGACGCGCGCCACATCCGGCCGCTGGACAGCCGCACCCTAGCCGTGCTGGAGCGCCTGCGCGCGGCGGGCATTCCGGTTCTGCTGACGCTGGCGCCGGAACGCGCCGACCCGGCGCTGCTGGCGCGGGCGGCAGGCCTGGGTGTCGTGCTGTCGGCAGGCCATTCCTCGGCCACGGCCGAGCAGGCGCAGGCGGCCTTTGCCCATGGCGTCACGATGGTCACGCATCTCTTCAACGCCATGCCGCCCCTGCACCACCGAGATCCGGGGCTTGCCGCCGCCGCGATCCTGTCGGACGCCTGGATCGGGCTGATCCCGGACGGCATCCATGTGAACTGGGCCATGCTGCGGCTGGCCCTGGCCGCCCGCCCCCGGCCCGACCGTTGCTTCATCGTCTCGGACGCCATGCCCACGGTCGGCGGCCCCGACGCCTTCACGCTTTACGGCCGGCGGATCGAGGTCCGCGACAGACGGCTCGTGAATGCCGAGGGCGCGCTGGCGGGTGCGCATGTGGACATGCTGACCGGCATGGCACGGCTGCACCTTCAGGGTGGCGTTCCCCTGGAAAGCTGCATCGCCATGGCGATGGACACACCGCGCGCGGCCATGGGTCTTCCCCCGCTGGAGGTCGCGCCGGGAACCTCTGCCGGCAGCCTTGCGGTGCTGGACGAAGCCTTGGGCTTCGCCGGCTGGCTCGACCGCCTGACGTAACGGATTCGTGCCCTTGCCGGACTGCGGGACGGCTGCAATGCTGGCGCCATGACCCTCCGACTGCACTTGCCCTTGTGGAAACTCCACGCCGGACGGGCCGCGGCGGTCGCGGCGCTGGCCGCGCTGACGCTGATGCTGGCCGACCCGGGCCTGGCCCAGGCACCCCCCGGTCCCGGAGGGCCCGGCCCCCAGGGTGCGCGCGAAGTGGGCGTGATGCGGCTGGAACGCCAGACGGTGCCCGTCACCGTCACGCTGCCGGGCCGCGCCGTGGCCTATCAGGAAACCGCCATCCGCCCCCAGGTCGGGGGCGAGATCGTCGAGATCGCATATCAGCCCGGCGTCCGCGTGACGGCCGGGACCGTGCTGTTCCGCCTGGACGACGACCAGCTTGCGGCGACGCTGTCGGCCGCCGAGGCCGCCGTCACCAGCGCCGAGGCCGCCGTCCAGGGCGCCACAGCGACCGTCGGCCGCTATGACCGCCTGCAGGGCACGGGCGTCAGCCAGGCCGAACTGGAAACCGCCCAGGTCGCGCTTGCCAATGCCCGCGCCAGCCTGTCGGCGGCCGAGGCCGAGCGGGCGCTGGCGCAACTGGCTGTGGACCGGACCGCCATCCGCAGCCCCATCGACGGCATTCCCGACATCGCCAATGTCTCGATCGGCGATCTCGTCACCGCCAACCAGGCCGAGGCGCTGACCACGGTCACGCAGCTCGACCCGATCTATGTCGATGTCTCGCAGTCCCGCGCCAGCGTGCTGCGCAACCGCGAACGCCGCTCGGCGGGCATCCTGATGCGCCCCGAGGCGGCAGAGGCCCGGCTGATCCTGGAAACCGGGCAGGCCTATTCCGAATCCGGCCAGATCGTTGCGCCGGGGCGGCAGGTGTCCTCGACCACCGGCACCGTGCCTTATCGCTGGCAGTTCCCCAACCCCCAGCGGCTGATCCTGCCGGGGCAGTTCGTGCGTGTTCAGGTAACCATCGGCGCGGTCGAGGGCGTGCTGGTGCCCCAGGGCCCCACCCGGCGCTCGGCCACGGGCGAGCTGACCGCCTTCGTCGCGAGGGAGGGGCGCGCCGAGCAGGCGGTGCTGACCGAGGCCGGCACCCACGAAAGCAACTGGATCGTGACCGAGGGCGTCCAGGCTGGCGACCTGCTGATCCTGGACGGGCTGACCAACCTCGAAGACGGGGACGAGATCACCACCTTGGCCGTGACCATCGACGCCGATGGCGTGGTGCGCGAGCTTTCCGGCGCCGAGGAACTGGCGGCAGGCGATCCTGCGCCGGCCGGTCCCGGCAGCGCGGCCCGCCCCGGCGTCGAAGTCGCGGCAGACGAACCCCGGACGCCGCCGCCAATGGCCGCGCAGGCCGCTGCGGTCGAGCTTCCCTCGGCGGCGGGCCCCGCTCGCGGCCCCGCTGCGTCCACGGCCGCGAACTGATGGCGCAGTTCTTCATCCATCGCCCGGTCTTTGCCTGGGTGCTGGCGATCGTGACCATGCTGGCGGGCCTCTGGGGCGTCCTGAACCTGCCCGTCTCGCAATATCCCGACATCGCGCCCACGACCGTCCGCATCTCGGCCAGCTATCCGGGCGCCACCGCCGAGGCGGTGCAGAACTCGGTCACGACGCCGATCGAGGATTCACTGACGGGGCTGGAGGGGCTTCTTTACTTCGAGTCCTCCTCGTTCCGGGGGCGTTCCTCGCTGACCCTGACCTTCGACGACAGCGTTGACCCGACGGATGCGCTGAACGACGTGCAGTCGCGGGTGCGCAGCGTCGAATCGCGCCTGCCCTCGGCGGTGCAGAACGATGGCGTGTCTGTCACGCGCTCGACCTCGTCGATCCTGATGGTCGGGGCGCTGGTTTCGGCCGGCAACGACTATTCCACGGTGGAACTGGGCAACCTGCTGGAGGAGGTGGTCGAGGGTCCCGTCAAGCGTGTCCCCGGCGTGGGCGGCATTGACATCTTCGGGTCGGGCTATGCCATGCGGATCTGGCTCGATCCGCTGCGGCTCGCGCAATACCAGCTGACGCCTTCGGACATCACGGCGGCAGTGGCGGAACAGAACTCGACCGTCTCGGTGGGCTCGCTGGGCAGCCAGCCCGCGGTGCCGGGCCAGCAGTTCACCGCGACCATCACCGCGCAAAGCCAGCTGACCTCGGTCGAGGATTTCCAGCGCATCCTTCTGCGCACGGGCGAGGACGGCGCCTCGGTGTGGCTGGGCGACGTGGCCGAGATCGAGATCGGCCAGCAGGCCTACGGCGCAAACAGCCGCTTCAACGGCGCGAACGCGGCGGGCTTCGGGGTCAACCTGGAAACCGGGGCCAATGCCGTGGACACCGCAGCAGGCGTGCGCGCGGTGCTGGACTCGCTGCAGCCGGCGCTGCCGGACGGGGTCGAGCTGCGCGTGGCCTATGACACCTCGCCCTTCGTGGAACGCTCGATCGAGAAGGTCTGGCACACACTCTTCGAGGCGATCGCGCTGGTCATCGCCGTGATCCTGATCTTCCTGCAAAGCTGGCGGGCGACGATCATCCCGGTGGTCGTGGTGCCGGTCGTGCTGCTGGGGACCTTCGCGGTCCTGTTCGCGCTGGGCTACACGATCAACACGCTGACCATGTTCGCCATGGTGCTGGCGATCGGCCTGCTGGTGGACGACGCCATCGTGGTCGTGGAAAACGTGGAACGCATCATGCGCGAGGACGGGCTTGACCCCGTTCGCGCGACCGAGGTCGGGATGCGCCAGATCACCGGCGCGCTGATCGGCATCGCGGTGGTCCTGTCGGCGGTCTTCCTGCCAATGGCCTTCATGGCCGGCTCGACCGGGGTGGTCTACCGTCAGTTCTCGGTCACGATCATCACCGCGATGATGCTGTCGTTGGCCGCGGCCCTGATCCTGACGCCCGCACAGACCGCCTCGATGCTGCGCCCTCATCACGGGCCGCCGCGATTTGCGCCCGCGCGCTGGTTCAACCGCGGCTTCGACCGGGCGACCGAAGGCTATACGCGCGTCGTTGCCCGCACCGTGCGCCACCCGATGCTGGTGCTACTGGTGCTTGCGCTGATTTCGGCCGGGGTCTGGCAGCTTTTCAAGCGCATGAATTCGACCTTCCTGCCGACCGAGGATCAGGGCGTGCTGATGGCCCAGATCAACCTGTCAGAGGGTTCCACCACCCAGCAGACGCTGGCCGTGGTCGAGGAGATCGAAAGCTACCTGCTGAACGAGGAGCCGGCCGTCGCCTCGACCTTCGGGGCGCTGGGCTTCGGCTTTTCCGGCACGGGGCAGGGGCGGGCCACGCTGTTTGTCCGGCTCAAGGATTTCGACGAACGGCCAGACCCCGAGCTGTCCGCCTCGGCCCTCGTGCAGCGCGCGACCCAGCGCTTCGCCAACCACCGCGCCGGACGGATCAACTTCGTCCAGCCGCCGCCCATCCAGGGCCTGGGCAACAGCGCGGGCTTCCAGATGTACCTGATCGACCAGTCGGCCCAGGGCACCGCCGCCCTGCGCGAAGCCGCGCAGGCGCTGGAAGAAGCCGGGAACGCCCATCCGCAACTGGTCAACGTCCGCGCCCAGGGGGACGAGGACGACGCGGCCCTGCGACTGGACATCGACCCCCAGCGGGCCGAGGCGGCGGGGCTCAGCCTGTCCGAGGTCAACGGGATGCTGGCCACGATCTTCTCGGGGCGCGAGGTCAACGACTTCGCCATGGGCGCCACGCTGCGCCCCGTGATCGTGCAGGCGGGTGCCGAGTTCCGCATGCAGCCCGAGGATCTCGAGGACTGGTATGCCCGCAATTCATCGGGCGAGATGGTGCCCTTCAGCGCCTTCATGTCCACCCGCTGGGTGCCCGTGGCCCCGCGCCTGTCGCGCTTCGAGGGCACCGACGCGATCTCGCTTTCAGGCAGCGAGGCCGAGGGTGCGACCTCGGGGCAGGCTATGGCCGCGATGGCCGACCTGGTCCGGCAGATGCCCGGCGGCTACGGTGTGGCCTGGACGGGCCTCAGCTATCAGGAACAGCAGGCGGGCAACCAGGCGCCCTTCCTTTACGCCTTGTCGGCGCTGGTGGTGTTCCTGTGCCTGGCCGCGCTTTACGAAAGCTGGACGGTGCCCTTCTCGGTCATGCTTGCCGTCCCGGTCGGGGTCCTGGGCGCAGTGCTGGCTGCGCTGATCTTCGGGCAGTCGAACGACGTCTATTTCAAGGTGGGGATCCTGACGACCATCGGCCTTGCTGCCAAGAACGCCATCCTGATCGTGGAATTCGCCCGCGATCTGGAAGTCAGCGGTCGCTCGACCGCCGAGGCGGCGGTCGAGGCCGCCAAGCTGCGGCTGCGGCCGATCCTGATGACCTCGCTGGCCTTCATCCTGGGCGTGCTGCCGCTGGCCATCGCCACGGGGGCGGGGGCGGCCGCGCAGAACTCGATCGGGATCGGGGTCATGGGCGGCATGATCTCTGCCACCTTCCTGGGGATCTTCATGATTCCTGGCCTTTACGTGGCCGTCCGCCGCCTGACCGGCAACCGGCCCCTGGCCGCGCCGCAGGGCCAGCCTGCGAGCGCATGAAAAAAGGGGCCGCGCGACGGCGGCCCCTTTCCCGGTTCTCATCCTATGGTCACAGGATGAATTCGTCCGAACTGTAGTCGTAGGCCCGGATCGCGCCATCCGCGATGATCAGCTGGAAATCCGCCAGCCCGTCGTTGTTGACATGCGCCGACAGGATCGTGTTCGTCCCCTGCTCGCTGAGCACCACGGTCCCCGCCGCGCGCGAGGCGCTGAAGACGAAGGTCTGGTTGCCGGCCAGGTTCAGGTTGGCATCGATCCCCGACAGGTCGATCCGGTCGCCGCCCGCGACGCCCACGCCCTCGAAGGCCAGGGCCCCATCGGCCGCCGCGATCACGTCATAGCCGAAGCGTGCGTTCGAGTCGGTGTGGCTGTTGAAGACGAAGCGGTCCGCCCCGGTGCCGCCGTAAAGATCGTCCGCCCCGGTGCTGCCGAACAGCACGTCATTGCCGGCCTGTCCCCGCAGCACGTCGTCGCCCGCCTGTCCCTGCAGCACGTCGGCCCCGGCGCCGCCCAGCAGCAGGTCGTTGCCCGCCCCGCCGATCAGGTTGTCATGACCACCCGCGCCGTTGATCGTGTCGTTCCCGGCCATGCCGTTGATGGCGTCATTGGCCGAGGTCCCGGTCACGCTGTCGGCGGCGTTGGTCGCGTAGCCCGCCGAAACGGTCAGCACATAGCTGCCGGTCGCGTTGCTGCCCTGCTCTCCCACGACCAGCGTATAGGTCGAGGTCCCGCCCGCGCCGATCTTGAAGGTCAGTTGCGCGTCCCTGTTCGTGCCCGGCGACACGTCGTCGTTGAACAGCAGCCGGTTCCCGGACGAGTCGTAAAGGGCGAGGTTCGGGTCGGCCAGCGTGCCGTTCCCGCTGGAAGTGCCCTTGGCCGCGACCGAATAGGTCAGGCCGCTGATGAAGGTCGTGTTGAAGCTGTCGTATTCGCCAATGGGCGAGATTGCCCCCGACCTCGAGGTTCCGGTCCCGATGATGCCGTTGTAAGCCATCCTGATCTCCCAAGCCTTGCGCCGATCGCGCCTGCTGCATCCTAGGGCCGGGGGCGGTCACCTGCGCATCACCTTGCGGCGTGCCGCGCGTGACCGCCCCGCGAGCCATGCTGCGGCCAACGCAGGCCGGGCCGAGCCTGTTCGCTCACGAGGTCGTGCGTCGGCGGAAAGCCGCGACGAGGCGTGGTTCAGGCAGGAATGAGAAGGAGGCGCGTCCCGCGCGCCGGCAGGGCAGCCCTCGTCAGAGGGCCACGTAGGGTCCGCAAGCGGCCGCGCCGGCCGCTTGCGGCGGGCCGGTCAGGCCTTCTTCAGGACGCGATTGCCCAGCAGTTCGGCGATCTGGACGGCGTTCAGCGCCGCGCCCTTGCGAAGGTTGTCGCTGACGCACCACAGGTTCAGGCCGTTTTCCACCGTCTGGTCCTGGCGGATGCGGCTGATGTAGGTCGCGTCCTCGCCCGCGGATTCGACCGGGGTGACGTAGCCGCCGGGTTCGCGCTTGTCGATCACCAGCACGCCCGGCGCTTCGCGCAGGATGTCGCGGGCCTCGTCCTCGTCGAGGAAGTCCTCGAACTCGATGTTGATCGATTCGGAATGGCCGACGAAGACCGGGACGCGCACGCAGGTCGCGGTGACCTTCACGGACGGGTCGAGGATCTTCTTGGTTTCCGCGACCATCTTCCATTCCTCCTTGGTCTGGCCGTCTTCCATGAAGACGTCGATCTGGGGAATGACGTTGAAGGCGATCTGGCGCTGGAACTTCTTGGGCTCGACCTCCTGCCCCGGGACATACATCCCCTTGGTCTGGGACCAGAGCTCGTCCATGCCTTCCTTGCCCGCGCCGCTGACCGACTGGTAGGTCGAGACGACCACCCGCTTGATCCGCGCCCGGTCGTGCAGCGGCTTCAACGCCACCACCATCTGCGCGGTCGAGCAGTTGGGGTTCGCGATGATCATCTTGTTGCGGTAATCCTCGATCGCGTCGGCGTTCACCTCGGGCACGATCAGCGGGATCTGCGGGTCGTAGCGGTAAAGCGACGAGTTGTCGATCACCACGCAGCCCTGGCTGGCGGCGATGGGGGCGTATTTCTTCGTCGCGTCCGAGCCGATGGCGAACAGCGCCATGTCGTAGCCGGTGAAGTCGAAGCCCTCGATGTCCTTGGTCTTGAGTGTCTTGTCGCCGAAGCTGACCTCGGTGCCGAGGCTCCGGCGCGAGGCCAGAGCCACCACCTCATCGGCAGGAAACTGGCGCTCGGCCAGGATGCTCAGCATTTCGCGGCCCACGTTCCCCGTGGCCCCCGCGACGACGACCTTGTAGCCCATCGACGTCCCTTTCACGAACAAGACGGCGGGCCATAGCCGAAAACCCCGGCGAAGTGAAGGCTGGACCGCTGCAATGGGTATCTGGGTCAGGAAGAGCTTGCCGGTCTTTCCTTCCGCCCCGGATCGCCGCAGAAACTGTGCCGCAGGACAGGAGATGCCGATGACCGAGCCCGAGTTCGCCCCCGCCAATGCCGAAAGCCGCCCGCTGTGGCTGGTCGCCCAGGGCGACGATGGGCCGCTCTGGCCCAAGGGGGTGGAGACCGCCTTCGCGCAGGCTTCGAGTTTCACCGCGAAGCCGGGCCAGATCTGCCTGCTGCCGGGCGCCGACGGAGTCGTGGGCGCGCTGTTCGGGGTCGGCAAGCCCGCTACGCCCGCCGACCGCCCGGCGCGCGAGCGGTTCACGCTGGCCCGCGCCGCCGAAGGCCTGCCCGAGGGCGCATGGCATCTGGAGGGCGTTCCGGACAGCTACGACGCCACGCATGGCGCGCTCGGCTGGCTGTTCGCGCAATACCGCTTTGACCGCTACAAGAAGGCCGAACCGCCCAAGGCGCGGCTGGTCTGCCCCGAGGGCGTGGACCGCGAAGCCGTGATCGCCATGGCCGCCGGCGAATACCTCGCGCGCGATCTCATCAACACGCCCGCCTCCGACATGGGCCCGGCCGATCTGGAGGCGGCCGCCCGTGACCTCGCCGCACGCCACGGCGCCTCGGTCGAGGTGATCGAAGGCGAGGCGCTGGCCGAGGGCTTTCCCATGATCCACGCCGTCGGCCGCGCGGCAGGAGAGGGCCGCGCGCCGCGGCTGATCGACCTGCGCTTTCCGGGCGAGGGGCCTGCGGTCACGCTGGTTGGCAAGGGGGTGTGCTTCGACACCGGGGGGCTCGACATCAAGCCCTCGGCCTCCATGCTGATCATGAAGAAGGACATGGGCGGGGCCGCGAACGTGCTGGGCCTGGCCGAGACGCTGGCGCGGCTGGGCCGCGCGGGCGGGCTGCGGGTGCTGGTCCCGGCGGTGGAAAATGCGGTCGCGGGCGACAGCTTCCGCCCCGGCGACGTGCTGACCAGCCGCAAGGGCCTGACGGTCGAGGTCAACAACACCGACGCCGAGGGCCGCCTGATCCTCGCTGACGCGCTGGCCTATGCCGCCGAGGACAGTCCGCGCCTGCTGGTGTCCATGGCGACGCTGACGGGGGCCGCGCGGGTGGCGCTCGGCCCGGACCTGCCGCCCTTCTTCTGCGACGACGAGGCCGTGGCCGAGGCGCTGTTCCAGGCAGGCCGCGACCATGCCGACCCGATCTGGCGGATGCCCTTCTGGGAGCCTTACGAGTCCATGATCGAGCCCGCCGTCGCCGACCTCGACAACGCGCCGGGTGGAGGCTTCGCGGGGGCAATCACCGCTGCGCTGTTCCTGCGCCGCTTCACCGAAGGCGCGGGGGCCTACGCGCATTTCGACATCTACGGCTGGCAGCCCGCGGCCGCGCCGGGGCGGCCCAAGGGCGGCGTGGGGCAGGGGATGCGCGCGATCCTGCACGCCCTGCCGAAGATCGCCTGATGGACCGCCGCCTGACCCCCGCCACGGATCGCGTGGCCCTGCGCGGATCGGGGATCGCGCGGGAGGCGCTGACTGATGGCCGCCCGATGCGGCTGGCCGCGTCTGTGGCCGACCTGCTGCGCGCGCCAGGCGGGGCAAGGGACCGCCAGCTTCTGCAAGGCGCCGATGTCACGCTGATCGACGAGCGCGACGGCTGGGGCTTCGTGCAGGCGGCGGCGGACGGCTATTGCGGCTGGGTGGCGCTGTCCGCCCTGACCGGGGTAAGGCCCGTCATCACCCATCGTGCGACCGCTGCGGCCACGCATCTTTATCCCGCGCCCGACTTCAAGCAGCCCGAGCGGACCAGCCTGCCGATGGGGGCGCGTCTTGCCGTCACCGGCATCGACGGCCGCTTCGCCCGGCTCGCCGAGGGGTTCTTCGTGCCCGCCCAGCACATCTCGGACACGCCTGCCGAGGACCCGACCGAGGTCGCGCTGCGCCTGATCGGCACGCCCTACCTGTGGGGAGGGAACAGCCGTTGGGGGATTGACTGCTCGGGGCTGGCGCAGGCGGCGCTGCACGGGGCGGGGATCGCCTGCCCCGGCGACAGCGACCTGCAGCGCGAGGCCTTCCCTGAAACCAGCATGATCCAGCGCGGCGACCTGCTGTTCTGGCCGGGCCACGTCGCGATGGCGCTGGACGCGGCCACCATGATCCACGCGACTGCCTGGACCATGTCCGTCATCACCGAGGACATCTCGGCCGCCATCGCCCGCATCGACGCGGCCGGCGACGGCCCCTTCCTCGGCGCGCGCCGTCCGCGTCTGGACGACCGCATCGCCTTTCCGTAACTGTCGCGCAGCATTGGCGAATGGCCCGCCGCGGGCCGGCGGCGGAAGGAGGGGGTCTGATGGTGCATCTCTGGGTCCGGGCGGAAAGCCGCCCCAACGAGGACAGGGTCGGCATCACCCCGGAAGGCGTGCGCGACCTGATCCGCCGCGGCTTCCGCGTCACCGTCGAGGACAGCCCCCGCCGCGTGATCCCGACCGCCGACTATCGCGCCGCCGGAGCCTCGATCGCGCCCGAAGGCTCGTGGCCCGAGGCGCCTCTGGACGCCATCGTCTTCGGCCTCAAGGAACTGCCCGAGGACGGCACGCCTCTGATGCACCGGCACATCATGTTCGGCCATGCCTTCAAGGGCCAGCCGTCGGGCGAGGTGCTGCTGCGCCGTTTCCGCGAAGGCGGGGGGCGGCTTTACGATCTCGAATACCTGCTGGACGACAATGGCCGCAGGCTCGCGGCCTTCGGCTACTGGGCGGGCTATGCGGGCGCGGCGGTCACGCTGAAGGCCTGGGCCGCGCAGCACCGGGGCGAGACCTGCCCGGCCGTCGGCACCTACCCCGACAAGGACGCGCTTGCCACCGAACTGCGGGCGGAACTCGACGGCACCGGCCTGCCCCGCCCCCGCGCCATCGTCATCGGCGCGAAGGGGCGGGTGGGAACGGGCGCGGCGGACCTGTGCGCCGAGGTCGGCGTGCGCGTCACGAAATGGGACATGGCGGAAACCGCGCATGGCGGCCCCTTCCCGGAGATCCTGCTGCACGAGGTCTTCCTCAACTGCATCCTCGCGCAGCCCGGCTGCCCGGTCTTCGTTCCCGAAAGCGCCGTGAACCCCGGCCGCGCCCTGACCGCGATCGGCGACATCGCCTGCGACCCGACCAGCGCGTTCAACCCGGTCCGCGTCTATGACCGCACCACGACCTGGGACGCCCCGGTGCTGCGCGTGGCCGAGCACCCGCCGCTCGACGTCATGGCCATCGACAACCTGCCCTCGATGCTGCCACGGGAATCGAGCCTCGACTATGCCGCGCAGCTGCTGCCGGTGCTGCGGGCGCTCGATGCCATCGAGACCGGCCCCTGGGGCCGGGCCGCCGACATTTATGACACCCATCTGAAAGGGCTTGCGCCATGACGATCCACTGGGTCGGAACCGGTCTTTCCGCCGTCCCCGGCCTGCGACGGCTGCTGCAGGGGCAGACGCCCGTCGCCGTCTGGAACCGCACGGTCGAGAAGGCCCGCGAGGCCGTGGGCGACCTGACGGGCGACATCCGGGAATATTCGCCCGAGGCATTGGCCGCCGCCGTCCAGCCCGGCGACGTGGTCGTGTCGATGCTGCCGGCCGACCAGCACCCGCCGCTGGCACGCATGTGCATCGAGAAAAAGGCGCATTTCGTCAGCTCCTCCTACATCTCGCCCGAGATGGCGGCGCTGGAGCAGGCGGCGATGGACGCGGGCGTGGCGCTGGTGAACGAGGTCGGGCTGGACCCCGGCATCGACCACCTCATGGCGCATGAGCTGGTCGCTGACTATCGCCCGCTCGCCCAGCCCGGCGACGAGATCAGCTTCACCAGCTATTGCGGCGGCATCCCGAAGCACCCGAACCCCCTCCGCTACAAGTTCTCCTGGTCGCCCTTGGGCGTGCTGCGCGCCCTGCGCTCGCCCTCGCTGTCGATCCGCGACGGGGCGGACCGCCGGGTGGACCGCCCCTGGCACGCCATCGAGCCCTATGACGCGCCCCTGCCCGTGCCTGAGCGCTTCGAGGTCTATCCCAACCGCGACTCCACCGCCTTTGTCGGGCAGTACGGTTTCGACCCGGACTGGAAACTGCACGATTTCGTGCGCGGCACCATCCGGCTGAAGGGCTGGGCCGAGGCTTGGGCCCCCGTCTTCACCGAGGTCGAGGGCCTGTCGGGTCCCGAGGGCGATGCCCGCCTGCGCGAGATGGCCGACGAGTTCTGGTCCCGGCACGCCTATGCCGAGGGCGAACCCGACCGCGTCGTGCTGTTCGTCCGCCTGGGCGCGAGCCGAGACGGCCAGCCGGTCTTCGACAAGGAATGGGTGCTGGACGCGCAGGGGAACGACAAGGGCACGGCCATGGCGCAGCTCGTGTCGATCCCCGTGGCCATGGCGGTTGAATCCGTACTGGCCGGCGCCTTCCCGCCCGGCGTCCACGCCGCTCCGGATGACCCGGAACTCGTGGATCGCTGGCTGGCCGAGGTGGGCGGCATCGCCGATCACATGGCCAAGGTGGATCACCTGGAAGCCTGACGGCAACCCCGGGCCGTGCTTCAGGCCGGCGCGGCCCAAGGCTCCTCTTCTTCGCGCAAATATCCCGGGGGAGGCCGAAGGCCGGGGGCAGCGCCCCCTTGGCGGCGGCCGCCTTCACGCTTCGGTCAACCGCCGGAACGTTTTCCTGCGGCTTCCGTTCCTTCACGCATATGCCAAGGGAGTCGCCGATGCCGTTCCTCCGCTCGACCGCGGCCTTTGCCGCCCTGATCCTTGCCCCGCTGGCCGCCTGTGCCCAAGGCTTCAACAGCGCCCCTCCGAACGCATCCGGCCAGACGCCCGCCTTCGAGGGCCAGACCCGCGCACCTGCTCTGGCTGACGACATCGGCCTGGAAACGACCGTCATCGCGGACGGGCTGGAACATCCCTGGGGCATGGCGCAACTGCCCGACGGTGGCTGGCTGGTGACCGAGCGGCCCGGGCGGCTGCGGATCGTCTCTGCCCAGGGCGGCCTTTCCGATCCCATCGGGGGCCTGCCCGAGATTTCGGCGGGTGGGCAGGGTGGCCTTCTGGACGTGGCGATCGCCCCGGACTTCGCCGAAAGCCGCAGGCTCTGGTTCAGCTATGCGGCGCCTGCCGAAGGGGGCAACCACACGGCCGTTGCGACGGCCACGCTGTCGGCGGACAACGCGACGCTGGAAGATGTCCGGCAGATCTTCGCGCAGGTGCCCGTCTACGACGGCGACAAGCACTTCGGCAGCCGGGTGGTGCCGGACGGGCAGGGCAACCTGTTCGTGACCCTGGGCGAACGCTCGGACGTGCCGATCCGTGACACGGCGCAGCGGGATGACAACCACCTGGGCAAGATCGTCCGCATCGACGCCCTGACCGGAGCGCCCGCGCCTGGCAATCCCGCGATGGGCCTGCCCGAGACCTATGCCAAGGGATTGCGCAACGTGCAGGCGGCGGCGCTGGACGGCAGCGGGCAGCTCTGGACGATCGAGCACGGGCCGAAGGGCGGGGACGAGCTGAACCGGATCGAAGCCGGCAGGAACTACGGCTGGCCGGTCATCACCTATGGCGTGGACTACTCGGGGGCGCCCATCAACGAAGGCATCACTGCGCGCGAAGGGATGGAGCAGCCGGTCTATTACTGGGACCCGGTGATCGCGCCCGCGGGGCTGGCCTTCTACAAGGGCGAGATGTTCCCCGAATGGGATGGGCACCTGCTGACCGGCGCTCTGCAGGGCGACCATGGCCTTGTCCGGCTGCAGCTGGAAGGCAACCGCATTGCAGGCGAGGCGCGCCATCTGGAAGGCATCGGCCGCGTGCGGGACGTGGAACTGGCCCCGGACGGCTCGATCCTGCTGCTGACCGACAAGGACAATGGCGAGCTGGTGCGGGTCACCCGGCAGTAAGCCCCGTCAGGCGCAGCCTTTCAGGCGGGGGCGGGGTGCATCCCCGCCCTTCACGGGGCCTTCAGCCCCGCAGCAGGTCGTCCTCTTCCTCGCCGGGGGTCAGGCCAAGTGCCTCCATCCCGGCTTCCAGGTAATCGGCCAGGTGCGGCTCGCCCATCAGATAGTCTTCGGTGGGCGTCGTCTTTTCCGCCTTCGCAGTCGAGATCGCCTCTTCAATGTCATCCGCGTCAAAGGTGCCGCGGCCGATCCACATCACCGCGGTCAGTTCCGCCTGCTCGTCCTCGGTCAGGTCGGCGATGAAGTCCCGCAGCTCGAAGGCGTTCCGCCCGCCGCGGCCGTCCGGCCCGTGGTCATAGTCGCGGGCGCGAAGGATGACAAAGGCGATCTTGTCGGCGCCGAGTTCCAGCATGGCACTTCCCCTTTTCCCCGGTTCTCGCGCGCAGGCCGGGCGGCGTCAATCAGCGCCCGAACAGCCGCTCGATATCCGAAAGCTTCAGCTCCACCCAGGTCGGACGGCCGTGGTTGCACTGGCCCGACCGTGGCGTCCGCTCCATCTCGCGCAGAAGCGCGTTCATCTCGTCCCCCGTCAGGCTGCGGCCCGAGCGCACCGAGCCGTGGCAGGCCATGGAGGACAGCACCGCGTCCAGACGCCCCTGCAGCCGGTCCGAGGTTCCGTGCTCGGCCAGATCGTCGGCGATGTCGCGCAGCAGCGCCGCCGGGTTGGCCTGCCCCAGCGCGGCGGGCAGTTCCCGCACCGCAACGCAGCCCGGGCCGAAGGGCTCGATGACCAAGCCCAGCCGGTCCAGCTCGCCGGCCGCCGCCAGCACCCGCTCGGCCTCCGCGCCAAGCTCCACGATGGCCGGGATCAGCAGCGCCTGGCTGGGCACGCGCGCCTGCGCGGCCTGCGCCTTGAGCCGTTCGTAGACCAGCCGCTCGTGGGCCGCGTGCTGGTCCACGATTACGATGCCGTCGCGGCTTTGCGCCACGATCCAGTTCCCGTGAAGCTGCGCCCGTGCCGCGCCGAGCGGAGCGTCGGGTGCCTCGGCCTCCGGCTCGACCCGCGCGGCGGCCGGGAAGACAGGGCCGGAGGTTTCCGCGAAGCCCTGCGGTGCCGTGGGGACCGGCGCCAGCGGCGCCTGGGCTGCGTGGGCCGCCGCGACCGCCGCAGGTGACGGCGCCTGGCTGTGCCAGAAGCTCGGCGCCTGTTCCGTCCGCATCGCAGCGAGCGTAGCCGCTCCGCCTGTAGAGGACGAGCGATGCCCTGCCCCGGCCAGTGCATGGCGCAGCGCGGCGACCACCAGCCCGCGCGCGGCGTCGGGCTCGCGGAAGCGGACCTCGGCCTTGGCGGGATGGACGTTCACGTCCACGCCCTGCGGATCGCAGGCGACGAACAGCACCGCCGCCGGGTGCCGGCCCGAGGGCAGCACGTCGAAATAGCCCGCCCGCAGCGCCCCGGTCAGCAGCTTGTCGCGGACAGGGCGCGTGTTGACGAAGAGATGCTGCGCCACTGCCGCGCCGCGCGAATAGGTCGGCAGCGCGGCAAGGCCAGTCAGGCGCAGCCCGTCGCGCTCGGCCTCCAGCGGGATGGCGTTCTCGATGAACTCGCGCCCCATGACCCGGCCGATGCGGGCCGAAAGGGCGTCGAACAGATCCCCCTGCTCGGCATCGGCGCGGAACAGCACGCGGCCCTCGTCCTCCTCGGTCAGGGTGAAGGCTACCGAGGGCTCGGCCATGGCGAGGCGGCGGACCACCTCGGCGATGGCCTGCGTCTCGGCCCGGTCGCTCCGCAGGAAGCGCAGCCGGGCGGGCGTGGCGAAGAAGAGGTCGCGCAGTTCCACGGCCGTGCCGCGGTTGGCGGCGGCAGGGCGCGGCGGTTCTATCCGCCCTCCCGAAACGGCGATGCGCGCGGCCTCGTGCCCGGCCGCGCGGCTGGTGATGGCCAGGCGGCCCACGGCCCCGAGGCTCGGCAACGCCTCGCCCCGGAAGCCGAAGGAGCGGATGTCCAGAAGGTCCGAGCCGTCGATCTTCGAGGTCGCGTGACGGGCCAGCGCCAGCGGCAGGTCCTCGGCCGTCATGCCGCAGCCGTCGTCGGTGACCCGGATCAGCCGCTTGCCGCCGCCCGCGATGGCGATGGCGATCCGGGTCGCACCTGCGTCCAGCGCGTTCTCGACCAGTTCCTTCACGGCCGAGGCGGGACGTTCCACCACCTCGCCTGCCGCGATGCGGTTGGCGGCGGATTCGTCGAGCTGCCGGATCACCGGCCGGATGTCGGGGTCGTGGCGCGTCATGGGTCCCGATCTAGCATGAACAGGGCGGTACGGGATAGATTTCCGCGCCATCTTGCGGGTTTGCGCAAATCGGAAGGGAACCGGGGGCGTCCGTTGCGTCGTTGTCAAGTGCAGCAGACCTTCACAATTCGCAGGAGATCATCATGAAGAAGACGGCAGCAATCCTGATCTGCAGCCTGACGCTGGCCGTGGCCGGCTGCGGCGACAACATGACCGAACGCGCGGCGACCGGCGCGGGCGCGGGCGCGGTCGTGGGCGGCCCGGTGGGCGCGGCCGCAGGCGCGGTTCTGGGCGGCACCGGCGCGGTTCAGGTCAATCCCTGATCCGAAGGCCCGCAGGGCCGATGGCAAGGGCGCAGGACGGGGAAACCCTCCTGCGCCCTTTCTCATGAACGGCGCTCAGATCCCCTCGGGGCGGCCGACCAGGACAAATTCCAGCTTGCCGGGGTCCAGCACCTCGCGGGCGACGCGCTGGACGTCGGCGGCCGTCACGGCCTCGATCTTCTGGTTGCGCGTGTTGACGTAGTCGCGCGGCATTCCCATCAGCTGCATTCCCGACAGGATGCCCGCGATCCGGCGGTTGCCGTCGAAGCGCAGGGGATATTCGCCCGTCAGGTAGGTCTTGGCGTCGCGAAGTTCCTGTTCGGTCACGCCCTCGCGCATCGCGCCCCAGACCTCGCGCACCAGCGCCACGGCCTCGCCCGTGCGGTCGTTGGCGGTGGCCATGCCGCCTGCCCAGGTCTCGCCCAGCACCATGTTCGACAGGCCCGTGCCCACCCCATAGGTCAGGCCGCGCTTTTCGCGGATTTCCTCCATCAGGCGCGAGGAAAAACCGCCGCCGCCGAGGATATGGTTCAGCACAAAGGCCGCGAAATAATCGGGATGGTCCATCGGCAGGCCGGGCTGGGCGAAGCTGACCACGGTCTGCGGGCTGTCCCAGTCGATCACCTCGGTCGCACCGGTCAGCCTGAGCTCGGCTTCCGGCGGCAGGGGGGCCGTGGCCTCGGCCGGAAGGCCGCCCAGGATGCGGTCGATCAGCAGCCCCAGGGCTTCGGCGTCGATGTCGCCCGCCGCCGAGACCAGCACCCGGTCGCGGGCCAGCACCCGGTCCTTGGCCGCGAGCAGGTCGTCGCGGGTCAGGCCCGCCACCGATTGCTCGGTCCCGCTGATGACCGAGCCATAGGGGTGGTCGCCCCACATCCGCCGCGCCATCTCCTTCGAGGCGATCGCCTGCGGGTCGCTGTCCTGCGCGCGGATCGAGGACTGGACCTGCGCGCGCACCCGCTCGATCGCGTCGGCGTCGAAGCGGGGGCGGGTCAGCGCGTCGGCCAGCAGGTCCGCGGCTTGGTCGCGGTTTTCCGTCAGCGCGCGGAAGCTGACGCTGACCGCGTCGTCCGAGACGTCGAAGCCGGCCGAGGCGGCAAGCTCCTCCATCCCTTGCGCGAAGGCCACGGCGTCGCGGTCGCCTGCGCCTTCCTCCAGCAGCGCCGTCATCAGGTTGATCGCGCCGCGCTTGTCCGGCGCATCGACCGAGGCGCCGCCCCGGAAGGCGATTTCCAGCGCCACGAAGGGGATCGAGTCGTCCTCGACCAGCCAGGCGTTGATGCCGCCGGGCGAGGTGACCTCCTGGATGTCGATGGCGCGGGCGGGCAGCGCCGCAAGAAGCGAAAGCGCGATGGCGGAAAGGAAGCTGCGGATCATCGGGTCTGCTCCGGTGCCGGGGATTGCGCGGGATCGCTCACGGGCGCCGCAGGGGCGGGCGAGGCCGGGGCCGGTTGCGCGGGATGCGGCGTGTCGGCGGGAACAGGCGCGGCACTGGCGGGCGCGTCCAGGGCCACGGGCGGGGTGCCCAGTTCCTCCGGCGAGTCCGCCAGGGCCGCACCCGCATCGACCACGGCCGGGGCAGGGCCACCCACCGCCGCGCCCGGCACTGCGACGGGGTCAGCGTCCGTTTCAACTGCTGCCTGCACCGTGCCCACTTCCCCGGGCGGGGCGGGCTTCAGCAGGCTCGTGACGCCGGCCCGGCCGCCCAGGGCCAGTCCGGCTGCGGCGCGGACATCCTCGACCGTCACCTCGGCGAGGATGTCGGGCCAGTCGTTCACATCCTCGACCGTCAGGCCGACGGCGAGGCCCTGGCCATAGTCATAGGCCCGCCCGTGCGCCGAGTCGCGTTCATAGATGCGGGCGGCGCGCAGCTGCGTCTTGACGCGCTCCAGATGCGCAGGATCGGGCCCCTGAGCCAGGAAGTCGCGGATCGCCCCGTCCAGAGCGGCCTCGGCCGCCGCGTCGTCGGTGCCTGGCGCATAGGCCATCGTCACCGCGAAGGTCGTCGGATCGACGCTGAGCCCGTCATACCAGGCACCCACCCCCAGGGCCTGCCCCGTCAGCACCAGCCGCTGGCCCAGGAACGAGGTCTGGGGCGAGCCGCCCAGCAGCTCGGCCAGCACGCTGAGCGCGGCGGCGGTCTTCTGGTCGCCCCGGTTGCGTTCGGGCACGATCACGCTGCGCGTCAGGACGGGCTGGGGCACGCGCGGGTCGGTCATGGTCATGCGCCGCTCGGCCCGCTGCTCGGGCTCCTGCGGGCGGGCGTCACGGGGGGCCTCGGGCTTGGGCGGGATCGGGCCGTAGTGCTTTTCGGCCAGGGCGCGGACCGCGTCCGCCGTCACGTCGCCCGCCACGACCAGCACGGCCACGTTCGGGGCGTAATGGTCGTCATACCATTTCAGCGCATCCTCGCGGGTCAGCGCCTCCATCTCCTGCCGCCAGCCGATCACGGGGCGGCCGTAGGGGTGGTTGTAGAACTGGACGGCCGAGCGTTCCTCGGAAAACAGCGCACGGGGGTCGCTGTCGGTGCGCTGGGCGCGTTCTTCCAGCACGACCTGCCGCTCGGCCTGCCAGTCGTCCTCGCCGATCCGCAGGTTCGCCATGCGGTCGGCCTCCATTCCCATGACCAGGTCCAGCCGGTCCGAGGCGATGCGCTGGAAATAGGTGGTGAAGTCGTAGGAGGTGAAGGCGTTGTCCATGCCGCCGTTGGCCGTCACCGTCTTCGACAGCTCGCCCGCGTCCAGCTTGTCGGTGCCCTTGAACATCAGGTGTTCCAAGTAATGCGCCAGTCCCGACTTGCCCGGCACCTCGTCGGCCGAGCCGATCCGGTACCACAGCATCTGGACCACGACCGGGGCGCGGTGATCTTCGATCACCACCGCCTCGAGCCCGTTGTCGAGCGTGAAATGGCTGACGCCGGGGGGCATCTCGGCCAGCGCCGGGGTAGCGGCGGTGGCCAGCAGGAAGGCGAGGGTGCGGCGCATGGTCGGGCGGCCTCCGGGCTTGCGGGTGCAGGCCGCAGGTTGGTCGCAGAAAGGCCCGCGCGCAAGCGGGGCCCCGGTCAAGCGGTGGTGAGCGGGACTTTACCGGTCCGAGGCGGTGGGGGGCGCGGCCGGAACCTGCGCGCCTGCGCGGCGCCAGCGGTCCTGCTCGGCCCAGCTGTCCAGCGTCTGCGGCTCGTAGGCGCGCTGGTAGACGTTGACGCGGCCCAGGACCTCGAGCGGGCGGCGGCCGCGGCGGGCGCGCACGGCCTGGTCCTCGGCGGCCACCACCTGGCGCACGCCGGGAGTCACGCCCGCGCGGCCTGCATAGGTGACCAGCGCCCCGTCACCCGCGCCGATACCCTGCTGGGCCAGGTGGCCCGGATTGCCCCCCAGGGCGGCAATGGCGTCGCCCGCCGGGTTCGGGTCGGTGATGTTGGCGCCGCCCGGCGTGGGCGCGGGCAGCTGCGCGAGGTCCGGCGGCAGTTCCAGCGGCCGGGTGGGGACGATGGCGAATTCCTCGGGGCCGTCGTCCGAACCGGACAGGTTCATCAGCCGTCCGTCGTTGCCGCAAGCCGCAAGGGCCAGCACGGAAAGGGTCAGCAGAAAGGCCCGCATGGCACCACCCAAGGAAAAGCGTCGCGGCTCTTCTAGCGCGTCTTGCGCTTGCCGTCACGGCTCTTGTCCGAGGTTTCCTCGGGCGCGGCCGGACCCGGCTGGAAGACCAGTCCCAACGCGCCCGCGAAGATCGCGATATCGGCCACGTTGAAGCTGTAAGGGTTGCGCCAGCCCGGCAGCGACATGTTCAGGAAGTCCGCGACCGCGCCGTAGGCCATCCGGTCGATGACATTGCCCACCGCGCCCCCGATCAGCAGCCCGGCGGCGACCTGCGCCAGCCGCCCCGGACGCGCACGGAAAAGCCAGACCGCGACCCAGGCGCAGATCACCATGGCCACAGCGATCAGCACCCAGCGCATCACCTCGACGTCCGAGGACAGTAGCCCGAAGTTCACCCCCTGGTTCCAGGCCATGCGCAGGTTCAGCCAGGGGTCGATCACGTCGATTGCCTGCACCTCGGGAAGGTTCAGCGCATGGACCACGATCCATTTCGTCAGCTGGTCCAGCGCCAGGATCACCAGCGCCGTACCCGCCGCCCACCAGAGGCTGGTCGGTCGCGGCGCGGGAGCAGGCGGCGCCGGGGGCTTGCGGCGGCGCTTGGGAGCGCTGCCGGCCGGCACCGCAGCCGAGGGCACGGCGTCACCGGCGGGCGCCGCGATCTTGCGGCGCGGCTTCTTCGGCTTGGGGGCTTCGGCGTCGTCGCTCATCAGTGGCGGAAGTGCCGCTGTCCGGTGAAGACCATGGCAAGACCAAGGCGGTCGGCCGCCGCGATCACTTCCTCGTCGCGCATGGACCCGCCCGGCTGGATCACCGCGCGGGCACCTGCCGCGGCCAGGGCCTCGATGCCGTCCGCGAAGGGGAAGAAGGCGTCCGAGGCCACCGCCGCGCCCTCGGTCAGGGGCGCGGAAAGGCCCAGCGCCTCGGCCATGTCCTCGGACTTGCGCCGCCCGATGCGGGTCGAATCGACCCGGCTCATCTGCCCCGCGCCGATGCCCACGGTGGCGCGGTCACGCGCATAGACGATGGCGTTCGACTTGACGTGCTTGGCGACGGTCCAGGCGAACATGAGGTCCGCAAGCTCGGCCTCGCTCGGCTGGCGCTGGGTCACGACCCGCAGGTCGGCGGCGGTCACATGGCCGTTGTCGCGGGTCTGGACCAGGAAGCCGCCCGCGACCTGCCGGAAGGTCAGCCCGCCCGCCTGCGCGTCGGGCAGGCCGCCGGTCGTCAGCAGGCGCAGGTTCTTCTTGGCCGCGAAGATCCCGCGCGCCTCGTCGGAGGCGTCAGGGGCGATGACGACCTCGGTGAAGATCTCGGTGATGGCGCGTGCGGTCGCCGCGTCCAGCCGCCCGTTCAGCGCGATGATGCCGCCGAAGGCCGAGGTGCGGTCGCAGTCGAAGGCGCGGCGGTAGGCTGCCTCGAGCGTCTCGGCACGGGCCACGCCGCAGGGGTTGGCGTGCTTGATGATGGCGACGGCGGGGCCTTCGGTGAACTCGGCCACGAGTTCAAAGGCCGCGTCGGTGTCGTTAATGTTGTTGTAGGACAGCTCCTTGCCCTGCCACTGGCGGGCGGTCGCCACGCCGGGGCGATTTGATCCGTCGGTGTAGAAGGCGGCCGTTTGGTGCGGGTTCTCGCCATAGCGCAGGCTTTGCGCCAGCGTCCCGGCGAAGGCGCGGCGGCGCGGGGTGGCCTCGTCGATGGCGCCCGCCATCCAGGTCGAGACAGCGGCATCATAGGCGGCGGTGCGGGCATAGGCTGCCTGCGCCATCCGCTTGCGGAAGGGCAGGGTGGTGGCGCCCCCGTTGGCGTCCAGTTCCGCCAGAACCGCGTTATAATCCTGCACGTCCACGACCGTCGTCACGAAGGCGTGGTTCTTGGCCGCCGCGCGGATCATCGCCGGGCCGCCGATGTCGATGTTCTCGATGCAGTCGTCGTAAGGGGCACCCTTCGCCACCGTTTCCTCGAAGGGGTAGAGGTTCACCACCAGCAGGTCGATCGGGGCGATCCCATGCGCCTCCATGCTGGCGCGGTGCTCGGGGTTGTCGCGCAGCGCCAGCAACCCGCCGTGGACCGCCGGATGCAGCGTCTTGACGCGGCCGTCCATCATCTCGGGGAAGCCGGTGACCTCGGCCACGTCGCGGACCTCGAGCCCCGCGTCGCGCAGCGCCTTGGCGGTGCCACCGGTGGAGAGCAGCTCGACCCCGCGGGTCGCAAGAGCTTTAGCGAAGTCGACAAGCCCCTCCTTGTCCGAGACGGAAATCAGCGCGCGGCGCAGGTCGATGCGGTCGGTCATGGGGACGGGCCTTCGATGGCAAGCCGGGGAATCGCGCCGTCCCTAGCGCCATGGGCGCGGACAGTCCAGCGCGCCGCCCCTTTTCCGCCGAAGGGCGCGGCTGTAGCGTGGCGCGCATGACAGATTACACCGAGCTTTCCGCCCGCATCCGTGTCCTGACCGAGGGCGAAACCGACGAGGTCGCGCTGATGGCTACCGTCGCCTGCGAGTTGCACCATGCCGACGACCGCTTCGACTGGACCGGCTTCTACCGCGTGACCGGGCCTGAAACCCTGAAGATCGGCCCCTATCAGGGCGGCCACGGCTGCCTGGTGATCCCCTTCGCGCGCGGGGTCTGCGGGGCCGCCGCCCGCACCCGGCAGACGCAGCTTGTCCCCGACGTCGAGGCCTTTCCGGGGCATATCGCCTGTTCCTCCTCGACCCGGTCCGAGATCGTGGTGCCGGTGATCGGCGCGAATGACCGCCTGATCGGCGTGCTGGATATAGACAGCGACCGGCCGGACGCGTTCACTGAGGCCGATGCCGAGGCGCTGGAAGGGATGATGCGCGATGTCTTCGGAAGGCTCTAAGATCAGCGGCGCTTGCCTGTGCGGCGCCGTCAGCTTCACGGGTCGGCTGACCGCCGAGCCGGTCGGCGCCTGCCATTGTTCTCAGTGCCGCCGGTGGAGCGGCCATTTCTGGGCCGGCGCCGAGTTGCGCGACCCTGCCATCAGCGGCGAGTCCCTGCGCTGGTTCCGGTCGTCCGAGGAGGCCGAGCGCGGCTTCTGCGCGGCCTGCGGCTCGTCGCTGTTCTGGCGCGAGGTCGGCTCTCGCCGCACGGTCGTTTCGGCGGGGGCGATCACGCCGCCCACGGGTCTGCGGCTGGAGGGGCATATCTACGTGGCCGACAAGGGCGACTATTACGACATCGCGGACGGTCTGCCCCAGCAGGCGCAATCATGACGGTGCGCCATGCCCGCTGCCTCTGCGGCGCCGTCCGGGTGACGATCCGGGGCGATCTGGACGACATCGCCGCCTGCCATTGCAGCCAGTGCCGCCGCTGGTCCGGCCATGTCTGGGCCGCCGTTCCCGTCCCCGACGACCGGCTTGAGATCGAGGGCGAGGAGCATGTCCGCTGGTTCAAGTCCTCGGACAAGGCCGAGCGCGGCTTCTGCGATACCTGCGGCAGTTCCATGTTCTGGCGCGGCTTTGGGCGCGGCGAGACCGACGTGGCGGTGGGCTGCCTCGAGCCGCCCACGGGCCTGCACCTGCAGCGCCACATCTGGACGGGCAGCAAGGGCGACTATTACGAGATCGCGGACGGCGTGCCGCAGGAAGAACGGCAATGATCTGGGACACGCTGGGGAACATCCCATTGGCCCAACTGCTGGCCTTCGTCTCGGGCGGGCTGGTGCTGAACGCGGCGCCCGGTCAGGACGTGTTCTTCGCCACCGCCTCGGGTGTGCAGGGCGGGCCGAGGGCCGGGGCGCTGGCAGGACTGGGCGTCGGCATCGGCGTGCTGTTCCACGTGGCGATGACGACGCTGGGCCTCGGCGCGGTGATCGCCGCGCATCCGGGGGCGCTGGCGGCGATCAAGTGGATCGGGGCGGGCTACCTGCTGTATCTGGCGTGGAAGGCTTGGACCGCGCCCGCGCCGGACCCCTCGGCGCGGCCGGTGGTGCGCTCGCGCGACGTGATCCGGCGGGGCATCCTATCCAACGTCCTGAACCCCAAGCCGGTGCTGTTCCTGCTGGCCTTCCTGCCGCAGTTCACCAGCCCCGCCTATGGACCCGTCTGGCAGCAATTGCTGGGGCTGGGCCTGATCTTCGCCTTCACCGGCACATTGATAACAATGGCTTACGGGATCGCGGCGGGCTGGCTGGGGATGCGGCTGGCGGGGCGGCTCGGCATCCTCAACCGCATCGCGGCGGTGATGTTCGCCGGGCTGGCGGTGCGGCTGGTCGCCCGCTAAGCCGGGGGCATGAGCTTCGTCTACCAGCCCACCGCCGAGCAGCCCCGCCTGATCCACCACGACGACCAGATCCTCGTGGTGGAAAAGCCCGCGGGCCTGCTGTCCGTGCCGGGGCGGGGGGAGGACCGGGCCGACTGCCTCATCAACCGGCTGCGGGTCGCCTTCCCCACAGTGCTGCTGGTGCACCGGCTGGACCTCGACACCTCGGGGATCATGGTCTTCGGCCTGACGCCCCACGCACAGAAGCACCTCGGCCAGCAGTTCGAGAAGCGGCAGGTTAAAAAGGCTTACGTTGCAAGGCTCTGGGGCCGGCTCGAGCCGAAGGAGGGGCGGGTGGACCTGCCCTTGATCGTGGACTGGCCGAACCGCCCGCGGCAGAAGGTGGACCATGCCGAGGGCCGCCCGGCGCAGACCGACTGGCGGGTGATCCGCGCCTCGGACGCCGAGACCCGCGTCCGGCTTTATCCGCTGACCGGGCGCAGCCACCAGCTGCGGGTGCACATGGCGAGCCTCGGGCATCCGATCCTGGGCGACCCGCTTTACGCCGAGGGGCCCGCCGCCGACCACCCGCGGCTGATGCTGCATGCCGAATCGCTGCGGCTGCGGCACCCCGACAGCAACGCGACGATGAGCTTCTCGGCCCCGCCGCCGTTCTGATTTGGTTCCGCTGCACAGGTCATGCACGACCGATGCACGGGTGATGCACATCCGGTGCGGACGGGACCGTTTCGGCGCCCTGCGGCGTTCGGCCCCCAAACACGGAGTTCGACCCATGCGCATCCGCACCATCGCCACGGGGCTTGCCGCCCTTGCTGCCCTGTCCGCCGCCTCGCGCGCGGTCATGACCCGCGTGCCCCGCGGCATCGAGCCCGTCTCGGGCTTCGACGCCCGGCTCTACATGGGCCGGTGGTACGAGATCGCCCGCCTGTGGTCTGCCCCCTGAAAAGTGGTCCTCCCTGAAGTAGCTTTCGAGCCAGATGGAGGACGAAGG
>NZ_JBHLWE010000086.1:0-1611 GCF_042432925.1 Paracoccus niistensis | reverse complement strand
AGGCGGCGATCGACAGGGTGACCGCAGCCGGGGCGGTGCAGGAGGGTGCGACCACGACCGCTGCCTTCGGCCAGTTGGCGATGTTCGCCGATCCCTTCGGGCACGGGTTCTGCCTGATCCGCTTCAACGGGCAGGGATATGATGCGCTTGATGACAGGCATGAGAAAACTGCCGTTCGGAAGGGAGCGTGAAGGATGGAAGTCCAGCAACTGCATCGTGGCCGCCTGATCGACCACGTCCAGCTGGCGGTCGAGGACCTTCCAGCCTGCCTGAGGTTCTACCAGGCGGTGCTGGATGCCCTCGAGATCCCGATGGGCGGGACCGCCTCCGACTACTTCTGGGCGGACGAACTGTTCGTCTCGACGACGGAAAGCAAAGCCGCCCAAGGGACGGCCACCGGCCGGCACCATCTCGCCTTTCAGGCCAAGAGCCGCCAGATGGTCGATGCGTTTCACAAGGCGGGACTGGTCGCGGGCGGGCGGGACAATGGCGCGCCTGGTGAGCGGCCCTATCATCCCGGCTACTACGCCGCCTTTCTGCTGGATCCCGCCGGCAACAACATCGAGGCCGTTTATCACGGTCCCGCACGCCGCAGCGCCGGCTCGGTGGAAATCACCTTCTGACGCCATGCGGCTCACGAAGCACAGGCAACCTCGTCCTGGCCCACCCTGAAGAACCGGATCGCCAAGGAGCCTCTGACTTCACAACCGGTGCAAGCCGACCGGGCTGCCACACGTGACAGAGCATTTGTTCCGGGCGCAAGGCATCCGGTGTATCATGCCGGGCAATGCCAGCCTCGCGATGTTTGCTCCGGAGGTGCCCCGATGACCACGGCCGCGCGTCACGACGCCTGGGCGGCAGGCGACAGCTACGACGCCTACATGGGACGGTGGAGCCGGCCGATCGCCGCGCGCTTTCTCGACTGGCTCGGCCTGCCCGGGGGGCTTGCCTGGCTGGACCTCGGCTGCGGCACCGGGGCGCTGACCGAGGCTGTCCTTCGCCAATGCGCTCCGCGTCATGTGCTCGCCCTCGATCCCTCCGAGGGCTTTCTCGCGAAGGCGCGCGAGAATCTCCCCGATCCACGGGCGGAGTTCCGGCTGGGGAGCGCCGCCGACCTTTCCTCGGTCCCGACCAACAGCCGCGACGTGGCGGTGGCCGGGCTGGTGCTCAACTTCATCCCTGATCGTGTGGCGGCTCTTCGCGAGCTGGGTCGGATCGTCCGCCCCGGGGGCACGATCGGCTTCTACGTCTGGGACTATCCCGGCGGTGGCATCGCCTTCATGCGCGCCTTCTGGACCGCGGCGGTGTCACTGGACCCTGCAGCCCGCGAGTTGACCGAAGACCGGCGCTTTTCCTTCTGCACGCGCGAGGGGCTCGCGGCCCTCGTCGAGGAAGCAGGGCTGCCGATGCCCGAGATTGCCGCTCTCGAGTCGCCCTCGGTCTTCCGGAACTTCGACGACTATTGGACGCCCTTCACCCTGGGCGCGGGCCCGGCCCCGGGCTATTGCGCCAGCCTTGCCCCGGAAGCACGCGAGCGGCTGCGGACCAGCCTGTCAGAGAGCCTGCCACGACGGGCAGACGGCGCCATTGTTCTCAACACAAGAGCCTGGG
>NZ_JBHLWE010000085.1:0-3047 GCF_042432925.1 Paracoccus niistensis | reverse complement strand
TGCTGCACCGGCTGGGAGGCGTGCCGCTGATGGGCCACGCGCTGGCGGCGGGCCGCAGCCTCGACCCCGACAGGGTGATCGTCGTCGCGGGCCACGGGGCCGAGGCGGTGCGGAAGGCGGTGGCCAAGCTTGACCCCGAGGCGCAGATCGCCCTTCAGGACCAGCAGCTCGGCACCGGCCATGCCGTGGCGCAGGCCCTGCCGCTGCTGGAGGGCTTCGAGGGCAAGGTCGTCGTCCTTTACGGCGACACCCCTTTCATCGGCGCGGATACCTTGGCGGCGCTGGTCAGCCATCCGGCAGACGTGGTCGTGCTGGGCTTCGAGGCTGTCGATCCCGGCCGCTATGGCCGGCTCGTGGTGCGTGGCGACACGCTGGACCGCATCGTCGAATACAAGGACGCCGACGAGGCCACGCGGGCCATCGCACTATGCAATTCCGGCGTCATGGCGGCGGACGCGGCGCTGCTGCGCGATCTCGTGGGCCGTCTCGGCAACGACAACGCGTCGGGGGAATACTACCTGACCGACGTCGTGGGCCTTGCGCGGCAGGAAGGCCGCAGCGCCGCCGTGGTTACCTGCGACGAGGCCGAGACGCTCGGCATCAACACCCGCGCCGAGCTTGCGGCAGCCGAGTCTGCCTTTCAGGCCCGCCGCCGGGCCGAGATGCTGGAGAACGGCGTGACCATGGCCGATCCCCAGACGGTCTGGTTCGCGCTCGACACCTTCATTGGCCGTGACGCTATCATCGGGCAGAACGTGGTCTTCGGCCCCGGCGTCACCGTCGAAAGCGGGGCCGAGATCCTGCCTTTCTGCCATCTGGAGGGCTGTCACGTCAGCGCGGGCGCGACAGTGGGTCCCTTCGCCCGCCTGCGGCCGGGGGCGGAACTGGGCGGCGACGTCCACGTCGGGAACTTCGTGGAAATCAAGAACTCGGTGCTGGCCGAGGGAGTGAAGGTCGGCCACCTGACTTATCTGGGCGACGCCGAGGTGGGCGAGCGCACGAACATCGGTGCGGGCACCGTCACCTGCAACTACGACGGCGTGGGCAAGCACCGCACCGTGATCGGGGCCGAGGCCTTCATCGGCTCGGACACGATGCTGGTCGCGCCGGTGCGCGTGGGCAACCGCGCCATGACCGGCTCGGGGTCGGTCATCACCCAGGACCTGCCCGACGAGGCCTTGGGGCTGGGCCGCGCCCGGCAGGTAACCAAGCCGGGATTGGCGACACGGATCATGCAGGCGCTGCGGGCGGCGAAGGGGAAAGCGTAAGATGTGCGGGATCATCGGGATACTCGGCAAGAACCAGGTCGCACCGCAACTGGTCGAGGCGCTGAAGCGGCTGGAATACCGCGGCTATGACAGCGCGGGCGTGGCGACCGTGGACAGCGAGGGGCGGCTGGACCGCCGCCGGGCGGTCGGCAAGCTGGTGAACCTGTCTGACCTGCTGGTACTGGACCCGCTGGAAGGCCGCGCGGGCATCGGCCACACCCGTTGGGCCACCCATGGCGCCGCGACGGAAGGAAACGCCCATCCGCACAAGCACGGCCCCGTGGCCGTCGTCCACAACGGCATCATCGAGAACTTCCGCGAACTGCGCACCTGCCTCGCCGCCAACGGCATCGCCGCGCGGACCGAGACCGACACCGAGACCGTGGCCCTGCTGACGGGCCACCACATGGCGCAGGGCATGGACCCGGTACAGGCCGTCCGCGCCACGCTGTCGCGCCTGCAGGGTGCCTTTGCCCTTGCCTTCCTGTTCGAGGGAGAGGACGACCTGATGATCGGCGCCCGCAAGGGCAGCCCGCTGGCCCTGGGGCATGGGGACGGAGAGATGTTCCTCGGCTCGGACGCCATCGCTCTGGCGCCCTTCACGGACCGGATCACCTATCTGGAAGACGGCGACCATGTCGTGATCACGCGCGACGGCGCGGCGATTTTCGACGCGAATGGCCAGCAGACCAACCGCGAGACGGCGCGCATCGACGTCGGTGCGACCGCCATCGACAAGGGCGGCTACCGGCATTTCATGGCCAAGGAGATCGCTCAGCAGCCGGTCGTCCTTGGCGATGCGCTGAGCCACTACATCAAGGAGGGCCGGATCGTCCTGCCCGAGGCGGTCGATTTCCGCGACGTGGACCGCCTGACGCTGGTCGGCTGCGGCACGGCCTATTACGCCGCACATGTGGCGAAATACTGGTTCGAGCGGCTGGCGGGACTGCCCTGCGACGTCGATGTGGCGTCCGAGTTCCGTTACCGCGAGCCACCCCTGTCGCCCCGCAGCTGGGCCGTCTTCGTCAGCCAGTCGGGCGAGACGGCGGACACGCTGGCCGCGCTGCATTACTGCAAGGACAAGGTCGCCAAAACGGTGGGCGTCGTGAACGTGGGCACCTCGGCCATCGCGCGGGACGCCGATATCGCCCTGCCGATCCTGGCGGGGGTCGAGGTCGGCGTGGCTTCGACCAAGGCCTTCACCTGCCAGCTGGCGGTGCTGGCCGTCCTGGCGCTGAAGGCCGCGGCCGACCGGGGCGTCATGTCGCCGGTCGAGTTCTCGGCGCAGATCCGCGACCTGACGGCGATCCCCTCGCTGGTCAGCCAGGCGGTGGGTGCGGGCGAGGACTGCCGGCGCCTGGCCGACTGGTTGTCCGAAGCGCAGGACGTGCTGTTCCTGGGCCGTGGCGCGCTGTTCCCCATCGCACTGGAAGGCGCGTTGAAGCTGAAGGAAATCAGCTACATCCACGCTGAAGGTTATGCGTCAGGTGAACTCAAGCACGGGCCGATCGCGTTGATTGACCGCAACGTGCCCGTGGTGGTGCTCGCCCCGACCGACCCGCTGTTCGACAAGACCGTCTCGAACATGCAGGAGGTGATGGCGCGCCACGGCCAGGTGCTGCTGGTGTCCGACGCCGAGGGGATCGCGGCAGGCGGCGAGGGCGCCCATGCGGTGCTGACGATGCCATCCGGCGGGGGCGCCTTCGCACCCATCGTTTATGCGATCCCGATGCAGTTCCTGGCCTATCACACGGCCGTGGCCAAGGGGACGGACGTGGA
>NZ_JBHLWE010000084.1:0-696 GCF_042432925.1 Paracoccus niistensis | reverse complement strand
TGCCGCTGGCTGGCCGAGCAGGCCGAAGGGCTGGGCGTGGAAATCTTCCCCGGCATGGCGGCCTCCGAGCTGGTGATGGACGGCGACCGCGTGGCCGGCGTCGTCGCGGGCGAGATGGGCAAGAACCCCGACGGCACCCCCGGCCCCTCCTATGAGCCGGGGATGGAACTGCGCGGCAAGTATGTCATGATCGCCGAAGGCGTGCGCGGGTCGCTCGCCAAGCAGCTGATCGAAAAATACGACCTGTCCGCCGGGCACGAGCCGCAGAAGTTCGGCATCGGCATGAAGGAGATCTGGGAGATCGACCCCGCCAAGCACAAGGAAGGCACCGTCGTCCACACGATGGGCTGGCCCCTTGGCAAGAACGCGGGCGGCGGGTCCTTCATCTACCATGCCGAGAACAACCAGGTCTTCATCGGCTTCGTGGTCCACCTGAACTACGAGAATCCGTATCTCTACCCCTACGCCGAGTTCCAGCGCTTCAAGCACCACCCGGCCATCGCGGAGCTGCTGGAAGGCGGCAAGCGCGTGGCCTATGGCGCCCGCGCGATTTCCGAAGGCGGCTGGCAGTCTCTGCCGAAGATGACGGTGCCGGGGGCGGTGCTGCTGGGCTGCTCGGCGGGAATGGTCAACGTTCCCCGCATCAAGGGCAACCACAACGCCATGCTGTCGGGGATCGCGGCGGCGAACGCGGCC
>NZ_JBHLWE010000083.1:0-996 GCF_042432925.1 Paracoccus niistensis | reverse complement strand
CACTCGAATGAAGGTTCGGTATTCTCACCTCTCCCTTGCGGAGCGCCGCCGGATCGAGCGCTGGCGCCATGCGAAGATGAGCCCCGACGAGATGGCGCACCGGCTCGGTCGCCACCGCTCCACCATTTTCCGCGAACTCCGGCGCAACCATTTCCATGACAGCGAGGCGCCCCGGCTCAGTGGCTACTGGTGCATCGTGGCGCAGAGCCTGAGCGATGGCCGACGCACGCGGCAGCGCAAGCTGATGCGCGAGCCCCGGCTGCGCGACCAGGTCGAGCGCTGCTTGAGATCGGGCTGGACCCCCGAGCAGATCGCCGGCCGCATGCGGCACGAGCAGGCTCCGATCCGGGTCTGCCACGAGACCATCTACCGCCATATCTACTCCGAGGAAGGCCGTCGGGGCGAGTTGTGGCGCCACCTGCCCTCCGGACGCAGGCGCCGCCGCGGCTATCGGCTGCGCAAGCGCCCGCCGCCGAAATTTGCTCCTGAACTCAGCATCCTGTTCCGTCCCGATGTCATCGCCCACCGCAAGGAGTTCGGGCACTGGGAGGCTGACCTGGTGCTGTTCCGCCAGAAGTTCGGTCCTGCCAACGTCACCACGATGATCGAGCGCAACAGTCGTTTCCTCGTGGTGCTGAAGAACGCGGAGAAGCGCACGCGGCCGATCATGGCGCAGATCGCCACGGTGCTGGCGCCCCTGCCCCATCATGCCCGCCGCTCGATCACCTTCGACCGCGGCTCCGAGTTCATCGACTGGCCGCATCTGCAGGCCGAGCTCGGCACCCGGACCTGGTTCTGCGAGGCACAGTCTCCGTGGCAGAAAGGTGCGGTGGAGAACGCCAACAAGCGCCTGCGCCGCTGGATCTGCCGCGACACCGACCCGAACACGCTCTCGCAGGAGGAGTTGCGCCAGCTCTGCGCCGGTCTCAACGCCACGCCGCGCAAATGCCTGGGCTTCCGAACGCCGGCCGAGGTGTTCAGGGCCAACATCCTCGG
>NZ_JBHLWE010000082.1:0-562 GCF_042432925.1 Paracoccus niistensis | reverse complement strand
CTGGGCGTTCCGGGGCTGATGCGGGCCTGGCGGGCGGGCAACGTCGCGCTGGCCAACGCGCCGGGCGCGGGGGTGGCCGACGACAAGGTGATCTACACCTATGTCCCGGCGCTGATCCGCTATTACCTCGACGCCGAGCCGATCCTTCCCAACGTGCCAAGCTATCGCTGCGTGTACCCGGGCGAGCGGGACCATGTGCTGGCCAACATCGACAATCTGGTCGTCAAGGCGGCCAACGAATCCGGCGGCTACGGCCTGCTGATCGGCCCCCATGCCACGGACGCCGAGCGCGCGGCCTTTGCCGAGGCCGTCCGCCGCGATCCCCGTAACTACATGGCCCAGCCGATGCTGACACTGTCCACCGTCCCCACGATCGTGGGCAACCGGGCGGCGCCCCGCCACGTGGACCTGCGCCCCTTCATCCTGTCGGGCAGCCGCACCGACGTGACGGCCGGGGGCCTCACGCGGGTGGCGCTGGTCGAAGGCTCGACCGTCGTCAATTCCAGCCAGGGCGGCGGCAGCAAGGACACCTGGGTCGTCGATATCGGAGGGTCATGATGCT
>NZ_JBHLWE010000081.1:0-875 GCF_042432925.1 Paracoccus niistensis | reverse complement strand
ATATGGCCCGACTGCTCGCCGCCCAGGTTGAAGCCCGCGCCCCGCATCCGCTCGACCACATAGCGGTCGCCCACGGCGGTGCGTTCCAGCCGCAGCCCGCGGCCGGTCAGGAAGCGCTCAAGCCCGAGGTTCGACATCACCGTGGCGACCAGCGCGCCGCCGCGCAGCCGGCCCGCGTCGGCCCAGCGGCCCGCCAGCAGCGCCATGATCTGGTCGCCGTCGGCCACGGCGCCGGTCTCGTCGATGATCATCACCCGGTCGGCGTCGCCGTCCAGGCTGATGCCCAGATGCGCGCCATGTTCCAGCACCGCCGCCGCCGCGGCCTGCGGATGGGTCGAGCCCACGCCGTCGTTGATGTTGAAGCCGTCCGGGTCCACCCCCAGCGGGATCACCTCGGCGCCCAGCTCCCACAGCACCTCGGGGGCGGCGCGATAGGCCGCGCCGTTGGCGCAGTCGATCACGACCTTGAGGCCGTCCAGCCGCTGGCCCTGCGGGAAGGTGGTCTTGGCATATTCGACATAGCGCCCGCGCCCGTCGTCGATCCGCTTGGCCCGGCCGATCTGGGCGGGCGCGGCCAGCGGGATCTCGGCCGACAGGATCGCCTCGATCTCGGCCTCGGCCTCGTCGGACAGCTTGAAGCCGTCGGGGCCGAAGAACTTGATGCCGTTGTCCTCGGCCGGGTTGTGGCTGGCCGAGATCATGATGCCCACATCCGCCCGCATCGACCGCGTGAGATAGCCCACGGCGGGCGTCGGCACCGGCCCCAGCAGCAGCACGTTCATGCCGGTCGAGGTCAGCCCTGCCGTCAGCGCGTTTTCCAGCATGTAGCCCGAGAGCCGCGTGTCCTTGCCGATCACCACCCGGTGCCCGTTGGT
>NZ_JBHLWE010000080.1:0-21204 GCF_042432925.1 Paracoccus niistensis | reverse complement strand
CCGACCACCGTAAACACAAACCGGGCTCCGGTCGCGGCTGGATGAAAGACCCGTGGCAGGTCAAAGTCTATTTGGGGAAGGGGGTCAGCACCTCAATGAATTTGCACAACAGAGCTACGCAAGCCGAACAATTATCGAGATTGCTCGAGCGCAGGAATCATTGTAGGCTGTTGTTAGGATAGCTTCACCGGAGGTGAGGCGATGAAGACTCCAGTATACCTTTTTATATACGCCACTCTTGTTGGCTTCCTTCAAGCCTCAATAGCTACTGAGGCTCGCGGAGACGGCTCTCTAGGGTCTTCTATATTTAGTCACTACGCATCTCGTGCTGCGCACGTCGAAACAACTGTTGTCATGCGTGATGGCAGTATAGCTCATGGGCACGGCTCAGGATTTCTTATCTCAGATAACTTAATTATAACTAACAAACACGTCGTTCCAGAGTACGACGATGCGTCAGTTTACATCGTTAAAGTCAGGCTTTCATCAATAATGCATGATCCGCTAATTATTAGCGATATTAGTCGATCTGAAACAGAAGACATCGCAGTCCTTAGAATTGAAGATTCCACTAACGTGAACGTTTCATGCCCTGTGATGTTTTATGAATCAACCGACGTCGTGCAGCCCGGGGACCAAATATTTGTGCTGGGGTATCCCCTGAGTCAAGATCTATCAATTTTTAATGGAATTATAAGTAACATGTCTGATCCGAAAAAATGGCAGACAAATAGTCTTTTTAATAAAGGAAGCAGTGGAGGTCCAGTCTTCAGCCAGGAGGGCGCGTTTATTGGAGTCGCGGTCGGGGGCATCGTATGCTGGCCATCCGGCGCTGAAAAATGTCACGACGTGGATGGAGTGAATTTTTTTATTCCCGCGGTCCGAATATTCCAGGCGTCGCCGCACGCCGACTTGAGTGTAGACCATCTCTACGAGCACGCTTGCTGGGATGATGCCGGTGGCGATCTGCCATCAACTACTCCAACAGACACTCTGTCTAGGGCGTTTTCGTTCTCGCAAACAAAGGACGATCACCCCATTGTTTTAAGCCCGCATTCAAGAGTTTACGGCGAGTCGCTAGACGATATTCTTCGCCCTGAGCCAGGCTATCGACTGACCGCATGCACTCTACAGCCCTCGTCAGCTAACAACGCTCATGATGGTACATGCAACATTCTCCCAGGCGGAGAAAGAGCGCAATTCCGCGTGCGCCTAGAGAGTGGCCCCGCTTTAGACAGATGGAGAGGGTGGTGGACGGGGACCATTGTCCTAAACCAGGAGAAAATCTGATGACCCGCATGCTATTCAGGACAGCGGTGAGCGCAAGCAGGCTAACACTGTCTAGCAGCATCGCTTTGGCTGCGTGTGGAGCAACGGCAGCACTCGGGGAGCCTGCACCTGTTCCGTTTGAGGAAATACCATACCAACGTACGCACCCACCCCTCGTTATTGCTCCCGGGGGAAGCGCTATGGAGCCATTTTCAACCTTGTCTGTTGGTGAGGAAGCAACCCCAAGTCAACCGTCCGTCACTCTAGAAGTAGTTAGCGACGATGGTGCGTCCGCGATGCGTCTGACGTTTTCGGAGGTAGTATTGGGAGAGGGAAGTAGGCTAATTCTACGCTCTGCTGAGGACGGAGCACAGCAAGTCATCACAGCAGAAAAGGCTGAAGAATGGAGCGGACGAAGTGCGATATTTAACGGGCCAGCTATTGAGGTGATTTTAGAGCGGTCTAAGGGCGACACTGAAGCGCGGTACGAAATAGAAACAAAGACAGTTGTACCCCGCTTGGATGTAGAAGAGCGTATCGAAGCCCTCGAGGAGAGAACGGGAACAGAAGAGAGGGCTTCTCAGGAAGCGATATGTGGCCCCGAGGATGATAGGCAGCCCTCTTCTGATCGGCGCATTGGTCGAATAATTCCGGTCGGTTGTACGGGATGGATAGGGGAAGGCAATAAGCTGCTAACTGCTGGGCATTGTGTCGACCCTAATAATCCAAGTGATATGGATTTGATCGAATTCAATGTTCCCGATTCTACTGCTGCGGGAGTTATTAAGTATGCCGACCCCAAGGATCAATACAAGATAAAGACCGAGACTATTGTCTATCAGGACGATGGGGACGGCGAAGAGGGTAACGACTGGGCAGTCTTCGAGGTTGAGAAAAACACGGAGACAGATCGTCTGCCATTAGAAGCGCAAGGCGGATTTTTTCGTCTAAGTAATGCATTGCCACGAGGCGCGGTGAGGATAACAGGATTCGGGCTTGACAGCACACCAAGGTCACGAAATCAGACACAGCAGACGCATAACTCCGAATCGATTAGCGTAATTTCGTCGCAGGAGAATGATGTTGTCGTTTCGTACATTGCAGATACTCGGCCAGGGAATTCGGGCTCGCCAATAATTTCGTTGCCTGATGAGGGCGGTCAAAGTGATACAGCCTTCGGTATACATACCAACGGAGGCTGCGATGAAAAGAAAGGGACGGGCAATCTCGGGACCGGATTCCAGAACAATGAGCTTTGGAAAGCAGCGGTCACTATTACCGAAGAAAAGGAAGTCGCGGAGCAGAAGTGATCTATTAACGCTAGGTGGAAGAAATGAAACTATCATGCAAATCTGCAATAGCTATCATTCTTGGTCTTTCGACTCTTCCCAGTCACGCGCAAACGGCGACTGATGCGGAGGTCCTTAATGTGCCTCAGGCTTGGGAGACCGAAGAAATTACTGCGCCGACAGCAGAAGAAGAGCAGTTGCAAGCCGACGCAGAGGTGGAGTTTTCTCACTACCTGGAAGTAAGTGAAGGTGGAGAAGAAGCAATAGAATCAGCAACGGAATCAACGATTATAGATAAGAAGATCGCGAGTTGGTTGGATCCACTTACTCTGCCAAAGAGCAGAATGGAATGTGTTAAGTGGGCATACCCATGGCCGGGCGCAAAGATATGCGTAGGGCATAAATACCAGTTTCAGTGGATGTATTGTGAGGCGAGGTTGGTCGTTACGGGGCCATCTATTGATGGTGTTGGGGGAGCCGTGAATGATTGTCTTCAAACGGGAGCAGCAGTCGCCGCGGTCGCAGGAATTGTTGCTGCAGCTGGAACCGGAGGAGCGGCTCTTCCCGCTGCTAAGGCAGCATTCTTGACCACATTCGAGGGGTGTGTAGCTGCGAAGGTTGGATCAGAGGCTCTGGGAGTGAACGTGGCGCAAAACTGTTCATGGGGGCCATGGGAGTGATAAGAGTTGTCTCAGAATCGCGGGGAACGTGAGCGGTAATTCAAAAAGTCGAGTCTCGACTATTTGTTACGCGTTGGCCGCGATGGCCGGCGGCGGCTCGCGTGGTGATCTTCGACTTACAGCAGGTTAAACTGACCGTCTGACTTCACGAATGCAGCCCGTTAGGGACATGGCTAGAATACGGCCTGCCGTTTAAATGCAGCGTCTCGCTAAGACACAGGGAAGCAGACCACGAGGACCACTTCTGCCGATCCGCCATATGGTGGCAACATGCAGCGACTAAACAGTCGAATGCAGATAGGATCCTGAACCGGCGAAGCGCAGATTCCGAAATGACGCTTTGACTAGGGCGATGAGAGAGTTTTTAAGGGGCTGAGCAAACGCTGAACGAAGATAGCCTAGCCGCCCTTCATCTATTGGAGTGACGGCAATCTCTCGCAGTAAAGAAGGCTCACGAAAGGCGGCATTGTTGGAATAGGATCAGGCGGCATCTTTCCGGCCATGGAACTCAAGGCCATGAAGCCGACCTGCCCTTGGCCTGCTCCTTGGATGGACCATGCATGCTGTCCGGAAATGCCGAAAGGCGCTTGGCTTAGGACAGTTATAGCTGTCTCATGTTGGTGAGCCGGAATGTTGTCTATGCTGATGGGCATGCCCTCATGTCCGCCTTGATCCAAGAGGGAGCGCGCCGTAAGGCCGTCTGCTGCTCCCATGCCTACAATGACGCGTCCCGAGCCTGCCTCGAAAACCTGCCACCCGGGTGGACATTGTTTCAAATTGAACGCTACTACCGCTCCCGGTGGTGGTAGGCGCGCCATTATCTCCTCCATGCGTCGGGCGGTCTTTGCCATGAATACAGCGCAGTCGAAAACCGACTTACATTGCTGCTCTTCCTGCGCAAGAGCCGGAACAGTTGGGGCGCAGAGAGTCGCAAACATTACGGCTGTCAGTGCCAGTCTCATACTCACCTCCATCAGTTGATCAAGCGCCCCATGCCATCCCATTCCCTTACACGCAGGTCGTAAATGGTCATTTGACGCGTTAGCCGTGATGCCAAGGCGGGTGACGACGTCTCATAATGGCATCGAACGCGCTCCGTGAGTCTTGCCATCTCGGCAAAGATGCTCGGGAGGGAAATTGCGGAACTATTCTCAGTGAGGCCTCTCAAGCGCGACTCGTGGAAATCAATTACGATGCGGTACTCGTCTATGGGACTGAGTCGATCCTCAAGAGGTAGAGCCTTGATGTCGATGGAGCCGATCTCACGCCCCATGAGCATAATCGTAGGATCTGCCTGCTGAATATCAAGCAGTGCGTTTGCGAGAACTTCTTGGACTGTGTAGCGCATGATCTCGGCCGAGCAGACCACAAGATGCTGAGTATCAAGGAAGATCTTGCTCTCTAAATCGTATATATTTTTCAGGGCACTTTCGATGGATTTGCTAATATTTTGGACAATATTACCAACGTTGTCGATGTGTTCGCCGATGTCTGTATTGAGTTGTCGTAGAATGCGTTCGATTTCTGTGATGTAGCGGGTAACATCAGCGTCCAGTTCGCTCTGAAGGCGCGAGAGGTGAGCATTGATCCGTTCGACCGCCTCTAGGATCTTATCGCCTCCAGACTCAATGCCTAACGGGTCCGTAATAACGCCCATAGTCTCGTCAATGAGGTCCACCGCACTGACCGGCTCCACGAGAGAGAGTAAGATAACTAGAGCTCCGGTAATTGGAGTGGAAGCCGAACGGATCCTCAGCCCGTGACCCATGGCGTCAGCCCAGCTCACTGTGACAGATGTTGCTGAATCTTCGACTGGTCGAGAACTTCAGCATAATATTTCCCGATCCTATCCTGCATCTAGCAGGGGAGCGCAAGAACAACCGAATCTACTCGTAAATTTACCTTATATCGCAAGAGTAGAACATGAGAATCTGGGCTGAAATTGATTGTTGGGTTGGATCCACGGTGTAGCACAGCGGTATTGCCGCTCCCATGAAACCGCAGGTGCAAAAATGTTGATTTACGCACAGTCGGCTCGACCCAAGCGGTTCAGCAGCTTAGTCTGTGCATATGTCCCGTGCAGAAGACGAGCCCTCCGCGACCCCCCTGCCCCGCACCCTGGGCTATGCGCGGGTGAGCACCGACAGCCAGGCGCTCGCGCCGCAGGTGGAGAGCCTCAAAGCCGCAGGCGCGGGCCAGGTGTTCCGCGAGGCCGCCTCGGGGGCCAAGCGCAATCGCGCGCAACTCGCGCGGCTCCTCACGGAGGTGCGCCCTGGTGACGTGGTGCTGGTGACGCGCCTGGATCGGCTCGCGCGCTCCACGCGCGACCTCCTCAACGTGCTAGGGGCTTTGGCGGACAGAGGCGCCGCCTTCCGCTCCCTGGGCGACCCGTGGGCCGACACGACAAGCCCGCACGGGCGGCTCATGCTCACGGTGCTGGCGGGCCTAGCGGAGTTCGAGCGCGAGCTGATCCGCGCCCGCACCGGCGAGGGGCGTGCCCGCGCCAAAGCCGAGGGCCGGAAGATGGGGCGCAAGCCCAAGCTCACGCCGCACCAGCAGCGCGAGGCGCGGGCTAGGCGAGATGCGGGCGAGAGCATCACTGCGATCGCCCGCAGCTACGCCGTGCATCACTCCACGATTTCGCGGCTCTGCGCATGAATACAGGCAGTGAGTAAAAGGCTCACCAGTCTCTTGCCAGCCTGCTACGCTTTGCGCATACTCTAGAAGTATACTTCTAGAAAGTCCTCTTATTAGGAAAGACTCAAATTCCATATGTATACAATCGCCCTCATTGCCCAGAAGGGCGGGACCGGCAAGACAACCCTTGCCCTCTCGCTCGCCGTGGCGGCCGCGCAGGACGGCTTACAGTCCGTCATCATCGACCTCGATCCGCAGGCGACCGCCTGCAACTGGTCCGACCGGCGCAGTTCCGACAGCCCCGTTGTGATCGACGCACAGGCCGCGCGCTTGCCCGCAGCCTTGGAGAAGGCGGCTCAGGCTAGGGTCGATTTCGTCGTCATCGACACCCCTGCCCGTTCTGAACAGTCAGCCCTCGCCGCCGCCAAGGCGGCTGACTTGGTCATCATCCCATGCCGCCCGCAGGCCTATGACCTGGAGACGGTCCCGAACACGCTGGAGATCGTGAAGCTGGCGGGCAGCAAGCCCGCCCTCACCGTGCTGAATGCCATCACCCCCCAAGGCAACCGCCACGAGCAGGCCCGCGCCTATCTCGACGGCCTGGGCGTTCCCGTCTGCCCTCAGATGATAGGCACCCGCGCCGCTTTTGGGGATGCGGGCGCGCTCGGCCTTGCCGCGTTCGAATATGATCCGGCTGGCAAGGCAGCTATGGAATCTCTAGAAGTATACAAGTATATTTATAGTATATTAGACAAACCTACGCAGGAGGTTGCCCGTGGCCGCCAAGCCAAAGCCCGATCTAAACGCGCTGCTGTCTGATGCTGGCGGCGGCACCCGCAAGCGGCCCGCGCCGGTCGAGGCTGTGCCCGCGTCCCGCGCCGAGAGACCCACGAAGGCGACGCCACAGCCGGGCAGGGTAGGGACGGTCCCCGTCACCGCGCACTTTCCCGAGGACGTGCGCGCCCAGATCAAAATCCTAGCCGTCGAACAGCGCCGGACCATGCAGGGCATGATCGCCGAGGCCTTCAACGACCTGTTTTCCAAGTATGGCAAGCCCGAGATCGTGCCTCTGGACGACGCAGCCAGTCGGTAGCTGCTAGCGGCGGCCCAGCCATGGGGCAGAGGGCGAAGGCCGCCAAATATGAGGTTTTCGGGGAGGTCAAGCGCACAGCCGAGCGGCCACCGCGAGTACCAAGTTTTGCTACATTTATTTCGCTCAGGTTGACACTCACCGCGCCGCAACTGTGAGGTTTTCGGGGATCTGTGAAGAAATCACGGCTAATTCTTTCATAGTTTGACGCGTTCGCGTACTCTTGTCGCATGACCGACGCGCCCTTGATATCCGGCCCCTTGAGGGTCCTCGACCTGAAGCCCCGCCGTGAGCAGGCGGTGAAGCCCGCTGAGCTTATCCAGATCACGGGACATCAGGGCCTGACCCTGAACGCGCGGCGCGCGATCACCATCCTGTGGCACAACGCGCACCTTCAGGGAGTGGAGGAGGGAAAGGACTATGTCATCGAGATCGACGACCTGAAGCCCGACCACCACAAGGGCTATGAGATGGTCGAGGAAGCGATCATCGCCTTGATGGGCACAATCCTCACCGTCCGGATGGCGGACGGCCGCACTCGGCGCGTGCAGTTCTTGGGCGGCAACGACCTTGACGATCCCGAGCGTCCGGCTGGTGCTCTTACCTACAGCTTCGACAAGCGTCTGGTCGAAATCCTCAAGGATTCGTCCATCTGGGGGAAGATCGCCCTGCCGGTGCTGATGGCCTTCACGTCGAAATACGCGGTCAGCCTCTACGAGAACGCTTCGCAGTGGTCCGGGCTCGGCCGAAAAACTTTCCAGGACCTGAGCCTTGAGGAATTCCGCATGATGCTCGGCGTGGAGGAGGGCAAGTACGCCGCCTTCGGCGCGCTCAACAAGCACGTCCTCAAGCCCGTGCTGATGGAGATAAACGCCCTCGCGCCGTTCAACCTGTCCGTCCTGCCGGTGAAGGAAGGCAAGAAGGTTTCACGCCTGCGCATCTCCTGGTGGAACAAGAACCGCGACGAGATGGACGCCGCCTGGCGGGAGCTGCATCAGCCGAAGGTCGGCCGCCGCGCCCGCATCAGTGGTCAGATCGAGCACGTCCAGTTGCATGACCCCATGCCAAGCCAGAACCGGCTGCTGCGCCAGCAGCGCACCCGCTGACGGCCGCTGGCGTCGATCCGCGCCACCCCGAACGTCTCACATTTGCCTGGGCTGTGGACAGGTTCCCCGAGCCTCTCACTTTTGGGACTACGGTCCTAGCTCGCCGCCCCGAAAACCTCACAGTTGCGCCCCGAAAACCTCACAGTATGCCCCGGATTCCTCACTTTACGCCCCGAAAACCTCACCGGAGTCCCCGAATCCTTCACTTTTACGCCGCTAACACATTGATGTATAATTTTAATTCGGCCCTGAATCTTAGAATCTTGAATCATGAATCTAAGAGAACACCTCGCACACCTCTTTCAGACAAAACGGCCCTGTGGATAAGAATCATGCTTAGAGCCAAAGAAGCGGGCGTCCTCTGAGGACAGCTCAGACAGGCGGCTCCGGGCGCAGCGCCGCGAGTTGGTCCTGCAGGTCAGCCCAAGCCGCTTCTGCTGCCTTTGCCGCACGGTCGGGACCGGAAGCGACGCCATGACCGGCGACGGCCGTACCGCCGCAATCCCCGGTCACCGCCCGAACGTCCGCAAAATCGACGGCCGGAAGCCGTGGCCCCTGTGTCATTAGGTCCGCAACCGCCCGGATCGCCGCATGGATGCGGGCATCCGCCTCGGCCGCGCCATAAGGCTGTTCATCCATGGCGGTGTTCCCCCGTTGCCGCGAACATCAGAAAGGAAGGAAGGCGCTCAGGCTCACCAAAAACAAGCCCATGCCTGCTTTCAGGCTACTGAATACGCCACAACTTGCGGCCCACTTGCACAACCACCTGCAAGCACTCGGAAACTTGATGGCGACCGCATTTGCAGCCCACTGAGACTAGGCCGGCAGATCCCATTAGGCCTAGATCAGAGGCGGGGTGAAGTCCAGGGTAACCAAAACTAAAGATTGAAATCGGACCACCTCAATGGGGCAGGCCAACGTCTGGTCGCAACAAGCCAAAGCGCGCAAGCTCGGCAATAACGGACGGTATGTCTCCATACCACAGCACGAGAGCAGCAAATCCACACACAGCCGCCATGAGGACCATGAACCAGGTTGTGGCTCGGGGTAGCACATCCCACCTCCGGAAGGTCATCGATAGCAATACGTCCGTACTACGGGGACGCAGGTCCTCAGTCTTTTTTGGACACATATGCTTGGAAAAGTAGGTTTTGATCAGCGCTTCACGTTGCGCGTTGTGGTAATGCATAGTGCGATACATTAACCAAAGGCATGCCGCTCCCACTATAAGCACTGCCGCCGCAACCAGCCGAGCGTCAACCTGATCAACAGAAGGACGCAGGTACAGGAATGAAGCTCCCGCTACACTCAGGTACCAGAACGGAACAATCCAGCGTATGTTGTCCCAATGACGGATATTATCTAGAGCCCGGTCAAGTACTGCATCGGGCACTCCGTGCTCAAGAACACTCGCTGGGTAATCGCAGAGAGAAGAAAGCAGCACTCGTTTTGCCAGCATGTAGGCATTCTGATCTTGGCTCTCTCTCGGACCTGCCACGTTCAGGACTGTAGGCTTGTTGCTTTTCAGCCATCGCCTAACTTCTTCTGTAGCCCGTTCGATCGCCGCGTCCGAGTCCACGAGCAGGATCACGGTGCACGGCTTTTTGGTGTCTTGGGCAATACGGCGGGTGTAGTCCGTGCCTTCGCTAGTAACGTCCGTTGTTAGGATAAGGGTAGCATCCGCCGACCCCACGTTCAGGCGCGTTCTCACATTAAACGCGGCATCGTCAGCTTCCACCAGATTGGGATAGTCATCGGATATTATTCCGTCTTCAGCGATCCGCCCTTTCGGGACCCAGCCGCCGACCGAGATGCCCACCTCCAGCCCGACATCGAGAGCAGCACGATCAACCCCGGTTTGACCGCCGCTGATGATCTTGGCCACCATGTGCCACACCAACATCTCAAGCGCAGAGGCTTGGTTCTCAGCTACCAGTTCTGCAAGTATACATTATTATCATATTTTGCGAGCAAACCTAGGGACAATTCCACCAATGCCAAGGACCAAGCAAAGCAGACTACCTAGACCAAACCCTTGAAAACCGCCGTCAGTACGATGGCTGTCGAGACAGCCCCTGCCCAGATCCAGGGCACCTGCCTGCGCCAGCGGGCGGCCGCGTCCAAGTCCCGTCGCAGGCGTTCAAACGCGGCCTCCTCGGCCTGTTCCAGTTCCTTCAGGCGGGCAGTGGTGGTTTCGTGGTCGCTGCGGATTGCCCGGATGGCCGCGGCAAACTGATCGAGGACCCCATCGAGGGCGTTCTCGACCTCGGTGCCGATGAAACGGGCGTAAGCGGCCGGGTCGGTCTGCTGTTCCGTGCGCTTGGCGGCAGTGCGGGTCTTCTCCACGGCTCTGGCCAGGGCCTCGATCTGCTCGCCTTGCTGGTCGATCCGCGCCGACATGCTGGCGACGACCTGGCCCAGAAGGTTGAGGGTTTCGCGCAGGGCGATGTCGGACAGGGCAGGGGGCGCGAGTGGAGGTCTGTCGGGCATGTGCGCGTGCGGTCCTGTCAGGGGGCGGATTGCGGAGGATAGAGGCCCCGGAACTCGGGGTCGGCGTGGTAGCGGAGCTTGCGGGCCAGGATCATGGGACGGCCCTGCAGGCGCAGGAGCTGCAGGTGCGGGGACATCTGCATGATCTCGTCCGGGGTCAGCAGGTCGCGGCCGATGAGCTGGTGGGTGGTCGCGGCGGGATCGCCGGGGCGGTAGCTGGTTGTGGTGTACTGCGCGGTAGCCTGGCCCATGAGCTGGCTCAGGGCCTTCGCGGTCTCGTAGTCGTTGACCCCGAAGGTCTGGAGGACGCCCGCATTGGCGACGAAGGTATTGGCGCGGGTCCCATAGAGGGCGCGGAGTTGGCTCGTTCGGCAGCGAAACGCTCCACCGGAGCGTTTCCGGGAAGCTGCCTCACCCTGCAGGATCGGCCAGAGCTGGAGGCCGTAGCCCGCCATCAGCCCCATGGCCCGCTCCACCGCCTCCAGGCGGCCCAGGGCCGCGAACTCGTCGAGAAGGAACAGCGTGGGCTCCCGGAGGGCTGGAGAGCCCTCCTGCGGCCTCTGCGCGGCTCCTGGGGACGCTGGGACGCCTTGGGAGGTCTCGGCATCCCGGGCGATCTCTCCGAGCGCCTGGCTGACCAGGAGGCGCAGCCAGCGGCTGTAGGCATCGAGCCGGTTCGGCGGCAGCACCAGGAAGACCGAGGCCACCTCATGGCGAAGACTGGCGAAGCTGAAGTCTGAGCGCGCCAGGCTGGCGGTGATGCGCGGGCTGTCGAGGAAGTGGGTGTGGCGCTGCGCGGAGGACAGCACGCCCGCCGCCTCGCGGTCGGACTTGCCCAGGAAGCGGTTGGCAGCACGGGCGATCAGCCCGCCGGCGCCGGGGCTGTCCTGCATGATCCCGAGAAGAGCGCGGAACTGCTCCGGCGGCAAGGTCAGGTACTCGCGGACACTCGCCAGCGTCCGGCGGTCCTCGGGTTCGTGGACGGCGGCGAAGAAGATCAGGCCGGCGAGGAGGGCCTTGGCCTCCTCGTTCCAGTGGGCGTCGCCCGTCTCGCCGGGCGGGTCCATGACCAGGGCCTCGGCCAGCGAAGCCGCGTCCTCGCCGAGGTCGAGGCTGTCGGGTGTGAGGCGGGCGAGCGGGTTGTAGGCGGCGGCGGGCAGGCCGGTGACGCCGAAGGGATCGAGGACATGGACCGACCCGAACTTGGCGCGGGCATCATACGTGATCCGGGCGTTCTCGCCCTTGGGGTCGATGACCAGCATCGGGCGCGACACGAGGAGGAGGTTCGGGATCACGGTGCCCACGCCCTTGCCGGCGCGGGTGGGGGCAAGCGTCAGCAGATGCGCCGGGCCGTCATAGCGCAGCAGCCGGCCGCTGTCGGCATCGCGGCCGATCAGCAGGCCGCCCTCGCTCCGGGCGAGATCGCGGCGCTCGGCCTTCGAGGCAAGGCGGGCGGAGCCGTGGCTGTCGCGCGTGCGGGCGAAGAGCCGGGCGATGCCGAAGTGCTCGGCCCAGACCGAGAGGACGAGGGCCCAGCCTGTCAGGACACAGACGGCATAGCCCAGCCAGCCGAAGGGAGAGTTGGGCTCGTCGAGCGTGTCCAGGCCGAAGATCAGCATCTGCCCGAAGACAAAGCCGAAGGTAACAAGGACGAAGGTAATGGTGAGGCCAAAGGCCAGCACCAGCAGCGCCCAGGGCACGGCGATCGCCAGCGTCCCCAAAAGGACCAGGAAGCTGAAGACGGTGCGGATCATGCGGTGCCGTCGGGACCGGACGGGGCAGGGGGCGCGGCCCTGTTGTCCTCGGACCCAAGGGCAGTGCGTGCCTCCAAATTCCAGCCGTCGAAGGTCTTGCGGTCCTGCTCCCGGGGCAGGTTGCGGACCAGCCGATCGAGCAGGACGGCGGCGTTGTTGTCCCGCGTGGCCAGATCCATGAGGGCTCCCCCGAGAATGACCTTGCGGCGGGTGTCGATCTTGCGTTCCTTTGCCGCTTCCCGGTTCCGCAGCGCCTGCAGCCGAGCCTTGGCTTGCTCGTAGCGCTTCTGGGCCCGGTCGAGCTCGGTCTCGGGCATCAACAATCCCCCTCATTCGATGCGTGTTCTTTCCTCCACTCTGCCCACGTCGTCGTTGCCTGCCAAGACGGTGCCGTCTAGCGTGAACCCGACGAACAACAGTGAAAAGGGTGCACTTATGCAAACCTGCGGTTTGCGTGCGGTCTCCCGGGGGCAAGCGCCCCCCGCCGACAGCGACCCCATTCCGGCGCAGGTTGCGCCGGATCGGGAAGGCCGTCCCGCCTTCCCGAACCCATCCGGGCCAACCTGCGCGGTTGGATCGCGTCCACTTGCTCCTGCATGGGCCCGCGTTGCGCCCGGCGGCCGGTCGGACCTGCGCCTCGTGGGGGCTCCGGTCCTCCTGGCGCGCTGCCGGAACCGTCGCCGCCGATGCACGCGGATCGCGTGCAGGGTCCCGCTCGGTGGCAGGACCCGGGCGCTTGGTGCGGCCGGCGTGCCTGGCGTGGGCATGGCCTCGGCCGGCGGCGCTCGCCCTGCGGCCGGGCTCACTGCGCGCCCCTGCGGGCGCGGGTGAGCGGCCGTGGCGAGCTACCACCTCTCCGTCAAGACGATCAAACGCAGCGCCGGGCGCTCGGCCACGGCGGCCGCGGCCTACCGCGCGGGCGAGCTCATCGCCTGCGCGCGCGAGGGCCGCGTGCACGACTACCGCCGCAAGCTCGGCCTCGAGGAGGCCTTTATCCTGGCGCCCGAGGACGCGCCGGACTGGGCGCAGGACCGCGCGGCGCTCTGGAACGCCGCCGAGGCGCGCGAAACCCGCGCGAACAGCGTCACCGCGCGGGAATGGGAGCTCGCGCTGCCCGCCGAACTCGATGCCGCCGAGCGGCGGGTGCTCGTGATGGGCTTCGCCCGCGAGCTCGTGTCCCGCTACGGGGTGGCGGCGGATGTCGCAATCCACGCGCCGCACCGCGACGGCGACCAGCGCAATCACCATGCCCATGTGCTGACCACCACCCGCGTGCTGACCGCCGGAGGGCTCACCGACAAGACCCGCGTGCTCGATGCCAAGGCGACTGGCGGACCCGAGATCGAGGCGATGCGCGCCCGGTGGGCGGAGCTGCAGAACCTGGCCCTGGAGCGGCAGGGGCACGAGGTCCGGGTGGATCACCGCAGCCTCGCCGTGCAGCGCGAGGCGGCGCTGGCCGAGGGCCACGAACTCAGGGCCGAGGAGCTGGACCGGGCGCCGGAGATCAAGCTCGGGCCGGCCGTCAACGCCATCGAGCGGCGCGAGATGCAGGTGGCCTGGTATGAGGATCGGGACTACGTGGCCGTCACCGAACGCGGCGCGGCGGTGCAGGCCGCCCGGCAGGAGCGGGCGCTCCTGGCCGAGCTGCGCGCCCGGCTGGAACTCGCCCGCGAGACCTGGGTCCACGCCCGCGAGGAGGGCGCGGATCGGGTGACGGCCGGCCTTGCCGCGCTCCGGGCCGCCGCGCAGAAGCACGTGATCGAGCAGGAGCACGAACGGGAGGCGGCTCAGGAACACGTCCAAGGGCATACGCCGGAGGCCGGGAGCCTTCGGGAGCGGCTGGCGCGCATCCTGGACCGGGGGATCGGCCGCAGGGAGGCCGAGGTCGCGCAGGAGAGCGGGCTAGGGCACGAGGAGGACGACATCCGTGCCCGGCTCACGCGTATCCTCGGGCGGGATGTGGGGCAGGACCAGGCGGACCTGCAGAGCGGTGCGTCAGAGCCAGGCCAAGAGAGCCGCAGTATCAGAGACAGGCTGCAGGCGGTGCTGGCGCGGGAAAAGCGGGTCACGCGGGAGGAGCATGGGCATGAGCAAGAGGAGCGCGTGCATCGGCATAGGGACTGGGACGATGAGCACGAGCTATAAGCGAGAACCTGTCCCTTTGGGACACTGACTTGACGGTTGACGTACATCGTCAAGATACTTATCTTTGCCGTCCATGATCCTGAGCTACCGCGACAAGAAGACGGAGCGCTTCGCCATGGGCGAGTTCGTCAAAGCCTTCAGCGGATTTGAGGCTCTGGCGGCCAAACGGCTTGCGATCCTGAACGCGGCACCATCGTTGGAAACCCTGCGGGCGCTGCCGTCCAATCGCCTGGAGGCGCTCCGAGGCGATCGGATGGGACAGTACTCCATTCGCGTCAACGATCAGTGGCGCCTCTGCTTCGAATGGCCGGAGGGCCAGGCTGGTCCAAGCGCGGTCGAGATCGTGGACTATCACTGAGACAAGGAGGTCATCCATGTTCATGCGCGCCGTTCATCCCGGAGCCGTCCTGAAGGACGAGCTGGAGGAGCTGGGGATCACGCCCACGGAGTTCGCCCGCCAGATCGACGTGCCGGCCAACCGTGTGAGCCAGATCATCGCCGGCAAGCGGGGCATCACGGGGGACACGGCGCTGCGTTGCGGCCACTGGTTCGGCATGGACCCGCAGTTCTGGATCAACCTCCAGGCCCAGTGGGATCTCGTGCAGGCCGAGCAGGAGACGGGAGAGGCCATCCGGCACCTGCCCACACGGGCGGCATAGCAGAGGGCAGCCTAGCATCACTCTCGCTTACCCCAGAATTTCTTGTCTCAGACATCCGGTATTTGGCGGACTAAAGCCCCAAAGCTCTTGCTCTTGAACCGACCTCCGCACGCGAAAGGACCATGCCCTCGCGGCTGCGCATGCGGTTGGTCTAGAATTCCGCGAATATTTGAAGGTCATTCAAACAGTCGAGGCCCGCAATTATAACGGAGGGGGGCCACATCCTGTTGTATCGGTAATAACGTATCGGCAGCCGTGGCAAGCTATTGCGCCGCGCTGATAGAACCATCGGCATTTTGCCCGAACCGCGCAACGCTGAACGGTATCGGTGCAGGGTTCAATTTCATTCTCGAGAGCATGAAGCACTCGCTCCACCACTCCGCAGCTTGATCCCGTCCATTGCCGGCAGCCCTCCTCTAAGCAACGCCCGGCGAAGCGGAACCGTCCTTCTAGTGGTCCATACGGCTGCGCCGCATCAATAAAGCCTTGGTCTATTTCCAGCGATGGGAGAACTGGAGAGACAGAACCGTCCTGTCCAATTACACCAAAAAGATGCGCTCCCGGTTGAGCGATCGTGCTCGGACAAGCCCATTCGCCCTTCTCCACCGCATTAAGTGCAAGCTGTGGTTTGGCTCCTAGTGAGTCGGTCATGGACTAGAAGCGCATCCGCTCTGCTATCATCTGATCGAGATTGCGAAGCTGCAGGATATCAGGATTAACTATGATTCCCAACCATTCTACTGGGAATCTAATTGCCAACTCTTTTTCCGGTCTTACAGCCGCGAGACTTTGCAGTACCGCAGAATGTATGGAACGTTCTACGTTCGACAAGATGTCCTTATCGAGACCCATGTCTGAAAGGTCGACCACAAATCGACCGGAAGTCGCACGACTTTCCATTGAGTTGCTTTCGGAGTTAAGGGGCTATAAATCAACTCTAATAAAATTTCTTGATTCGATCAATACCTCTCAGAGATCGCGCCCGAAAGTCAGACTTATTGCTCAAACTTATTACAAAGCTTGCTGCACAGAAGGGGCTCTGTTGTGCAAATCACATGAGGGATGCCTCTCACGAAGCCCGGGTGGTAGCCCGATGTCGTGAGCAGACCGACATTGCCGACCTACAAGACCAGGAACTGGCCAGTGTATAACGAAGCGCTCAAGCGCCGGGGCTTGCTGATTGTCTGGTTCGACCCCGAGATGAGCTGGGAGCCTGTGCCATCAGGCAGGCGTGGCCGCCATCGAGACATGCCTGAGGCGTTGTTGCGCAACTCGGGCTAAGGGCGAACTTTCCCCTTTCCCCTTGGTCTAAGGCGACGCGGGTGTGGATCTCAGCGGTCTGACGGTCGGGGTCACGTGAGGCGATGCGCTCGCCGAAGCTCTTGAGGCAGAGCATTTTCGCCTCGGCTCGGCTTCGAGCATGATACCCGGTTAGCCGCTTCCAGAGCGCCCGGCCGAAGCGCCGGGTCGCCCGCAGGGTCTCGTTCCTGGCCCGGGCGGCGGGGCCGTCCTCCCTCTAAGCGCGGCCGTTGCGGCGGATGGGGATGATGGCCGTAGCCCCTCGGTCCGCAATCGCGGTGTGACAGGCTCGAGTGTCGTAGGCACCATCGCCTGTGATGGTAGCGATGGGCTGGTCGGCTGGGATCTGTGCCAACAGGTCTGGCAGCAACGGGCTATCGCCCTCGCGGCTCGAGGTGAACTCCACGGCCCAGACGTCTCCGGTGGCCGTATCCATGGCCAGATGCACCTTGCGCCACTGCCGCCGGCGGCTCGGGCCATACTTGCGCACCTGCCACTCGCCGTCGCCCAGCACCTTCACGCCGGTGCTGTCGGCCGCGGCCACCGACGGGCAAATCTCTCACGGGATCCGAAGTCGCATCTGGGGTGGCGCATCCACTCAAGTTCGAGACACAGATGTGGACCCGCTTCGCTGATCACCATCCCGGCCAGCGGCTTCCGAAGTGCCGCATGAACAGGCCTGACAGAAGACCGCGCTCGATGACCAAGCCCAGACGTTAGAAGCCCTTGCACAACGGGCGGCAATCACAGAAGTTGCCAGCCGAACCCCATGACGCTGCGAAGGCGGTGAGCAAGGTGTAGCTGGATGGCCGGTTGGCACCTCAGGCGTTTCGATCCTTGGTGAGTGTTGCACTACTGACGAATGTTCTGCTCAATCTGCGGAAGGAGTTGGTCTCTCAGATCTGGTCCGATTTGTGGAAACCGACGTTGGAGCTCGCCCTCTAGGCTTTCTTGAACCTCGAGCGCCCTATCCGGAGCGTTCAGCGCTCGATAGGCGTCGGCGAGCCCTAACCGCGCCTCGGCGGTCGCGGCAAAGTCGAGCTGTTCTACGTTCACTTGCTCCAGCCGCTCGACCGCTGCAGCCGGATCGGCGGGGCGCATAACCTCGGCGGCGAAGTCCGCGAAGTCCTGCGTACGGGACAAGCCAAGCGCGAGATTGGCATGGGTTGCTTGAACCGTACCTTCTGCGGTGTCTGCCACCTCGGCGAGAACCCGCGCGCCCTCACCCTCAGGATTACCTCCCCCGAGTAATAGGAACAACCCCGCTTCTGGTGACTGGAGAAGAGTGGTCGCTGCATCCGAGGCGGCATCATTCGGTGGCGCCGCCACATCCAGCGTCAGGGGCTGGGCGTCCAGGTTCTCAACATAGCGTGCTAGTATCACGTAGCGGCCTGGCTCTGTGAAGATCCAGTTGTTGCCGTCGAAGAACAGTTTCGCCGTGGCGGCTATAGACTCGCCCGGGGCAAGCGTAGCGAACGGCTCCGCGGGCTCCTTGACCGCCCAAGGGCTGAACAGCACCTCCTCGCCATTAGGTCGTCGGATCGTGTAGCGCACTGCATGATATTCAGGTGCAAGGTCCTTGAGCACCTGCTCGGGCGTGGAGCCAGTGTTGGTCAGGGTGACGGCGACGCTGATAGGCTCTCCCAACTGGTGGGTAGCTGCGGTGGCCGAAAGCTCAAGGGCAAGCTCAGCCTTGGCTGGGACAGCCACGAGAGCCAGTGCGACGCCGAGCGCAAGCGTATGGTTTGGCATGGTCTAGCTCTCCTCACTTGCAGTTGTTGAACCCGAATCCGCTGACTGGACGCCAGCGAGCCCTAGAGTTTTCGTATGCAAGGTGCAGCGATGCAGAGTCCCAAGCATAGCCCCAGTCAGGCGCGAGCACGGCAGTCTGGTTCATGATGGTACGGCCGGTTCCCGGGACGGGGCCGCCAATTCGCCAAGCATCACCGTCCGAGTGATAGAGGCAGATAGCGTGACCAAGTTCGTGTGCCGCCGTTCGCAACCGCCGCCCGTCCTCCGTGAAAGCATTCATGAATTGTGCGAAGCCACGTCGTTGGAGGGTGTCGAACATGATGCCTAGAATGCCATCAACATGGCAGGTCACGAGTATTCCATACATGTGCCAGCGTGCCGGATCGGCAGGCGGCTGACTCATCTGGGCGGTTAGAAGACCGGCGAGTTCGGCGTCCGTGTAACAGGTGCCCGGATGCAGATCACGCAGGTCGCCGCGATCCTGGCTAATACGCGCATCGATCCCCATCCGCCGGTACATCGAGGGAAGATCATCCGTGATCCCATTGACCGTGGCGGAAGCCGGCAGCCATCCGACAGAGGAAAGCCTGTCCATTTCAAGGTCGAGTCCTTGGGCTAAGCCCCGGTTGTTCAGCACCCGATAACGGAATTCGTTCGGACCTGGAGGATTGTCATAGGCCATCAGCACCATATCAGGCCGGGCATCGCCGTCGAGATTGTGAAACGTCATGCCTGCGCCTTGGCCTTCATGTCCCAAGCCCGCCACCGCCGTGAATCCCGATTGCCACGCCGTGACCGTGCCAGTGTCACTGAGGTTGAAGCCAACACGATAGCGGAAATCATTAGCACCGGGGGGTGCATCATAGGCCATGACCACTAGTTCGGGCCGGGGGTCGTTGTCGAGATAGGCGATCGATGCACCTGCCCCCTGTCCTTCCCAGCCTACGCCCTCGGTTGTGAAAAAGCCGGGCTGCCAACTCGCGGCGATCCCATTAGTGCCGAGGTTCCAGCCAATGCGATAGCGGAAGTTGTTGGCCCCCCTAGGGTTGTCATAAGCCAAGAGGATCATCTCGGGCCGCGGATTGGCGTCCAGACTGGTGATTAGGACGTCGGCGCCCTGACCCTCCCAGCCAACACCATCAACCTGAACGAAGCCCGGTTGCCATGACTGAGGTTGGCCGTTGGCGCCAAGGTTCCAGCCAATGCGATAGCGGAAGCTGTTGGCTCCACTCGGAGCGTCGTAGGCCATCAGGATGAGGTCAGGTCGCGAATCTCCGTCTAGGCTAGCGAGGGCAGCCCCCGCACCTTGACCCTCCCAGCCGACACCGTCGGTTGTGATGAATTGCGGAAGCCAGCTTGCAGGAACGCCGTTGCCGTCAAGATTGAGCCCGACGCGATAACGAAAGTTGTTGGGCCCGCCAGGGTTATCATAAGCCATGAGGATCATGTCGGGACGCGAATTTGTGTCAAGGTTCGTTATCAAGACATCTGCGCCCTGACCCTCCCACCCAACACCAGGAACGGAGACAGCGTTGTCGGCAGTAGCAGATTCTGCAGAAAGGCCGATGACCAGAGCGGGGCACAACCAAAGCAAGTGGCCAATTTTTGATTTACATCTCATAGGACCATCTCCATCATTGGGATTGCCAAGTGCTCTCAAGCCGAATCTGATATTGATGTTACCGCGCACTTGCGCGCACCTTTTTCTAAGCAAGTGCAACATTGCCGGACGCAAGCCTTCAACAGCCGGTGGCGCCAGCGCCCTAACCCTCCCAGCCAACACCAAGCCCCTCTATAAATCCTTGCGCAAAGGTATTTTTTGCGCAATGCGCGATCAGGAGTGCTGCGGCCTGCTTTAAGCAGATCGCTGCCATTTTTGAAAACGAAAAGAGAATGCAAAAGTATTTTATGTTTGCCTACTGAGGAGGCAAATATTTGACAAAGGTAAATCGTCTACTTTGACTTGATCAACGATTATGAAATGCAATAATAAACCCACCCCGGGGCGTGCCTCGATCCAATCGAGAACAGAAAGCCGCAGGAAAGCTTGTCGGCAGTTCATGACGAAATCGTGTGCCCGACTCAGGGTTGAGTCAACGTATCAAACTAACACGTAATATTTTGTGACAAAAAATCGTTGGCGACAGCCAGTTCTCCGATCTTGGCATGCAGTGACCGGACCGTCTCCTCATCCACCTCCGCAACAGGCTTTCTGCCACCGCGCTCGAAGATATCCGCAGCTCCGTCGAGCAGCGCCTTCTTCCATTGATGGATCATCGTCGGATGCACGCCGTATTCGACCGCCAGCTCTGACACAGTGCGCTCGCCCTTCACGGCCTCAAGCGCCACGCGCGTGGCCTGCCCCAATGAGGTGGTCCGTTTCCAATCTTAGTGCATGACGGGTTGTGGCGCTACGGTGGGGATGGCTGGGGAAGCGGCTCCGGGTGGCGAAGCCGGCCACTGCAGGACCTCGGGAGCGGGAGGCCGGTAGCCCAGGGATGAATGCGGGCGCTCTGTGTTGTAATGGCGGCGCCACGCCTCGATGACGATCCTTGCCTCGGCAAGACTGTAGAAGATTTCGCCGTCGAGTAGTTCGTCCCGGAGTTTCGAGTTGAAGCTCTCACAATAGCCGTTCTCCCAGGGTGATCCTGGCTCGATATAGGCGGTTCTGGCACCGACCGCGGCGATCCAGTTCCGCACCGCTGTGGCCACGAACTCCGGGCCGTTGTCAGACCGGATATGGCTGGGCCCGCCGCGGAGGATGAACTGGTCCGACAGCACGTCGATGACGTCTGTTGAGTTGAGCTTCCGATTGACCCGGATTGCCAGGCATTCCCGGGTGAACTCGTCGATCAGGTTGAGCATGCGGAACTTCCTCCCGTCATGGGTCCGGGCCTCGACAAAGTCGTAAGACCAGACGTGGTTCTGCCGCTCTGGCCGCAGACGGACGCAGGATCCATCGTTGAGCCAGTGACCTGCCATGGGATTTTTCCTCCACCGCCGATTAGAGTCCGCCCTAACTCGAGGACGGACA
>NZ_JBHLWE010000008.1:0-93453 GCF_042432925.1 Paracoccus niistensis | reverse complement strand
TCCTTTCAAAGCCCAACACATTGTTGAGGATCAAAAGTCGCACTCCAAGGTAGCGCGTCCCCCCGGTCGCACCGAAATGGCTATAACTGCAATTATGTAACCCAAGACCCGGCAGCCCGACCGTGGTCCTTGTCCCGCGCCCGCCGCTCACTCGATCGAATTGAGCCGCATCCGGGCGCGGCGTTCCCGGCGCTGCAGCTCGCGGCCGCGGTGGATCGACTGTTCCACGAAGTCCAGGTGGTCGCGGGCGGCCTTTTCGCTGCGCGCAGGGTCGCCCGCCTCGATCGCGTCGATGATCTCGAGATGCTGGTCCAGAAGCATGCGGCCGGTGCCGTCGAGGCTGCGCAGCAGGTCGCGGTTGTAGAAGATGCCCCGGCGCGTCAGGTCGAAGACCGAGGCCATCATGTGGATCAGCGTCGTGTTGTGGCTGGCGTCCACGATGGCGCTGTGCAGGCGGAAGTCGGCCTCCTGCTCGGCCTCGCGGTCGTCGGCCTCCCATGCGGCCTGAAGCTCGGCCCGGATGGCCCCCAGCCGCTCGCGGTCGGCGGGCGTGGCGCGCTGCGCGGCCAGGCGGGCGGCGAAGGCCTCCTGCTCGCGCCGGTATTCCAGGAAGTCGTGGAACGCCTCGCCGTGGCGGGCGTAAAGCGCCAGCATCGCGGGGGACATCGCCCGGCCCGTGAGCTCGGCGACATAGGTGCCGTCGCCGTGCCGAATCGACACAAGCTCGCGGGTTTCAAGGATCTGCAGCGCCTCGCGCAGTTTCGGGCGCGACACGCGGAAGGCTTCCGCCATCTCGCGTTCCGAGGGAAGCCGCGCGCCGCCCTTCAGCACGCCCTCGACGATCATCGTCTCGATCTTGTCCACCACGGCCTGGACCACCGATTCGTGGGCGATGGGCTCGAAAACCTGTGCCGCGATCATTGGCCGCCAACCCTTTCCCATCCGTGCAGTTCCCTGAGGACGTCAACAATATTTACCTCTGGCAGGCCCGATTTCAAGAGGCCGCCGCTGTTCCGCCTTTCGGAATAAGTAAGTTCATCAGCCCCTTACAAGGCGAACTCCCCGCAAGATTCAGGCATATTGCCGAAGAACGACGGCGGCGTCCCGCGCAGCCGGAATATTCTTGTTGCTGGGCGCAAGTGGTAAACAGTATGAACCTTTGCAAGCGCAGCACGGCTGCGCCACGAGGAGGAAGCCACATGATCGTGATCATCCGGTCGAAAAGCCGGGCAGTCATGCGGCGAGGGAGGCTTGCCGAATGTCACGACCGCGACACCGCGGCACCCGCTGAGGGCAGGGTCATCGGCCCTTCGCCCGGGACCGCGCACAGCCGTCCCGCATGACGCCCGACCCCGGGCCGCCAGCCTGGCCCCGGGCCCACGACACGGACCCGAGATCGTCCACCGCCGGTCATGGAGGGGCGGAGCGGACGCAAGCCCTCGGGACGGCCGCCGGGATGACCGGGACCGGCCGCGACCCCGGGCCGCCCCAACCCCCTCACGACGGCAGATTTCCTTAACACGCAACCGAAGGAACGCTTCATGGTCTGGTCGCAAGTCTATGACCCATTGAACAACATGTGGCTTTCGGCGCTGGTCGCCGCGATCCCCATCGTTGTCCTGCTCGGCGCCATCGCCATTTTCGAGATCCGGGCGCATGTCGCGGCCGCGCTCGGGCTGGTGGCGGCGCTGCTCATCGCCATCGTCGGCTTCGGGATGCCCGCGGGCATGGCCGGTGCGACCGCCGTCTATGGCGCGGCCTACGGGCTTCTGCCGATCGGCTGGATCATCCTCAACGTGATCTTCCTGTATCGCCTGACGGACGAGGCGGGGCTGTTCTCGGTCCTGCGCGACAGCATCGCGGCCCTGACCCCCGACCGGCGGCTGCAGCTGCTGTTCATCGCCTTTTCCTTCGGCGCCTTCTTCGAGGGCGCGGCAGGCTTCGGCACCCCCGTGGCCGTCACCGGCGCCATGCTGATCGGCCTGGGCTTTGCGCCGCTGGCGGCCTCGGGCCTGTCGCTGATCGCAAACACCGCGCCCGTCGCCTATGGCGCGCTGGGGACGCCCGTGATCGCGCTGGCCGCGGTGACCGGCCTCGACCTGATGGAACTGTCGGGGATGATCGGGCGGCAGCTGCCCATCTTCTCGCTGATCGTGCCCTTCTGGGTCGTGGCGGCCTTCGCGGGCCTGCGCGGCATGTGGCAGGTGTGGCCTGCGCTGCTGGTCTGCGGCGTCAGCTTCGCCATCCCGCAATACCTGGTGTCGAACTTCCACGGCCCCTGGCTGGTGGACGTGGTCGCGGCCATCGTGTCCATGGTCTGCCTCGCGGGCTTCCTGAAGGTCTGGAAACCCAAGTCCCTGTGGCTGGCCACCAGCCGCGACGGCGATCCGTCCGTTGATACCACCCCTCGCCCGCAATCGCTGAGCGCGGCCGCCGCGCCCGCCACCAAGGGCGCCGTCTTCCGCGCCTGGCTGCCCTGGCTGATCCTGTCGGTCTTCGTCTTTGCCTGGGGCATCCCCCAGTTCAAGGCCTTCCTGGACAGCATCTGGGTCCTGAAGATCCCGGTCCCCGGCCTGCACGAGATGGTGCAGAAGGTCCCGCCCGTCGTGGCCGAGCCCCATGTCGAGGCCGCCGTCTACAACTTCAACATCCTGTCGGCCACCGGCACGGGCATCCTGCTGTCGGCCATCGTGGGCGGGCTGCTGATGGGCTATTCGCCCATGGCCCTGCTGCGGTCCTACGGCCGGACCTTCTGGGTCATCCGCTATTCGCTGCTGACGATCGCGGCGATGCTCGCGCTCGGCTATGTCACCCGCTACTCGGGGACGGACGCCACGCTGGGTCTGATGTTCGCCCAGACCGGCTGGATCTATCCGCTGTTCGGCACGCTGCTGGGCTGGCTGGGCGTGGCGCTGACGGGGTCCGACACCGCGTCGAACGTGCTGTTCGGGGGCCTGCAGAGGGTGACGGCCGAACAGCTTGGGCTGAACCCCGTGCTGATGGCGGCGGCCAACTCCTCGGGCGGGGTCATGGGCAAGATGATCGACGCCCAAAGCATCGTCGTCGCCTCGACCGCGACCAAGTGGTACGGGCACGAGGGCGACATCCTGCGCTACGTCTTCATCCATTCGATCGTGCTGGCGGTGCTGGTGGGCCTTGTCGTGATGCTGCAGGCCTATGTCTATCCCTTCACGCTGATGGTGCCCTGACGCCCCCGCGCCGCGCGGACCCGTTCCGCGCGGCGCACCCCTTCCCTCCATTGAAGGTCGCGCCCATGCCCGCCACCCTTCCGGACCCCGCCGGCCCCCGCGTCGGCCTTTTCGTGACCTGCCTTGTCGATGCGATCCGGCCCGGGATCGGCTTTGCCGCCCTCCAGCTGCTGGAAGAGGCCGGCTGCGCCGTCGAGGTGCCGCAGGCCCAGACCTGCTGCGGCCAGCCCGCGCTGAACAGCGGCGACGACCGCGACGCGGCGGCGCTCGCCCGCCAGACCATCGCCGCCTTCGAGGGCTTCGATTACATCGTGCTGCCCTCGGGCTCCTGCGCGGGCACCATGGTCCATGCCTACCCCGAGCTTCTGGCCGGCGATCCCGGCTGGGCCGGACGCGCCCGCGCCCTGGCCGCGAAGACGCACGAGATCACCAGCTTCCTGGTGGATGTCATGGGGTACCGCCCCCAAGGCCGCCGCCTTGAGACGACGGCCACCTATCACGACAGCTGCGCGGGCCTGCGGGAACTCGGCGTTGCCGCCCAGCCCCGCGCGCTGCTGGCCGAGGTCGAGGGGCTGGAAATGCGCCCGCTCGAGGGCAACGACGTCTGCTGCGGCTTCGGCGGCACCTTTTGCGTGAAATACCCCCGGATCTCGGACGCGATCACGACCGACAAGGCGATGGCCGTCGAACGGACGGGGGCCGATCTGCTGCTGGCGGGCGATCTCGGCTGCCTGATGAACATGGCGGGCAAGTTGCACCGGCGCGGCGCCGCCACCCGTTGCTTCCACACCATCGAGGTGCTGGCGGGCCGTGCCGACGGCCCCGCCATCGGCGAGGAGGGCTGAACCCATGGACGCCCCGCAGCTTGCCTTCAAGGAACGCGCCGCCGCGGCACTCGCCGACGGGGCGCTGAAGATCGCCATCGACCGCACCACCGGCAATGCCGAGCGCAAGCGCGCCCTGGCCGTCGCCGCCTTCCCCGAGTTCGAAGCCGCCCGCGCCCGCGGCAAGGCGATCAAGGACCACGTCATCGCCCATCTCGACCATTACCTCGAGATGTTCGAGCGCAACGCCACCGCCGCAGGGGCCAAGGTCCACTGGGCCGCCGACGACGCCGAGGCGCGGGCCATCGTCACCCGCATCTGCCTTGATGCCAAGGCCAAGCTGGTCACGCGGTCCAAGTCCATGCTGGGCGAGGAGATCGGCCTGCCCCACGCGCTGGCCGACGCGGGCATCGAGCGGGTGGAAACGGACCTCGCCGAGCACATCATCCAGCTTGCGGGCGAACGGCCCTCGCATATCGTCTGGCCCGCCATGCACCGCACGCGCGAGCAGGTGGCGCAGCTTTTCAAGGTGGGCCACACCCCGCCGCCCGCCGCCGAGGACCCCGCGACCATGGTGCAAAGCGCCCGGCGCGAGCTGCGCGCCAAGTTCCTGGGCGCCGACATCGGCATCTCGGGGGCGAACTTCCTGGTCGCGGACACCGGCGCCACCTGCACCGTCACCAACGAGGGCAACGCCGAGCTGACCACCACGCCGCCCCGCATCCATATCGTGACGGCGGGGATCGAGAAGCTGGTGCCCTCGACCGCCCATGCCTTCGCGCTGCTGCGGCTGCTGGTGCGGTCCGCCACGGGCGGCGAGATGACGCAGTACACGACCTTCCACCACGGGCCGAAGCGCCAAGGCGACGCCGACGGCCCCGAGGAAATGCACATCGTCCTGGTGGACAACGGCCGCACGCGGATGCTGGGCGACGAGTTCCGCGCCATGCTGCGCTGCATCCGCTGCGGCGCCTGCATGAACCACTGCGTCGTCTACCGCCAGATCGGCGGGCACGCCTATGGCGGCACCTATCCCGGTCCCATGGGCGCGGTGCTGACCCCGGTGCTGGACGGCCTCGCGCAGTCGCGCGATCTGGCGCATGCCTGCACCATGAACGGCCGCTGCGCCGAGGTCTGCCCCGTCGGCATCCCCCTGCCCACCCTGCTGCGCGCCTGGCGGACGCGAAGCTGGCGCGAGCGGCTGGAGCCGGGAAGCCTCCGCGCGGGTCTCGGGCTCTGGGCCATGGTCGCACGGCGGCCGCGGCTGTATCGGCTCGCCAGCCGCATCGGCGTGCGCGCGCTGCGGCTGATGGGGCGGGGGGGCTGGGTCCGCAGCCTGCCGCTGGCCAGGGGCTGGACCGCCTATCGCGACATGCCGCGCCCGGCGGGCCGGACCTTCATGGAACAGTACCGGGCCGAGCAGGCCGGGCGGGAGGCGCGCAAATGACCTCGCGCGAGCGTATCTTCGCGGCCATCCGCGACAGCCTCGGCCCCCGCCGGGCCGCGCCGCAGGCCATCGCCGCCGAGGCCGCCGCCCTGCTGGAGAACCCCCGGGCCACGCGCCCGCGCCTCGCGGCGCCCGACTTGGCCGAGGCCTTCGCGCTGAAGGCCACGGCCCTTGGCACCACCATCGACCACGTCCCCGACATGGCCGCCGTCCCCGCCGCCCTGCGCCGCTATCTTGACGCACAGGGCCTGCCCCCGGCCCTCGCCCTGCAGCCCGCGGCGGAACTGGCGGTGCTGAACTGGGACGGCATCGCCACCCATCCGTCCCTTGCCCCGGACGAGCCCGTGGGCCTCGGCCTCGCGCTTTGGGGCATCGCCGAAAGCGGGTCGCTGGTGATCCATTCGGGGGCGGACAACCCGGTCCTGCTGGCCTTCCTGCCGCTGCATCACGTCGTCGTCCTGCGGCGCGACCGCCTGCTGCCCTATCTGGAAGACTATGCCGCCGCGGTGCAGGGGGCCGAGCCCCCGCGCAACGCCATCCTGATCACCGGCCCCAGCGGCACCACCGACATTGAGGGCAGCTATGTCCGGGGCGCCCATGGCCCCGGCTTCCTGCACGTCCTTCTGGTCGGCCCCTGAGGCCACCCTTTCCCCTGCCTGGAGCCCGAGGCCCATGACGCAGCATTCCCACCACGACACGATCCCTCTGGCGGCCGTCGCCCCCGCGCCGGAGTTCCTCGACGCCCTGCGCGGCGTCGTGGGCGCGGCCCATGTCCTGACGCGGCCCCGCGACACCGAACGCTTCCGCATGGGCTACCGCTCGGGCGGGGGCGAGGCCGAGGCCGTGGTCCGCCCCGGCACCCTGGTCGAGATGTGGCGCGTCCTGCGGTTGTGCGTGGAGGCGGGCCGCATCGTGATCGCGCAGGCCGCCAACACCGGGCTGACCGAGGGCTCGACGCCGAAAGGCACCTATGGCCGCCCGGTGGTGATCCTCAACACGCTGCGGCTGTCGCGGATCGATCCGATCCTGGACGGCGAGCAGGTCGTCTGCCACGCGGGCGCCACGCTTTACGGGCTGGAACGGCTGCTCGACCCCATGGGGCGCGATCCCCATTCGGTGATCGGCTCAAGCTGCCTCGGGGCCTCGGTCGTGGGCGGGGTGTGCAACAACTCGGGCGGGGCGCTTGTCAGGCGGGGCCCCGCCTACACGGAACTGGCGCTGTTCGCGCGCCTTGAGGCGGACGGCACGCTGCGGCTGGTCAACAACCTCGGCCTGCACTTGGGGAACGACCCCGAGGAGATCCTGCGCCGCCTGGACGCGGGCGAGATCGGGCCGGGCGACGTGGACACGCAGGCGGGCGCGGCCTCGGACCACGGCTACATGGACCGGGTGCGCGACGTGGACGCGGACACGCCGGGCCGCTTCAACGCCGATCCGGGGCGGCTGCACGAGGCCTCGGGCTGCGCCGGGCGGCTCGCGGTCTTCGCGGTGCGGCTGGACAGCTTTCCCCGCCCCGCCGCGACCGAGGTGCTTTACGTCGGGACCAATGACGCGGCGGCGCTGGCCACGCTGCGCCGCCGGCTGCTGACCGAACTCGACCCGCTGCCCATCGTGGGCGAATACATCCACCGCGAGGCCTGGGACATGGCCGCCCGCTTCGGACGCGACACGCGGCTGTTCATCGAATGGTTCGGGACCGCCCGGATGCCCGTGATGTTCGCGGTCAAGGGCTGGGCCGACGCGCGGCTGCGCAAGCTGCCGCTGGGGGCGGATCTCAGCGACCGCGTCCTGCAATTCGCGGGCCATCTCGCGCCGGGCCGCCTGCCCCGCCGGATGCGCGACTTCCGCGACCGCTACGAACATCACCTGATCCTGAAGGTGGAAACGCCCGCCGATGCGGCCGAGCGCATCCTGGACGAGACGGTCGGCCCCGAGGGCTGGTTCCGCTGCACGGCGGCCGAGGGGTCCAAGGCGCTGCTGCATCGCTTTGCCGTGGCGGGCGCGGCCGTCCGCTTTGAGGCGATGAACCGCCGCCGCACGGGCGGGCTGGTCGCGCTGGACGTGGCGCTGCGCCGCAACGACCGCGACTGGATCAAGCCGGTGCCGCCGGACTGGGCGGACAAGGTGGCGGCGACCCTCTCCTACGGGCATTTCCTGTGCCACGTCTTTCACCTGGACTATGTCCTGAAGAAGGGCGCCGATCCCGCGGCCTTCAAGAAGGCCATGCTGGCGATGCTGGATGACGAGGGCGCCGAATACCCGGCCGAGCACAACATGGGCCATCTTTACCACGCCAAGCCCCAGCTTGCCGCCTTCTACGAGGGCCTCGACCCCCTTGCCCGCTTCAACCCCGGCATCGGCGGCACGCGGCGGTCCTGAAGCGATGCCCGCCGGGCATGGCGGCATCCTGCCCGGCGGGCTTCATCATTCCTGCCGGGCGGGCTATCCGGGGAAGGCGGGTCCGTTGGAGCCGCCCGTAAACCCGAAATCTTCCGGGCCTCATCATCCCGCTTCCCTGACCGGGGCGGGAAGGCCCCCTGCGGACCGAAGGAAGTTGCCGATGCAGGCCCATGCGCCCCTGACCGTCCTTGGCCTTGTCGCCCTTGCCACCACGGCGATCGTCTGCGGCGACACGGCCGGCAAGCTGCTGACCGGGGCGGGGGTGCAGCCGCTGTTCGTGGCCTGGTCGCGCTTCGCGCTGGCGGCGCTGGTGCTGGCGGGCGTGCTGGGGCTGCGGCCTTCGAACCTGCGCAGCCTTCTGGACTGGCGGCTGGTCCTGCGGGCGGCGCTGATCGTGGGCGGCATCGCCTCGATCCTGACGGCCCTGCGGACCGAGCCCATCGCCAATGTCTTCGGGGCCTTCTTCGTCGGCCCCATCGTGGCCTATGCGATCTCGGCCCTGTTTCTGGGCGAACGGGTGTCCTGGGCGCGCACGGTGATGCTGGCCCTGGGATTTGCGGGCGTGCTGCTGGTGGTCCGGCCGGGCGGCCAGATGGGCACGGGCATGATCTTCGCTCTGATGGCCGGGGCCTTCTACGGGTCCTACCTTGCCGCGACGCGCTGGCTGGCGGCGGTCCATCCCGCGCCTTTCCTGCTGGGCTCGCAACTGGTGATCGGGGCGATCCTGCTGCTGCCCGCCGGGGTGGTCAGCCTCCCCGCCAGCGCCGATGCGGGGACCTGGGGGCTGGTGATCGTCAGCTCGCTCGCCTCGGCCTTCGGGAACTACCTGCTAGTGCTGGTCAGCCGGACGACCCCGGCGACGGTCTCCGCGCCCTTGATCTATTTCCAGCTGATCGCCGCCACCGCCATCGGCTTCCTGGTCTTCGGCGACTGGCCCGAGCCGCTTGCGCTGCTTGGCCTTGCCGTGATCTTCGCCTCGGGCATCGGGGGCCTTGCGCTGGTGCCGAAGCACCGGGGCGCCTGACCCCGGCCGGCCCGGCGCCCCGCGGGCGGCCTCAGTCTTCCTTCTCGGCCATCAGGGCGCGCAGGCGGTCGGGGTCGTCGATATGCACCAGCGTGGCGTCCGACCGCACGCCGTGGCAGCGCAGCTTGGCCAGCGCGCGCGACAGGGTTTCGGGCTTCATTCCCAGTTGCGCCGCAAGCAGCGCCTTGCTGTAGGGCAGTGCCACCGAGCATCCGCCCTCGCACCCGGCGGCCAGGTTCAGCAGGAGTCCCGCGACCCGCTGCACGCCCGTATGCGCCTTCAGTTCCTCGACATGGGCGACGAGCCGCTCCATGTGCACGAAGGCCGGCGCCAGCATCGCGGTCGCCAGCCCCGGATCCGAGTGCAGCAGCCGGCGGAGGTGGCAGGCGTCCAGCCGCAGCAGCCGCGCCCGGCTGACGGTTTCGGCCGAAACGGGCCAGGGCTTGTCGCACAGGGCCGCCGCCTCGCCGAAGCTCTGGCCTTCTCCCAGCGTGGCGACCACCGCCTCGGCCCCGCAGGACGCAAGGCGGTAAAGCTTGATCCAGCCTTCCAGCACGACGAACACCGCCTCGGGCGGCGTGTCCTGCTGGAAGATGACCCGGCCCGGGCAGAGAACCTGCACGCGCGCGCCTTCCAGCAGCCGGGCTTCGACCCTGCCCGGATGATCCGCGAACAAGGGCGAGCGTCGCGCGACCTCACGCTCGGCGCGCGTGAGCAGGGGCGGGGTCGCGTTGCATGTCCTTGCGGCCTCACGCCCCCGGCTCCAGGCGGCCGGCGTCATGGTTTCGGGACGCGCGCGGCTGTCTGCGGCTGGCGCGGTCAGTCGGCTGTCGGCCCTCATGTCAGAAAGCGCGGCGGTGTGAATGCGGGGGCGGGAAACGGTCGTGCGTCACTGTGGTCCTGGCCCCCTGTGCTTGTCCACTTCCGCCTCAACCGGAGGAAAAGGGGATCGTTCCATTTGTGATCACATGTCACAGGATAAGCCGGGCTGCGCGGCCGGCCGGGCGCGTCAGTCCAGGGGATATCCCGTCATTTCAAGGTAGCCGCGCCCGGTGACGCTGCCGGTGACGCGCACGGGGCCTTCCCAGTAGGGCACCGAGGTCGTCATGCGGCTGGCGGGATTCACGGCCTCGACGGCCAGCGCCAGTTCCTCGCCGGGAAGCTCCACCCTCCATGACACCGGCGGCGTGCCCCGGCCGGGGCGCAGGGCGATGTCGCCGCCGTCCAGCGTCTGCACCTGCCCATCTGCCCCGATCAGGCTGCCGAAAAGGAAGGGCCGATTTCCCCGCACCTGCGCGACCATCAGCTTGCGGCCGTCGTCGAGATGCATGGCGAACCAGTCCCAGCCGCTCTGGCTGCGGTCCAGGGGCTGCGAGGACCATTCGCGGTCGAGCCAGGCGTGGCCGGTGACGTCGACCGCCCCTTCAGGCAGGGAAAGGCGGCCCGAGACGCGGTAGAAGGGCTGGCTGTAGTAATGGCTCGCCTGCCCCCCCTGCCCCTTGACCGAATAGCCGTTCTGCCCGTGCAGGACGAGCGGACCCTCGGCCTTCGCGGTCAAGGCATAGGAGAAGTCGCCCCCGCGCGCCGCGATCTCCAGCCGGTCGAGACCCTCGGCGCCACCCGTGGCCCGCATCGACCAGTCGTCGATCCAGGCGGCGAAGGGCTCAGGCGTCACGCCCGCCTGCCCGATGCCGCCCCGGGCAAAGCGTTCCGCGACGTGGTGGCTTTCGGGCGTGGTCACGGCGGCATGGGCCATCCAGACCTGCGGGGCGGACCAGCCCGCGCCGGTTTCCTCGGGCGACAGCGCCGAGCGGAACAGCGTCCACTGCGCCCCGTAGTCGCGCCCGTCCGCGCCGCGCAGGCTGGCGGTCAGATACCACCACTCGATGTGGAAATCCTGGTGCGCGCCGTGGTCGCGCGGAAAGACAAGGGCGCGGGCGGGATCAGGCAGGGCGAAGCCCTCGACATCCGAGCCGAGGCCCGCGAAGCCCTCCTCCTGCCCCCAGGCGGGCAGGGCGGCGAGGGCCAGCAGGATCAGCCACCTCCTAGCGTTCATCGGCAAAGACCCTCAGCAGTTGCGACGGCGTGATGCGCGCCAGCCGCAGCGCCGGCAGCGCCCCCGCCGCCAGCGCCGTCAGCAGCGCCGCGACCCCGAGGCGCACGATCAGATCGGGCGAGACCCGCATGGGCAGCCGCCAGCCGAAGGCCTCGACGTTGATCACCGCCAGCAGCATCCAGGCGAGGCCCAGGCCCACCGGCACCGCATAAAGCGCCGTCGCCGCCGCCAGCGCCAGCGTCCGGGTAAGCTCCAGCCGCGCCAGCCGCCGCCGCGTCAGCCCGGCGGCCCAGACCGGCGCAAGCTGCGGCAGCCGCATCGAGGCCAGCGTCAGCAGCCCCGTCAGCAGCGCGATCCCCGCCACGCCCAGGGTCAGGACGTTCAGCGCGGCGGTGACGGCGAAGGTCCGTTCGAAGATCCGCAGGGACACGGCCTTGACCTGGGCCTGGTCGGTCACGGCGCTGCCGGGCAGGTCAAAGCGGTCCCGCAGCGCCTCGGCCAGCGCTGCCGCGCGGTCGGGGTCCACGCGGACCGCCTGGTTCAGGCGCGGCGCCTCGGGGAAGCGTTCGTCGAACAGGTCCTGCCCGATGATCGCCTGCGGGCTGGGGTTGCCATAGTCGGAATAGACGCCGACCACCGGCAGCGCGCCGCCGGGCAGCTCGAGGCTGTCGCCCAAGGCCAGCCCGGCACGGCGGTAGAGTTGTTCGTTGACCAGCACCCCCCTGCCCTGCGCCACCTCGTCCCAAGCGCTGGGGCGGGCGCGCAGGATCGGCCAGTGGTCGCGATAGGTCGGATGGTCCACGACCCCGAAGACCCGGCCGGGCTGGCCGCGCAGGGGGGCCTCGGCGCTGAAGATCGGCAGGATGGCGTCCACCTGCGGGGCGAGCCAGTCGCGGATCGCTTCGGCCTCGGGCCCGGTGCGGGCGTTGACGTAAAGCTCGGCCACGAGGCGCTGGTCCAGCCAGCCCACGAAGGTGCTGCGGAAGCTGCCGACCATGGTGCCTACGCCGATATTGGCCGCCAGCGCCAGCATCAGCGCCATCAGCGCCAAGGACAGCCCGCCCGACTGCTGGCGCGTGTCGGCCACGAACCACTGCGCCAGCACGCCGCGCACCCGCCGAGCCAACCAGCGCAAGGACGCGTCCAGCACCACCGGCAGCAGCAGCGCCGCCGCCAGCAGCCCGCAGGCGAGGGCGGCAAAGCCCCCGACCAGCCCGCCCCAGGCGAGGCACAGCGGCAGCGCCAGCGCCAGGGCCCCGGCCCCCAGCACCTGCCGCCGCAGCCCGCGCGCGGCGGCCACGGCCCAGGGGCGCGCCTGTCCCGCCGCCAGCAGCGGCATCCGCGCGGTGCGCAGCAGCCCCCGCGCGCCCGCGAGGCCCGCGCCCGCCAGCGCCATGCCCAGACCCGACAGCACCCAGACGGGCCGCAGGGCAAGCGCGCCCGAAACCTCGGCCCCGTAAAGGCCCGACAGCGTCGCGGCCACCCCGGGCATCAGCGCCGCCGCCACCGCCCACCCCAGCAGGATGCCCGCAAGCCCCGCGACCAGCGCGAGGATCGCAAGCTCGGCCGCCATCACCCCCAGCACCTCGGCCAGCGGCACGCCAAGGGCGCGCAGGGTGCGGACCACCTGCCGCCGCTGCTCGAAGGCGAGGCCAACGGCGGACTGGGTGATGAACAGACCCACGATGAAGGACAAAAGCGCGAAGGCCGTGAGGTTCAGATGGAAGCTGCCCGTCAGCGCCGCCGGATCGGCGCGGTCCTGCGGGGCCTTCCGCAACAGATGCGGCGCGATCTCGGCCAGCGGCGCCAGCCCCTGCGGCTGCTCGGGGGCCAGGACCAGCGCCGTCAGCCGGTCGCCCGCGTTCAGCAGCCGTTGCGCGATCCCCACGTCCACGACCAGCGTGTCGGGCGGCAGGCCCTCGCGCGGCAAAACGGTCAGGCCGCCGAGATCCGCCCCGTCGAGTTGCCGTATAACCTCCGCATCCGCGAAGCCGAGACCCGGCGGGGTGATGAAGGCCAGCAGGTCGCCCTCGGCCACCGCGGCGGCGCCCACGGGGCCGAGCGCTACGCGGGACGCGGGCTCGATCCCCAGCACGGCCACGCGGCCCTCGCCCACCCGCAGCCGCCCCTCGACCAGCGGCGAGACGATCCAGCCCGCGCGCCGCAGGGCGACGAAATCGGCCGTCGTCAGGACCGCGCCGGGCGCAGGCTCCAGCCGGTCCAGCGCCCCGGTGCCCAGGCGGTCGGCGGCCTCGGCATAGCTCGCCCGCGCCTCGGCGTTCACGGCCTGCACCCCGGACCAGAGCGCGGTCGCCAGCATGATCCCCGCCAGCAGCATGGCGAGTTGCAAGGGCCGCCTGCGCCAGTGCGACATTAGCGCCGCCAGCACGAGGCGCCAGCGCCGGGTCATTCGAGCCGTCCCGCATGAAGATGCACCCGGCGGTCACACAATGCCGCGAGCCGCAGCGAATGGGTCACCAGCACCAGCGTCGTGCCCTGCTGGCGCACCAGATCCAGCATCAGTGCGGCCACCGCATCGCCGGTGGCCTCGTCGAGGTTGCCGGTGGGTTCGTCGGCCAGCACCAGCGGCGGCTGGCCCGCCAGCGCGCGGCCGATGGCGACCCGCTGCTGCTGGCCGCCCGAAAGCTGTTCCGGGTAGCGGCCCATCAGCTGCGACAGCCCCAGCGCCCCGGCCAGCGCGGTCACGCGGGCGGGATCGTGGCGGCCCGCCAGCCGGGCCTGAAAGGAAAGGTTCGCCGCCACCGTCAGCGAGGGGATCAGGTTGAACTGCTGGAAGACCATCCCGATCCGCTCGCGTCGCAGCGCCGCGCGGGTCCGGTCGTCGGCGGTGCGCAGGTCGGTTCCCAGCACCGCCAGCGCGCCGCCGTCCGCCACGTCGAGCCCGCCGATCAGGTGCAGCAGCGTGCTTTTCCCGCTGCCGGATTCGCCCGTGACGGCAAGGCTGTCGCCCCCGCGCAGCGCCAGGTCCACGCCGTTCAGGACGGCCACCGGCCCCGCCGCCGAGGGGAAGGCCTTGACGATCCCCCGGGCGCTGACGACTTCCGCATCCCCGCTGCTCATCCCGGCCCCGCTGAACCCCGCGTCCCGCCCATATGGACAGCACCTGCCACGCGATCACAACCGGTGTTTGCGTGGGCGCGCCGGGCGAGGAGAAACCGGCGCCCCCGAACATCCCGGACCGGCCCGGCAGAAGGCGCCGCTTGCGTGGCTGCCCCGGATCGGCAACATCGGTCGGGTCATGTCCGTGATCCATCTCGATCGCTTCGGTCTGCAGAAGGCGCCGTTCGGCCCCGGGCCCGAGGCAGGGCTTTTCCACGGCTCGGCCGCCCGCCAGCGCGTGATCGACTGGATCGAGGACGGGGCCGGCGCCCATGCCCGCATCCTGGTCCTGACGGGCGCGGCGGGGACCGGCAAGACGACGCTTCTGAACCTGCTGCCGGACCGCTACGGCAGCGAATGGGTCATCGGGCTTGTTCCGGCCCCCCTGCCCGAAAGCGGCGGCATCCTTGCGCAGGCGTGCCGCGCGCTGGACCTGCCCGATCAGGGGGGCGGGCCGGACATGGCGGCCCGGCAGATCCGCCGGTTTTCCGCGACGATCCGGGCGAGCAACGGGTTTGTCCTGCTGGTGGTGGACGAGGCGCAGGCGCTGGACCCCGCAAGCCTGTCCGCCCTGGCCGCGCTGACCGGCGGCACTGCGCGCGACGGCGCCCTGACGCTGCTGCTGGTCGGCCGGCCCGGGCTGCTGGCCCTGCTGGACGCGCCCGAGCTGCAGGACCTGCGCCCGCGGGAGGCCGAGCGGGCCTCGCTGCCCCCCTTCGACGAAGCGGAAACCGCCGCCTATGTCGCGCACCGGCTGGCGCAGGCGGGCCGGCGGACGCCCCTGTTCGACCCGGGCGCGATGCAGGTGCTGCATGACTTCAGCCAGGGCGTGCCCCGGTCGATCAACATCATGGCCGAACATTGCCTGAAGGCCGCAGCCGCACAGGGCCTGTCACGGCTTGAGGCCGGCTGGGTCCGCTCGGTGCTGGAGGAGGCGACCGCGACCGGCATGGCGGGCCATGCGGGCGAGCCGGAGGAGGCGGCATTGCCGCAAGTCGCGCCTCTGCCGCGGCTTGTCCCCTCCGCTGCTGTTGCCGAAGATGCGGATCATCCCGCCTTGCCGGTTGCCGCAGGGCCCGAGCCCGTCGCCGAACAGCCCCAGGAACGGACAAAGGGAGAGGCCGCCCCGGCCGACCGCGGCGCGTCCCCTCTGCCGGACGCAGGCGCCGGAGCGCCCCGCCCCCTGCCCGCCCCTTATCCCCTTCCGCTGTCGCCCGGACCCGCCCGGCGCCGGGGCTTGTGGATGCCGGTTGCGGCGGCAGCCGCCGCCGTGGGTGCGGCCTTCCTGTGGCTGCAAGCGTCACACGGGCCTGCCCATGTGGCAAAGGGGCTGGCCCTTCCCGCAGCCAACGTCGCCGTGGCACGGGCCGCGCCCCGGCCCGAACCGGGGCTTGCGCCGGTCACCGTCACCCCGGACCCCACCGTCGCGGCCCTGATGCGGCAGGCGCTGGAGGTCGAGACCCGCGATCCTGCCGGGGCGGCGCTCGCCTATGCCCGCGCGGCGCTTCGCGGGCAGGGCCGCGCGGCCTATTACCTGGGGCAGTTGCACGAAACCGCAGCCGGCGCCGGGCTGAACCCCGGCCTGGCCCGGCTGTGGTATGCGGCGGCGGCCCCCCTGCCCGCGGCGCGGCAGCGGATGCAGGACCTGACCGCCGAGGCCGCCGCCGGACCGCCGGACACACCCGTGCCGATCTTCCAGGCACGGCTGGACAATGGTGCCAGCGAGATGATCTGGCATGTCCCGATAGGCGCGGCCCCGGTCCGCTTCCGGGTCGAGGTCAGGGGCCTCGCCGGCCAGGCCCTGCCCGCGCAGGAAACAATGGTTCCCGGCCTGATCCTGCCCTTCCGGGTCGGCGCCTGGCGCGTGACCGCGATCGGGGCCGGGGGCGCGGAAAGCACGCCCTCGGACATGGTCCGCATGATCCCTGCGGAAGAAAGGCCGCCCGGCGAAGGACGGCCGTGACGGGCGCGACCGGGACCTGAAGGCGTCAGGGCCTGCGTCCCTGCCCGCCCCGAAGGCGGCCCGCAGCCTGCCCTCGACAGTCCTGCCGGACATGCAGGCCCGCTGAAAACACCCGGTCCCTTCCAAAGCCGGACGGGCGCCGCCACGCGCGGCCCGGCTGCCGCCCGCCTGGTGGCTCGCTCACGAACGCTGTCGTTTTCTTGACCTCACTGCAGGGCTGGTCTGACTCAATCACAGGTTGTGTCCCGGACGGAACCTGTTCTAAACCCCCTTCCGCCACCTCCCGGCCACCTCCGGCCGAGGCCTGGCTTGATGCGAAAGAGCAAGGTGGAGCCCCGGGGTTCCCTGCTCCAGAAGGTTCGAAGGATCACGACAATATGGCACTGAACCTGCCCCCCGCTCCTGTGGGCGAACAGTCACTGTCCGTCAACTACGGCGGAACGACCCTGCAGACGTTCACCTACCGCCCCGCCGGCGAGATCAACGGCGTCCTGCTGAACTTCCACGGTTCCGGCCGCAATGCCGAAGGCGCGCGCGACGCCTCGATCCGCATGGCCAACGAATACGGGCTTTACGTGGTCGCGCCGCGCTTCTCGGCCAGCGACTTCTCGTCGTCGGAATACCAGCGGGGCGGGATGGTCTCGTCCAGCGGCAAGCTTCTGCCGAAGGACGACTGGACCGTTTCCCTTGTGGACGACATCGCCGAATGGGCCCATGCCAAGGTCGGCAACGACCCCGACGTCGAGACGATCGCCTTTGGCCACTCGGCCGGCGGGCAGTTCCTCAGCCGGGTTGCCGCCTTCGGCCCCGACATCTTCGACAAGATGATCATCACCAACCCGTCCACCCATGTCCGCGCCAGCCTGACCGAGAAGATGCCCTACGGCTTCGGCGGCGGGCTGTCCGCGTCCGAACAGGAAGCCTATCTCAAGGACTACCTGGCGGACCCGATCACGATCTACGCGGGCTCGAAGGACAACGACCCGAACGCCCCCGAACTGTCGTCCGGTTCCGCCGCCATGCGGCAGGGCGACCACCGGCTCGAACGCGCCGAGTTCGTCTATAACGAGGCCAAGGAACTGGCCGAGTCGAAAGGCTGGGAGTTCAACTGGGAACTGGTCGTCGCCAAGGGCGTGGCCCATTCCGAGGGCAACATGCTGAACGCGCCCGAGTTCCAGGACGCCTACGACGGGCGCACGGGCGGAAACGGCTCTCCGTCCAAGGCCCCTGCCCCGGCGCCGACCCAGCCCGGCAAGGACCATGACTATGACGAGGCCTCGGACTGGCACGGCGAGGTCGTCACGGATTACAAGGATGGCGACGTGTTCGACTTCCGCGACATCGACGCCAACGTGACGCGCAGCGGCAACCAGGACTTCGAGTTCCTGGGGCTGGTGGGCCCGGACGCCTTCACGACCGGGGGAGCCGAGATCCGGGTGCGCCATCACGACGGCGACACCTATATCTACCTCAACACCGACCAGGACGTCACCTACGAGGCCAAGGGGCGGATCGAGGGCATCCACCACCTGACCGCCGACGACTTCCTGCTCTGACCGTCGCCTGACGGTGACCGGGGCGGCAGGGCCGTGTCCCGCCGCCCGCTTTCTTGCCGCAAGGGCCCGGTGTGAAACCCGGGTCCTTTTCCTTGCCGGGCCGCTGCTCTCGGGCGCGAAACCCGGTCCCCGCCATGCGGACCCATCATGGCCGCGCCAACGGACCGCGGGTTCAGCGCGGCCCGGCCAGCATCGGGTTCCCCGCCAGGGGGGCCGGCCCTGCCTGCCGGAGGCCGGCGGACATCGTGGCGGCAGGGGCCTCTGCGCGATCCTCCAGCCTGATCTCGAGGCAGGGGCCCGCCTTGTCCGACCGCTCCCTTGCGGGCGCCTCGAGGCCGCCCGTCAGGACGGCCACCGCCTCCTTGAACTCGTCCTTCGTGACCAGGCGGCTCTGGAAGTTCGTGACGGTGTTGTCGGTCATCAGCGGGTAAAGCCGCAGCGCGGTTCCCCCGCCGCTGCGCTTGCCCTGGAACACCAGGGCCGCGGCCAGGCTGTAGGGGGGCGCGCCGAACCTGCCGTAGCGGCCGGGGGCGTTCCAGACGAAGTTGCCAAGCCCGAAGACGACCGGCCGTCCGTCCACCATCTCGACGGACTGGGCGGCATGAGAGCCGTGGCCCACGACAAGATCGACCCCCGCCTCGACCAGCCGCGCGGCCTCGTCGCGCTGCGCGTCGCTGACCTCGGTGTAATCCTCGCCCCAATGCGGATAGGCCACGAAAAGCGGCGCGGGCAGGTGGTCGCGCAGAAAGGCGATCCTTGCGCCGATCCGCTCGGCCGACTGCCGGCTGACGCCCGGCGCGCCGGGACGGGCATACCAGCGGTAGCGGCTTTCGTAGCGGTCGCGGTGCTCGAAGCCGCCGAAGACGACAAGGCTGCGTTCCTGCCCGCCCACCACGAAGCGCCGGATCAGCGGCTTGTCGGCGGCGGCAAGGTCGGGCCCCGCCCCGAAGCTGGCGATCCCCGCCGCGTCAAGCCGCGCAAGCGTTTCGCCAAGGCCGGTCACGCCGCAATCCAGCGCGTGGTTGTTGGCCACCGAGACGGCATGGACCCCCGCCTGCCGCAGGGCCTCGACCGTGCGCTCGGGGTCCGACCAGCCGAGGTTCTTCTTGCGTCCCCGCAGGGCGCTGTCCGGACGCGACGACAGCGGCGCCTCGAGATTGCCGATGACCAGGTCGGCCGAGGACAGCAGGCGCCCCAGCCTGGCCGTCGAATGCTCGTAGCCGTGCTCGTCCAGAAGGCGCATCAGGCCCGCCGCGCGCGGCAGGTGCAGGAACGGCTCTCCAAAGCCGATGTCGCCGACCAGCAGGACCGTGGCGTTGGCCGCGCGGGGGCGCAGCACCTCGGACGGCAGGGGCACGGCAGAGGCGGCGTCGGGCACCGCAGCCGGCGCAGGCTCCGGCCGCTTCTCGGCCCTGGCGGGAGCGGCAGAGGCCGGGCGTGCCTCGGCCTTCGCAGGCTGGGCCCTGGCGGGCGTGGACAGGCGCAGCGCCGCCAGAACCCTCTTGCGGGCGGCAGGGTCGTCCGGCTGAAGAACCCGGTTGCCCGACATCCGCGCCAAGGCCTTGCGCGCCGCCGCCAGCACCGGGTCGTCCATCGCGCCGGGCAGGATCGCCAGATCGATCCGTTCAAGCCCCAGGCCCTGTCCGGCCACGCCGACCGCCGGGGCGCAGACCAGGACGGCGTCCAGCTCGTTGTCCCAGGAGATCGCGGTCATGGTCTTCAGCCGCCGCGTCGTCGGGGCCAGATCCCCGTCCTCCCCGGCGCCCAGAACCCCGAGCATCCGCCCGGCTTGGGCGGCGGCCTTTTCGGCGGCCCTGATCAGGGCCGCGTTCTCCTCGCTGTTTCCCGCAAGGACCACGACCGGGCAGCGGTGGGGCGTGCCTTCGGGGAAAAGCATGTCCAGCACGTTGCCCGCGACATTGCGCGGCTTGCCCTCGGACACCCCGTAGTGAAGCTTGAGGCCGGGGCGCGTGTTGACCTCGCAGATGGCGCCCCCGGTCTCGCAGGGCGGCCTGGTGATGTCGGTGGTGATGAAATCGACGCCGCAGACGTCGATCCCCAGAAGCGTCGCGGCGCGTTCGGCCATGGCGCGGATCTCGGGATGGACGGCGTCGGTCGCATCCAGCGTGTCGCCGCCCATGGCGTGGTTGGACTGGCGGCGCAGCAGCACCACGCGGCCGTTCCCGGGCACGGCGTCCAGGGTCAGCCCCTGCTCGGCCAGAAGCTCGTCCACCTCGTCGTCCAGCGCGATGGGGACCAGCGCGGTCGCGCGCCCGGCCAGCCGCCGGTCGCGTTCGGGGCGCGCGTTCTCGCGCTCGACAAGGGTGCGCACGGTGCTGGAGCCGTTGCCCCGGACATGGGCGGGGCGGCGGTTGGTGGCGGCGGCGAAGCGCCCGCCCACCACGAGGATGCGGTATTCCTCGCCCGGGATGAAGGACTCGACGATCGCCTCGGGCGAAATGGCCTGCGTGCGCCCGAAGGCCAGCAGGACTCCGGCCTCGTCCGTGATGCCCACGGACACTGCCCGGCCCTTGTGGCTTGACGCGGGCTTGACGACCAGCGGAAAGCCGATGGCGCGGGCGGCGGCCAGCGCCTCCTCCTCGGTCCGGGCGAGGCGCTGACGGGGCACCGGAAGCCCCGCGGCATCGAGGATCCCCGAGGTGACGCGCTTGCTTGCCGACAGCTTGATCCCCAGCGACAGGCATCTGGACGTCTCGGACCCCCCGACCATCTGGGCGAAGCGGCCCGAGCCGAGGCGGAGGAAGTTCGAGCCCTCGACCACCGACCAGCCGATGCCGCGCCGCGTGGCCTCGCGGGCGATCTCGAGCCCGTCCACATGGGGGCGTTCCTGCGCCGTTTCCTGCCGCAGCTCGTGCATGAACTGCAGGAACTTCGCCTGCAGCTCCTCGGGTCCCTCGTTGTCCAGAAGCGCCGAGGCGAGCGCCAGCGCCATCTTCACGGTGGCAAGCCCCGTGGCGGGCGTGGCGATCTCGAACACGGCAAGCGCCGGGTTCCCCTGCGCCTGTCCGGCGGGGTCCGCGTCCTCGCGGTCCTCGTCGGGCTGCCAGGAACAGAAGCGCACGGGCCAGCCGGCATAGCGCTGCATCGCGACCGCCAGCACCTCGACCACGGCGGCCACGGGCACCGGCCCCGCGGCGGTCGTGACCCGCCGCCAGCCCCCGAAGTCGGGAACCCGGCCCGAAAGCGGCGGAAGGATCCCGGCCAGGGCCTGCGCGGTGGCGGCGGTAACGACGATCTCGGGGCCTTCGACAAGCGGAAGCTCGATCACCGGCCGGCGCGCATGGACGTTGCCCGCTTCCAGCACCCTGGGCTCTCCGGCGCGCAGGCGCCCGCTGCGCGCCCGCCTCACGTCGCGGTCGCTGTGGGGAATGAGGGCCGCCTTGGCCGCCTTCGCGCCCGTCTTCGGTGGCGCGGCAGGGGCCTCGGGCGCGGAGCGGGGGGCTTCGGCGGGCCGGGACAGGGCCTTGGCGCCGCGCAGCTTGCGCCCCAGCTCAAGCGTCTCGAAGGTCCGCCGGGCGAGATCGGGATCGTCGAGCGCCAGCGTCCTGCCCCCCGTCACCCGTTCCAGCGCCCGCCGCGCGCGCCGGGCCGCCGTGCTTGCCGCCTCTCCGGCCGGGACAACGGCGAGGTCCACGGCCTCGTGGCCCAGTCCCCAGTCCCCCAGCTGGCGGGCCGACAGGACCACGATGCCCAGGTCCGCCTCGGGGTCGAGGTCGAGCGCCCGCAGGCGTTCCTCGAAGTCGGCCTGCGTCGTGACCGCCGTCGGCGCGCCCCCGCCCGCGATGGCCGAGGCGATGCCCACCTTGTAGCCGCGGCCTTCCCATTCGGCGCGGATGGCGCTTTCCACGTCCGGGTCGGTGTCCTCGCGCAGAACCGCGATCAGGGGGAAGCCCCATCTCTTGCCGGGGGGATAGATCAGGTCGAGCACCGCATCCGCCGCGTCGCGGGGCGTGCCTTCCCGGATGTTGAGATGGACGCTGAGGTCGGGGAAGGTGTTGACCTCGCAGATGGCGCCGCCCGTTTCCTCGTAGGGCCGGCTGATGTCGGTGGTGACGAAGTCGATGGCGAGGACGTGGATGCCCATCACGGCGGCCACGCGCTCGGCCATCGCCCGCACGGACGGGTGGGTGATGTCGGTCACGTCGGTCTTGTCGCCGTAAGGCGGGTTCGGCACGTTGCGCAGCAGCACCCAGCGGCCCGCCTCGGGGACGCTGTCGGGGGTCAGCCCCTGCTCGGCCAGCATTTCCAGCATGTTCTCGTCAAGGACGATGGGCTTCATGCTGGCGATATAGGTGGGCTGGCGCTCGGGGTTCCCGTTCTCGGCGGCGATGAGCTGGGCGACCGTGCTTTCGCCGTCCCCCTGCACGCGCGGCGGGTGCCGCTCGACCACGCCGAACAGGCGCCCGCCGATCACCGTCAGGCGGAAGGTCGGGCCGCGGATGAGGGATTCGATCACCACCGCCGGCGAGACCGCGGTCGCCAGGTGGAAGGCGCGGGCGACCTCCTCGTCGGTCTTGAGGTTCACCGAAACGCCCTGCCCGCCGTTGCCGTCCCTGGGCTTCACGACGACGGGGTATCCGATCTCGTGCGCACCGGCCAGGGCGCGTTCGAGGCTGCGGGCATAGCGCTGCTTGGCGATCGGCAGGCCGGCCGCGCGCAGCAGGCCGCTGGCGATCTCCTTGCGCTTGGCGAAACCCGCCGCGATGCAGGGAGTGAGGCTGGTGTCGAGGCCGCGCAGCAGCTCGGCCTGCCGGCCCCGGCCGAGCCGCACGAAGGCCTGCCCCGGCAGGGCCGTCCAGGGAATGCCGCGCAGCATCGCGCGCGAAGCCACCCACAGCGCGAAGCGGTGGGGCGTCGTGCTGGAGGTGCGGCGCTGGAAGGTGCGGAAGCCTTCCTCGACAATGGCGCGGATCTCGTCGTCGCCTGCATTCCGCAGCCTGCCGAGCAGGTCCACGGCAAGCCTGCCCGCCAGCAGCCCCGCGGATTTCTGCCGGGTCTCGAAGACGGCGACCACCCGCTTCTCGCCTGGAGTCTCCGGGCGCTGGGGGGGCGTGACCTGCGCGCCGACCATGAAGCTGACGGGCCAGCCCATCGACCGCTGCAGCAGGAGGGCCAGAAGATCGACAACGCTGGCAAGCGGAAGGGGGGCCTGCGCCTCGCGCACGAGTTGCCAGTTCGGGAAGTCGAAGACCCTTGGCGGCAGGACCGGCACGGCAGCCATGACCTTGTGCAGCCATTCGGGGGCAAGGGTTTCGGGATAACCGTCGTCCAGGCGGATCTCCATCCGGATGACAGGCTTGCGGGAATGGGTGTTCCCCGCCGCCAGCATCCGCGACCGCACCGGCTTGAGGGAACCGCCGCCCGGCGCCGCGCCGGGATGACCGGGAACAGGGGTGGGCCGTATGTCGTCCATATCAATTCTCCCGCAAGGCAAAGCTCAGGCTGCGAAGGATGGGTGCCGACAGGTAGTCCCAGGCCGTGCGCGCACCCGTCTTGATCATCACGTCCGCGCTCATGCCGGCCTGCAGCGGCACGGCGGCGCGTTCGACGGCCTCGGCCTCCATCTCGATCCGCGCGAGATAATAGGCCATGCCCGTGCGAGGATCGGTGAGGCGGTCGGCCGACACGGTGCGCACCCGGCCCTCGATCCCCTTCTGCGTGCGCCGGTTCACCGCCGACAGCCAGACCGTCGCGGGCAGCCCCTCGGCGACCTGGTCGATGTCCAGCGGATCGATGGTGGCCTGCACCACCAGCTTGTCGTTCAGGGGCACGACGTCGAGCAGCCGCTGGCCTGCGGCGATGACGCCCCCGATGGTGTGCACGTCAAGACCCACCACCTTTCCCGCAATGGGCGAGCGGATCGTGGTGCGTTCCAGGATGTCCTGCGCGGCCGCGAGGCGCTGGCCCAGTTCATAGGCGCGCGCGCGCGTTTCGCGCAGCTGCTCCTCGACCTCGTTGGCCATGGTGGCCTTCAGTTCCGCCATGCGCAGGCGCGCTTCCTCGACGCGCTGGCGCGCAACCCCGATGGCGGCCCGGTGCTGGCTGACGGTGCCTTCCAGGTCCGCCTGCGACCGCCGCAGGGCAAGCACGCGCGGCGTTTCCATCAGCCCCCGCTCCATCAGCTGGCTGGCGCTGGCCAGTTCCTCGGCGGTCAGGGCAAGCTGGCGCTCGGCCGAGTCGATCTGGCCCTGCAGGCCGTCGATCTCGCTGGTCAGGGCGTTCTCGGTGCGCGCGAGGATGTCGAGCCGGTCGCGCAGAAGCGAGCGGCGGCTGGCAAAGATGCTTTCCTGCCCCGCCATCGCCGCCTGCGCCGCCTGGTCGCCCACCTTGTCGCGCAGATCGGCGGGAAACTCGATCCGGTCTCGCCCGTCGCGCTCGGCCGCCAGCCGCGCCTCGGTGGCGCGCGCCTCGAAATACTGCGCCTGCACCTCGTTCAGCGCGGCCTCGGGATGGGTGTTGCCCAGCCGGATCAGGGGGTCGCCCGCCTCGACCACGTCCCCTTCGCGCACAAGGATCGCCTCGACGATCCCGCCTTCCAGGTGCTGCACGGTGCGGACGTTGCTTTCGACGGCCACGACGCCCGGCGCCACCACCGCGCCTTCGATGGGCGCAAGCGCCGACCAGGCGGCGAAGGCGCTGCAGAACAGCAGGATGATGGCGAAGCCGCAAAGGGTCAGGCCGGTTCCGAAGGGCGGCCCGATGGCCGCCGCGCCGGTCCTGGAAGACTCGTCGGGGGATGTCACGTCACGCTCCTCAGCCCGCTGCCGTCGTCGGCCTGTTCGGCCTTCTTGGAGGATTCGGCGCGCGTCACTTCCAGGGTGCCGCCGCCGAGGATCAGGAACTTGTCGGCCATCCGGCTGAGCGGCGTCGAATGGACCGCCTGGGTGGCCACAATGGTGCAGCCCTCGGCCTTGAGCTGCTTGAGCGCCGTTCCCAAGGCGCGCCGGGTGGCGTCGTCGAGATTGGCCATGGGCTCGTCGAGGACGATCAGCCGCGGCTTGCCCAGGAAGGCCCGCGCCAGCGCGATCCGCTTGCGCTCGCTGCCCGATAGGCCGGTCGCCTCGGGGCCGATGGGGGTGTCATAGCCCTGGGGCATCGCGATGATGCGCTCGTGGATGCCGGCAAGCTCGGCCGCCGCGACCACCTCCTCGAAGGGCGCGTCGCCCAGGCGCGAGATGTTCTCGCGCACGGTGCCGGTGAAGATCTCGGTGTGCTGGGGCAGGTAGCCGATGAGATTCGCCCGGACGTCCTGCGGCACCCGCGCGATCTGCACGTCGCCCAGCCTCACCTGCCCGTAGCGCGGCTCGATCAGGCCGACGATCAGGCGCGACAGCGTAGTCTTGCCGGTGCCGCCCGTTCCGGTGATCAGCAGCCCCTCGCCGGGGGCGAGGCTGACCGACAGGCGCCGGATGACGTCCTCGCGCTGGCCCTGGTGGCGGAAGGACACCTTGTCGAGGATCAGCGGCGCCTGCGCCATGCCCGGCAGGATCGAGACCTGTGCCTCTCCGTCGTCCGCAAGGCGCTGCTTGAGGCTGGCATAGGCGGTGCGGGCCTCGCGCAGCGACCGCCAGTTGCGCGCGGCGCGTTCCGCCAGGGTATAGCCGAAGCCCGCCATCACCCGGGCCGCGAAGATCCCGCCCAGGGTCATGCTGCCCACGATCGTCAGCCACAGGCCGAAGGCGATCATGCCGATGCGCAGGACCTCTCCCAGCCCGCGGATGAGGATGCGGTAGAAGTTCTGCCGCGCCTCGATGCGCTCGCGCTCGGTCAGCTTCCCCCCCGCGCTGCGCTGCCATCTCTCGGTCAGGGCCGAGGACATGGACAGCGCCCCCACGCTTTCCCGGTTGCGCTCGGCGTCGATCACCAGCACCCCGGCCTCGCGCGAGGCGTCGTTGGACACGCGCCGCGCCTCGCGGGTGCTCCATTCCTGCAGGATGGCCAGGATGACCAGCAGCCCCACGGCGCTGAGCGCCACCGTGCCCAGCAGCGGGTGGATGAGAAAGGCGCCGAACAGGAAGACCGGAACCCAGAACACGTCCAGCCACGAGGCCGCCCCCTGCGACACGAAGGAACGCACGCGGCCCAGGTCGCTCAGCGCGCGGGTGATGTCGGCGGCGGGCCGCGCGCCGGGGCTGGACAGTTCCTGGTTGACCAGGATCGGGCCGAAGCGGCGTTCGATCCAGGTGCCCCAGCGCGTCAGCATCCGGCGGCGCACCACCTCGAGGGCAAGGCCCGCCGCCACCGCGGCCAGCACCATGACCGTCAGCAGCACAAGGGTTTCCACGCTGCGGCTGACGGGAATGCGGTCCAGCACCTGAAGCAGGTACAAGGGCGTCGCGAACCGCAGCAGGTTGAGAAAGGCGGTGAACAGGATCAGCGCGACGATGCCGCCCCACGAGGCGCGCCAGGCCGCCGTGACCGCCGTGTCATTGCCGGCCTTGCGCCGCCTCGCCATCGGTCCCGCCCCTTAGCGCGGCGGGCTCAGGGCGCGGGCGCCCGCCCCGCCGGGGGACATCTCGGCGACCCCGCCAGGCAGTTCGGCGGCATCCTCGTCATCGCCGTCCAGGGCCGAAACGTCCAGGGCCGCACGCTCGCGCGCCTCGGCCTCGTCGCCCCCGGGCCAGGCCATCCGCGGGGGCATGGCGGCCAGCGGCCCGGCCGAAACGGCGTCCGCGACCAGGTGGCTGATCCGGGCCGCGACCCGCATGGCGTCCGCGCGGCCCAGGCCCGGCCCCCCCAGCGTCCGCAGCAGCCCCAGCAGCGCCACTTCCCGCGCGCAGGCGTCCGGGGCGCGAAGCACCGCCTCGACGTCACCCGGCGCGACCGCCGTCCCGAGGAACGAGGGGATGTAGGTGCCGTGCCGCAGACGCGGCACCCGCAGTTCGATGGCGCCCATGCCGCTGGCCCAGACAAGGCGGCGGAAGCCGTTGCGCCGGTTCGTCCGCCCGGTCAGATGCCCGCCGGGCCCCATGCCGCAGCACAGGACGACCTCGTGGTCCATCAGGTGCCCCGCGACGATGGCCAGCATCTCGCGCGCCTCCTGCGAGGCGCCGGGGGGAACGATCTCCAGCCCGGCGGAGGTGCCGGGGACGGCGAGGCCCCGCGGCGGGACCGGCGGGGCGGACTCGACTGGCGGGGGGGGCATGGCGGCCTTGGCCAGCGCATGCAGCGAGTATCTCTGGAAGCGCGACTCCGAAAAGGCGCGGGCGGCGCGGCGCTGGATCACCGGCACGAGCAGCCCGTCCTGAAGGTCGAAGGGCGAGTAATAGCGCAGCCCCGTGGCGGATTCGGCTTCCCGGACACCCAGGGGCGAAAGCCCCAGACGCCCGCTGATGCCCAGAACCGTGTGGCCTGCCTCGGCAAGCTCGCGGACGCCGCAGATCGCCCCCATCGCATCGTAGGAGGCGAAGGTGCAGCCCATCGTCAACCCGCGCAGGACGTCGCTGCGGATGAGCTGGGCAGTTTCCTTCTGCTGGAGCCCGTCGGCGATCTCGATCACCACCACCTCGCAGCCAAGCGACGCGGCGTGGTTGATCAGCCGGAAGGCGCCCGCCAGGATGTCGTCGATGGGCGCCAGATAGGTACTTGCAAAGCCCGCATCGGTGAAGTCGAGCGCCACGTCCGCGCCCGCGTCCCGCACGATCCACATGTCGCCCCCGGCCCCGGTGCCGGTGATCTTCAGCGCCGCGACCTGCAGGCCCGCGCGCTTGAAGCCCCGCACCAGCGAGGTCGAGGTCAGCGTCTTGCCCGCGTTCATCGAGGTCCCGAGCGACAGGACGACCGGCAGGTCCGGCACCTGCTCGGAGGCCTCGATGCGGAACTGCGCCAGGTTGATCCGCTTGCCGGACGTGTCGCCCACCAGCCCGATCGGCGTGATCTGCGTGGCCGGCTGCACCCGCAGGTGACGCGCCAGTTCCACCCCCGCGACGCCGCCGGCGGCCACAAGGGCGCAGGGCGACAGGTCGTCGCTGACCACCGCCTCGAACTGGTCGGGGGCATAGCGGTTTCCATAGCTCACGAGGATCTCGTCGCCGGGAAACAGATGCGCCCGCCGGCCATCCGTCAGTTCAAGCTTGGTCTGCTTGCCCAGGACATCGACGCGGGCCAGGACGAGATCACCCGCATTCGGACGGACATCCCCGGCGATTATCGTGGACATTGCCCCTGGCGGGACACGGCGCGTGCTGAACGCGCGCTTCATTCCATTCCTGCGATGGCTGTCCAGCACACTGATCGTCATAGCCCCCCCTCCCCGGTTGGCTGTGATTGATGCTCGAATCTATTGAAACCTTTGGCGCCGCCTTTGCGCTATTTGTGTTAACGATGATTAACGGGCTGACAAGCGAAAAGGATACCCAATCGGCGGCATAATTCCTATCAACCTGAAGATGATCCGCGTTAGATATTAATTCAGTTGAATTTCCCGTTAAGGTAGAATTGAAAAAACATTTCTCGCCTTGGTTGATGACAAGCATGCTGCGTTTCCGCGCAGATCCCGTCCCCTGCGAAACCGGGGCGCTCGCCGCGCCCTCAATCGCCGGCGCGGGCCATTCCCAAGCCCATCGCTTCCAGCATCTCGGGCGAGCGCATCATCCTGCCCCCTTCGTGGCCGATGCCCTCGGCGGTGACGAGGCGCCAGTTGAAGGGCCAGCCCCGTGACTCGGCCGCCTCGCGCGCCGCCTCGAACAGGTTCAGGCCGCGGTCAAGGCGGTTCTCGCCCTGGCGGTTCGCCGTCCGGGTGGTCACCAGGTCCTCGTCGCCGGTGTCATCAAGCCCTAGGAACACCGTCACGGGCGCGGCAAGATAGGCGCGCAGCATCTCTTCCTCGGCAAGGTCGTCGCCCAGCCCGTCAAAGCCGTAGGGCGCGTCCTCCTCGGTGTCGGGCCAGACATGGGTCGAGGGATTGGCGATGATGATGCGGCGGGCTTCCGCGGGCGGGTCGTAGGCGGCCACGCGCGACAGGAACTGCCCCCCGGCGGAATGGCCGAACAGGTAGGAGGGCGCATCCGGGCGGCCTTCCTGCGCCTGCGCCCAGTCGATGAGCTCGTCGGTCATGCCCGCGGTCCAATCCTCCTGCGGCTGGACCTCGCCATCCTGCACGACCCCGCCCCTCTGGTAGCGCCAGTTGGGAAAGCGGTCCTTGTCGAACAGCGGGGCATAGATCGCCAGGCAGGCCTTGTCGGCCAGCGGACGGGCGGCGTCGCGATAGGACTCGGCCGTCCGCCCGCTGCCGTGGAACACCAGCAGGATCGAGGGCTGGGCACAGCCGGGGGGATGGTAGGTGAAGACCTCGACGTCCTGCCCGCCGAGCCGGATCTCGGCCTGCCCTTCTCCGACCGGCGGCGCCGGGGCGGCCCGCAGGGTCATGCCGCCGAAGGCCAAGGCGCCCATCAGCGCGGTCAGGACCCAGCCGGTGATGCGTGCCATGGCTTCCGTTCTCCCGTTTACAGCCGGATGGGGATGGTTGCGGTCAGGGCTCAGGCCCGGGACAGGGCCGCGCCGGCCTAGTGCCGGATCTCCTGCGCCTTGCAGATGCCGTGCATCTCGACCGGGCGGAAACGCTGCTTCATCTCGCGCAGGCCGGCCCGGTTGTTGTCGGTCGAGTCGTTGAAATAGGCCAGTTCGGGGAAGCTCTTCATCATCTGGTGACGCAGGGCATAGGCAAGGCCGGGAAACTCGTGGTCCGCGACGGTCAGGTAGACGCAGCCGTAGGACGCGTTGATGGGCCCGCCAAAGGAATAGGCGCGCACGGTGCCGTCGATCTCGAAAACCTCGCCGCGCATGTGGGACGCCGGGATCTGCGCCGCCTCGTTCAGGCAGCGGATCATGGCGCCGTAGCCCTTGGGCCCCACGCCCTTGGCCTGCAACTGCCCGCGGAACTTCTCGTAGACGGACAGGCAGGCGGACTCGTCGGCAGGCGTGAACTCGCGCACGACCAGCATGTCGTGCTTCTTGAGGGCCGACAGATAGCGCCGGACCCTTGCGAACTCGGACCCTTCCAGCGCGGCCACGGCGGCACGGTCGTAGATGAATTCCCTTTCGCGCAGGCTTGTCGAGAAACCGTGGCTTTCGACAAGGCCCGCGTCCTCTTCCTGCACCCAGTCGATCCGGCCCGCGCGGCCCCGGTTGAAGTCCCGCATCCGTTCCCGTGCCCGTTCCAGCGCCGCGCCGCTGAAGGGGAACGGAGGCAGGTAGAGGCTCAGCCCCAGCCCCGAGGCCCGTTGCTGCAAGTTGTAGAGAAGGAGCGCGCCCGCCGCTTCCTCGAACAGCAGCAGGCGGTCCTTCCTCTGGCCGCCGAAAAGCAGGCGCGGGAAGTAGTAGTGGTGGGACTTGATCCCGCACCCGTCCATCGCGGCCTGGAAGCGGTCGCCGTCCGCCGCCCGGATGACCGAAAGATCGCTGCACGCATCGGGGATGCTGAGAGCCTTCATGCGACACCATTCCAATCCTGCGCCGCGTCCCGGCAGGGGCGCGGACATGCTTCGGCAGACGCGATGTGGATACCCGTTCCGGATGATCATACCTGCCGTTCCAAGGCAGACAACAGAAACAGTATCGCAAGCCTGTTTGGTGTCAAATTGTCTTCTGCCCTTCAAATCATCACAAACTGAAGCTGGTTGCATTTAGCGGTTGAATTACTCAGGTATTTCAAACTGAGCACCAATATAGTGCTTCCATACACACAAATGGCATTTAGCAATGTGACGTTGCCGTTCTGAGAATTGCTGATTGTTGAATTGGCCGTGATTTCCCGGTTCCCCGCTTGACAGCTTTCCTTCTGGTTGTGCTTGATGTCCGCAAATCGGGTGAACCATGGCCAGGCTTCTTGCCGCCAGCGGGATTTGGGCCATCATGGCCGGCGCCGCTCTCGGGCAGAGCGCAGGCGGCCCTGTGGACCCGCCTGCGCAGGAACGGGCAAACGCCCTGCGGGAGATCATCCTTCTGATGGAGGAAGAGGCCGCCGGCCTGCGCAGCCAGATCGAGGACATGCGGGCGGAACTGGCGACGGGGCAGGCCCCGGCGGCTGCGGCTGCGGCTCGGGACGCGGCAGAACTGGCCGAGCTGCGCCGGCAATTGGAAGCGGCCAGGGCCGAGACCCGCGCGATCGAGGGGAAGGCCGCCGCCGCGCAGCTGCAGGCAAGGGCGGCCTCGGACGCGCAGGCCCGCAGCCAGCAGGAACTGGCAGAACTGCGCGCGCGCCTTGCCAGGGCCGAGGCGGCGCGGCAGGACGCCGAACGGATGGGGACCGACCTGACTGCCCGGCTGGAATCCGCGCAGCAGGAACTCGCAACACTGCGGACGGCCGAGGACCAGAGGGTGCGGAACCAGGCCGCCCTGTCCGATGCGGAAGCGAGCCTGACGGAGTTGCGCCGGCAGATCGACGGGGCCGAAGCGGAACTGGCAGGTCTTTCGGAGCGGAAGACAGGTCTGGAACAGCAGGCCGCCGCCTTGGGGGAAACACTTGGCGCAACGCAGCAGCAGCTTTCCGACCTGACCGCGCAGCGCGACGCGGCGCGGGAGGAGATCGCCGCGCTGGAGGCGCGCCGGACCGAGGCCGAGGCCGCCTTGGCGCAGGCGCAGCAGCGCGAGGCGGAACTGCGGCAGGGTCTCGAGGACGCGACAACCCGGCAGACGGCCGCCGAGGCCGCAGCGCTGGATGCCGAGCGCCGCCAGGCGGAGGCCGAGCAGGGCTTTGCCGAGGCGCAGGAGCTGCGCGCCATCGCCGAGGCCGCGCTGGCCGAGACGACGGCGGAGGTTGAGCGCGCCACCGCCGCCCGCAATGCGCCCCGGCAGGAGGCCGGGCCAGACGCCGCCGAGGAACAGCAAGCGGATGCCGGCGCCGCGCCGCCCGGGGACACGATCGCAGCGGCCCCGCAGCAGCCACAGCGCCCGGCCGCCACGGTCGATGCAGCGCTGGCGCGGGCCCCGGCGCTCGGCTCGGGGCCGCAGCGCGCCGAGTTGCGGCAGCGCCTGATCGAGGGGCAATGCCCGGCCGAGGCGCTGAGAGCCGCCTATGGCCAGGTCAACCGGCAGAGCCTGCGGGTGCTGGTGGCCGAACTCGGCGCCTGCGGCTGATGGTGCCGGGGCTCAGCCCGTCAGGACGTCGCTCCAGGAAAGATCGGACCGGAAGCGGACATCGTCGCCCGTCAGTTCCTCGACGCCCAGAACCGTGACGGAATTGCCACCCCCCAGCGCGATCACGCAGCCCTCTGCCGTGCTGACAATCGTCAGGTCGTCGAAGTCCGGGGGGTCCCAGGGCAGTCCGAAGTTCCGGAACTCGATCACGTCCTTGCCCTGTTCGAAGTCGTGGATGGTGTCGTCGCCATTGCCGGGACGGAACACGAAGACATCGGCCCCGCCCGTGGTTTCATCCACTTCGGGCGGGTTTTCGTACCATTCCTCCTCGCTCGCCTCGCCCAGATAGATGCCGCTCCGGAACTTGGCATCGCCCCACATGTCGTCATCGCCCCGGCCGCTGACCAGCCGGTCGTTGCCCCCGATGCTCGTGCCGAGCATCTGGTAGGCGTCGCCGTACAGAAGGTTGCTGCCGCTGTTGCTGGCGAAAAGCGTGTCATTGCCGCCGCGCGAGAACATGTAGCGCGCGTCGCCCATGAGCTCGTTGTCGCTTCGGGCACCGCCGATGAGCCGGTCATTCCCGCCCTGCCCGTCAAGCCAGTTGCCGTCCCCGCTGAGGAAGTTGATCGAGTTGCGGCCGCCGATCAGCAGGTCATGGCCAGCGCCGAGGCTGCTCCCCATCTCCCAGCCGTCGCCCCAGATGGCATTGTCGGCATTGTCCCCCCCCGACCAGCGTGTCCGAGCCGGTGCGCACGGACCCTTCCACGAACACGCCGTCGCCATGAAGCCGGTTTTCCGCACGGTCGCCGCCGGTGATGTAGTCGTCGCCGCCAACGGTCCGGCCGCTCATCCCCTCGCCGTCGCCGGTCAGGAAATTGAACTCTGCCCCGTCGCCGCCGAAGATCCGGTCATCCCCCCCTGCGGCATTTCCGCTCATCTCGGCGGCATCACCCCGCAGGTCGTTCCTGCCGCCGTTCCTTCCGCCGACAAGCACGTCATCACCGCCGCGGCTGTTTCCGTCCATCTCGTCGGCGTCACCCATGAGGGCATTCGAACTGTCGGCTCCACCTCCACCGAAAAGCCAGTCGTCGCCGCCGCGATCGTTTCCGTCCATCGCCGTCGCGTCGCCCGTGAGGGCGTTCGGCTCTCCTCTTCTGCCGAACAGGAAATCGTCAAGTCCGAGCCGGCCAACCAGGTCAACCATGGCGCATCCTCCGAAGATGTGGGGCCGAAGCCGCAATGAGTCGGGAACAGGCGCGTTGGCCGGATGATACCCGATTTCCGCTTTTCCCAGAAGGGAAAGGGCCAGCCTTGGCGGCCGGCAGGGCTCAAGGCAAAGGGCGTGAAGGACGAGGGTGGTTTCCGGCGGCCTTGTCCCCGGCCCCCGGCCCCGCGTCCCGGACGGCAACTGCGACCAAGGTCGCACGGCGCTGTTGCCGGGCACACGTCTTTGTGAGTAGGCTGGACCTTCAGGGACTTCCGATCCTGCGAGGCCGCATGGCAGGCAAGGTCCGATCCTGGGAACTGGTCGAGCATCTCTTCGATGCCTCGGTCAGCCCCGAGCGCCTGGACGAACTGATCGCGGCCTGGGATGCGCAGGCCGCGCAGGCGGGACTGGACAGCCAGCCCCTGTCCGAATTCGCGGGCCCCGGCTTTGCCCGCCAGATCGCCGGGGTGCTGCAGGTCCTTGAACAACTGCAGGCGGCCGAGCTGCGGCGGGCCAACGACCTGCTGTCCTCGATGCTGGGCGCGGCGATGGTGCTGACGCAGGACGGATCGGTTGTCGCGGCCAACGAGGCCGCCGGGCGGCTGTTCGGGCTGCGGCCGGGCGGCTCGATCCGCCAGATGCCGCTGGCCCCGGCCGACCTGCCGGTCCTTGCCGCGCGGCTGGCCGAGATCGCGACAGGGTCGAACGGCGAACGCGACGGCATCCTGCGGCTGCGCACCGCCGGGTCGGACCACGCGGTGCTGGTCCACCTGAAGGCGATGGAAGGCGGCAGCTGCAGGCATGTGCTGGCGGTGACCAGCGAGCTTGCCTGGTCCGAGGCCATTCCCCGGTTCCTGGCGCGGGTCTTCCAGCTGACCCCGGCCGAGACCGAGGTGATGCGGCTTCTGGCCACGGGGGGCACCGTGGCGGGGATCGCCGCCGCCACGGGGCGCAGCCCGGGCACGGTGCGCTCGCAACTGCACGCGGTGCTGCAGAAGACGGGCACCGGCACCCAGGCCGAACTGGTGCGTCTTGCGGTCCTGCTGATGCAGTCGGTGCCGGCGGCGGCTGCGCCCAAGGCCCTGCCCGCCCCCGCGCCGCACCAGCGGTTCCTGCGGATGCCCGATGGCCGGCGTGTCGAGCTTCTGGGCTTCGGCGATCCGGCCGGGCGGCCCGTGATCTGGATGCAATCGCCTTATGGCCTCTGGCGTCTGCCCCGCGCGGCCCAGGCCGAGTTTTCCCGCCGCCGCCTGCGGGTGCTGGTGCCCTTCCGCGCGGGCTGGTGCAACAGCGACCCGCCCCCGCAGGGACGCAATCCCTTCGAGCTTGCCGTCGCCGACCTGCGCTGCCTGATGGACCAGTTGCGCATCGGGTCCGCCGTCGTGGTCGCGCCCGCCGACGACATCCGCATCGCCCTGATGCTGGCGCAAACCGAGCCCGGGCGCCTGCGCGCCATCTTCGGGATCGGCTGCGGCTTCCCGATCCGCACCGACGCCCAGTATCGCCGCCTGATCCCCGTCGCCCGCTTCGTGCGCGCCTGCGCCCGCTACAGCCCCAGGGTGCTGCCCTTCATGATCCGCGGGGTCTGCGCCAGCATCTCGCGCCACGGTCTGGAAAACTACATGCGCGGCACGCTGGCGCGCGTCCCGGCGGACGCCCGCGCCTTTGCCGACCCCGAGATCGCCTCGGCCTTCTGCGAGGGCGCCGGGCGGATGTTCTTCGGCGAGACCTTTTCCGAAACCGTCGCCGCCGCCGAATTCGCGTTGTTCCACGAGGACTGGCCCGAGGACCTGGGCCGCGTGTCCTGCCCGGTCACGCTGATCCACGGCGAGCAGGACGGCAATGCGCCCTTCGAGACGGCGCTGGAATACTGCGCCCTGTATCCCGGCTGGCGCTATGTGGCCTGGCCGGACGAGGGCGAGTTCGTGGCCCATGTCCGCTGGCGCGAGGTCCTCGACCTGATCGAGGCCGCCTGCGCACCCCCGCCTGGCCTTCCACCCCGACCCGGCCTGCCCAGAATGTAAGGGCCGGGCGCGGAAAGGCCGCGGCCTCCATCACATGATGGATGTGCGGGCGGCCGATCTGTCCGACCATCAAGCCCTGTCCTGCAAGGGAAATCACCGGCCTGCCGCATGAAGCGGGGCCGTTACCGGGGATCGCCATCATGATCGAGTTGCTGATCTCTGCCTGTCTGACTAGCGGCGATGACTGCCGCGACTTCGCGCTTCAGTTCGACGCGCGCGAGGTTTCGCTGATGACCTGCGTGCTGCACGGGCAGGCAATCATCGCGCGCTGGCAGGACGGCCATCCGGACTGGCAGGTCGCCCGCTGGAGCTGCAGCCATCCCGAACGGCGCGAGGTCGCGCTGTGAGCCGTTCGGACGCTTCCGCCCCCGGCAGCGGCACCCCTTCCCCGCCGGGCCTCGACGCCATGCCCCGCCCTGCGAGACGCAAGGCCGCCTTGCAGCCCTCGTTCCCGATGCGCCAAGGCGCATCCCTGTTGTGAGAGATCCGATGCCCGCAGTCCTTCACCCTCACCGGCATTCCCTGCTGAAAGCCCTCGACCCGCTCTGGCCCTTCCATGCTGCCCCCGCGGTCCAGCACCCGCCGGCTCGCGTTGCGGACGGGCAGACGGACGGGAACCCGGATCCCTTCTCCGATGGTCCGGACGCGCTGTCCCGGTCGCGCTGCGTCAGTGTCTGGGGCCTTGTGGAAGAATGCGCCCGGTTGCGGAGCGACTGGTACTGACATCCGCCGCCTTCCTGCCGGACCGGTCGGCCCGGCGGCGTGGTGATCATGTCGAGAGACGATCAGGGCGCGGTTGCCCGGCACCCCCGTGGTCTCAGGATTCGGCAGGTGCGATCAGGTCGAGCTTGGGAAAGTAGGTCGCGTAACGGGCACGGTCGCGGGTCAGCAGGCGATAGCCGCGAACCGCCGCATGGGCGCCGATGTAGAAATCCGGCAAGGGCGAGCGGCGGGCGCCTCCGCGCCGGCGGTAGGTCACGAAGACCTTGCCGGCAAGAAAGCCTGCCGCCCAAGGCAGGGGCTCGCGGGCGAAGACCTCCTCGGGCAGAAGGGCGTCCAGCGTCTCGATCCGCGCATGGGCGACCGAGACCTCGGCATAGATCAGCGGGTTAATGACCAGCCGCGCCCCCTGCCCTTCCCGCGCCAGCGCCTCGGCCGACCATGCAGCCCATTGCGGGTCGTCGGTGGCGATGTCGATCAGGATGTTGGAATCGACCAGGACCGGCGTCATCCGCGCGTCAGCGCCATGATCTCGTCCGTGGTCATCCCCGTGTCGGCGCTGCCCCTCAGCCGCGTGATGGCCCGATCCAGCGCCTGCGTACGCTCTGCCCGCAACTGGTCCGAGGGGATCACCCGCACCAGCCCGTCGTCGCCCAGGACGAAATCGACCTCGGTCCCCGGATGGAACCCGGCCGCGTCGCGGATGGTCTGGGGAATCGTGACCTGCCCCTTTATGGTGATGCGCATGGGTGCCCTCGGTTGGTATTACCCAAGGTAATGCACCTCTTGCCGCAGAGCAAGAGGATGGGATTCGTTCATCATCTCAGTCGTTTGTGCCTCTTGCCAACTGACAATTCACATCCTTGTCCGCAGGAAATTGCCAGTTGGCAATTTCAGGTCCTCACCCGAAGCGCTCGGCGAGGAAACGGTCCAGTTCCGCCCGCAACGTCGGCTCGTCGAGGTCACGGTCGAACTGCAGCGTCACCTCGCGCCCGCGCTCGCGAACGCGCAGCCTGGCCGAAGGCGCAGGCTGTTTCGCAGACGGCAGCGTTGCCGCCTTCAGCCGTGCCAGCACGCGCGGGACCGGGACAAAGGCACCCTGCCCCATGCGCGCATGGTCCTGCTCGGCGGCGATTGCTTCGGCTTCCGCCAGCACCTTTTCGCCCGCATCCGACAGCAACGGCCGCAGGATACGGGCGTGCAGCTCCTTGAGGTCGGTGATCTGCGGCCAGGCCCGAACCACCGTCTCGGGCAGACGCGCGAGATAAAGATAGCGCGACAGCCAGGCTTCGGAGACCTCGAGCCGCGCGGCCATCGCCTTCTGCTTGCCGCCGTAATACAGGTCGAGCGCCTTGGCATAATCCCGCGCCCGTTCGTAGTCCGACAGGTCGGCCCGGTCGCGGTTCTCGATGTCAGCGAGGCGGAAGGCTTCCTCGTCGGTCAGGTCGCGGACCTCAACCAGATAGCGGAACTGCGGATAGTTGTTCGCCCTGAGCCACGAGACCGCAAAATGCCGCCGCGCGCCGCAGATCACCTCGTATTCCGCGCCTTCGCCCTGGCGGCGGCGGACAATGGCCGGAAACTCCTGCTGCCCTTGGGCGCGAAGGCTGTCGATCAGGTCGCGGCAGTTCGCCTCGGTCAGCAGCTCATAGGCGCGGTTGTGGCGTTCCCACATGACGCAGGTGGCCGGATCGACCCAGCGCAGCACCTTCTCCTCGCGCGTGCCGCTTTCGGCCAGGGCGTTCGAGCGCTTGAGGAACCGCGCGCCGCCCTTTTCGGCCGCGGGCGCCGGCTCGTCCATGTCGCGCAGGACGTCGTCGAAGATCGCGTTATGGCGCTTGCTCACAGCAGTCCCTCCTTGCGCAGATCGCGGTGATGGCTGGGCCAGGTCTTGCGGGCCAGCAGCTCGACCTCGCGCCCCACGGCGTCCAGATAAGCACGGCAGCGCTTGTGCGTCTCGGTCCGAGTGGCGGCGCCCGTCATCTCGTAGACCGTCATCAGATTGGCGCTGGCATTGTCGATCTCGGCGCTGTCCTTCAGCACCGCCATCAGCATGTCCTGCGGGAAGACCGCGTCCATCATGCGCTTGATCGCCTGATGCGCCGACTTCTGTTCGTTCATCTTCGAGGTCAGGATCTTGACGAAGCTGTACTGCCGCTCGCCGCCGTGGCGCGCGAGTTCTGCCAGCGTCGCCTCGAGCATCTTCAGGAAATGCGCGGTCGAGGCGAAGTCGATGTTGTTGGGCGGCGCGGGCACCAGCAGCGCGTTGGCCGCGCGCAGCACCGACAGCGACAGCATCCCCAGCGCCGGCGGCGGGTCCAGCAGGATGATGTCGAACTGGTCCGCGATGCTTTCGACGCCCTCGCGCAGACGATCAAGGATGAAGGCCGGGTCGCGCGCCATCCGGGCCGCGAACTCGTATTCGGCGTCGTAAAGGCCGAGGTTCGCCGGGATGATCGCGATCCCCGGCCAATAGGTCGCCCGCAAGGCATAGTGCAGCGTCTTGGGGCCGCCGTGGCGCAGGAACGGGTAAAGCGTGTCCTCTTCCTCATCCACATCCACGTCGGGATTCAGACCGAAGACGGCGGTGCTGGAAGCCTGGCTGTCGCAGTCGATGATGCAGACGCGATAGCCCTTGAGCGCGAAATACTGCGCCAGATGCGTGACGATGGTGGACTTGCCAACGCCGCCCTTGAAGTTCTGCACGGCCAGGACCAGCGGCGGGTCGTCGGGGGCGCGATGCGGCAGGGTGCCGAAGACCTCGCGCATCCGGGCGATGTCGGCCAGCGAATAGCCGCGGCGGCGGCCGGTGTCCTCGTCCTTGTCGGGGGATGGCAGGCGACCGTCGCCTTCGGCGTCGCGGATCGCCTTTTCCGACCGGCCGACCATCTCGGCGGCCGTGCGGACGTTGAAGCGCAGGTCCAGCTGCTTCTGCGTGCCGGGGGCGAAGACCCGTTCGCGCAGACGCTCGATCACCGTGGCGGCGCGGCGGCTGAGGACGGAAAGCTCGTCAAGCGTGACGGGCAGAAGAACGCTGTCCATGATCCGGTTCCCTTGTTTGCAGGAACCATGCACTGTCGCGGGTGTCCGGTAAAGTTCGGTTCTGCGAGGGGCAGGTTCCAGAAACGGAAACCGAGGCGCTACGCCGTGCACGAACGATTTTGGCAACCGTTCGTTGGCAGAAACCGTACCTTCAGGCAGGCTTGTCATCCCAATTCGTAAGGACTCACGCTGACCCCCAGAGCGGCCTTCCCCATATCCTGTGGATAACAAAACCTCTTCTGGTTCTGGATTCTTCTTGTTCACAGTTCGTGAGAGGCAACTAACTGATATCTGCAGGTTTATTCCGCCAGTTCCTACTTTTCGGGACGGCATCCGCTACGTTTGGGGCGGTATGGCACTACGAATCGGGGCGGCTCCCCCTACGTTCCGGGTGGGTGCCAGGGCTTACCTTTGGGGTGAGGGCAACCGCTCCGGCAATCGGACCAAAATCGCTCAATGAAATCAGCCTAGTGCGAATCGCCTTTCGCCTCTCGGCAACCCCGTTGCTTACTTTTCGGGTGCAACGCCCGCAGCCCCGTTGAAAAATTACGGCACCCCGGCTACCAACGTAAGAATTGGTGAGGGCGGGAACGCATGGCGGCAACAGCGATTCGCACGGTGGAGGCGCGTCCCACGGCCGACAGCCTGGTCAAGCCGGGCGAACTGGTCGATCTGGTCGAGGTCACGCCGCTCACGCTGAACGACCGCCGCATCTACAACCTGCTTCTGGAAAACGCCTGGGATGCCATCGACAAGCCGGTGACCCATGTCATCGCCAAGGCGGCGCTGCGGGGAAGCCACAATTCCAACGACCGCGTGGGCGAAAGCCTGGAGCGCCTGATGTCGGCCATCGTCAAGGTCGCGGTGGTCTGGGACGGCGAGCCGGCGATCGAGCGGGTCCAGCTTCTGGGCGGGAACCTGGAAAGCGGGCGGGCGGACGGGCTGCTGGAATACGAGATCCCCGCGCGGCTGCGGAAGATCATCCGCAACAGCCAAGTCTTCGCACGCCTTCAACGCGAGGTGATGTTCGCGCTGTCGTCGAAATATGCGCTGACGCTTTACGAGATGGTGCAGAAACGCGGCAACCTGCGCTGGAAGGCCTCGGAACGCTTCGCGCTGGACAGCTTCCGGGGGATCATCGGCGTGCCCAAGGGCAAGCTGTCGTCCTGGTCGAACCTCAAGCTGCGGGCGATCGACCCGGCGGTGGCCGAGGTGAATGCGCTGTCGGATTTCATGGTCGAGGTGGTGCCGCTGAAGACGGGCAGGGCGGTCACGCATGTGGAACTGCGCTGGTGGCGCAAGGACGGCGACGCCTCTGGGGCGGCTGACCGGGCGCTGCAGTTCTCCAAGGTCGGCCGCCGCGCCAAGGCCGAGGGCCGGACCGAGCAGGTCGAGCCCGCAGCGGCACCGCTGGCGGGGCAGGGTGCTGCGCCCCTGCGCGGGCGCCCTGCCTGGCTCGACAGTCGCGGGCCTGCGCTGCTGACAGAAACCTATGAGACCGCCCGCCTGCGCCATCCCGGCTACGACATCTACTTCGTCGAGGGCGAGTGGCGCGCGTGGTCCAAAGGGAAGGATGCGCCCAACGACCCGGACCGCGCCTTTCTGGCCTTCTTCCGCCGCTATGCCGAGGGTAATCCTCTTTGAATTGCCAATTGGCAATCCGCAGCCTTCAAGGTCGGTCCTCACGCGGGGGTTGAAAATTGAAGGCCCTCGAATCTTCCTGATAAAAACCCGTTGACACGGAAGTTTTCCGATCCGAAAGCTGGCGCCTGTGGAAAGGTCGGGGCAGGGCGGCGTGCGGGAGGTGTTCGACAGGGTGGACCGCAAGCTGTCGCGGCTTCTGGCCGAGAACGGCGGGGCCTCGGTCAACGACCTGGCCGCGCGGCTCGAGGTCAGCCCGCCCACGGTGCGCGCCCGGCTGAAGGCGCTGGTGGGGGCGGGGCTGCTGAAGATCGTGGGCGTTCTGAACGTCTCGGAACGGCCCGAACTGATCAGCGCCATCATCGGCATCCACGCCAACGGGCGCGGCCGGCTGGACGAGATCGCGCGGCGCATGTCCGAGCTGCCCTTTGTGACCTCGGTCAGCATCGTCACCGGGCGCTACGACCTCATCGCCGAGGTGCTGATCGAGGGCGACATGGCGGATCTTTACCGCGTCACCAGCGAACTGCTGCCGGGACTGGCCGAGCCCGGCTGCATCCAGGGCAGCGAGACCTTTGTGGTCATGCGCTCTCACAACAGGTGGCTGAGCGTGCCGAAAGGCGTGTGGGAGGAGGACGCCGCGGACCCCCGGGCCCGCGGCAGGCGCGCCGAGGCCTGAGGCCCGGCAAACAGGACAATGGGGCCGCAGCGCCCCGGCAGAAGGGGAGACACACAAGATGGGCAGACTGAATGCGATCGCCGGCGTCGTGGCGCTGGCGGGGCTGGCGGCGGCGGCGGCGGTTCCGGCCGCAACCCCGGCCGAGGCGGGAACGCTGGAAGACATCCTCGCGCGGGGCGAGCTGCGCGTGGCGGTGCAGACCCAGGGACCTCCGTTCTCGTTCATGGACAAGAACGGCCAGCGCACCGGCAGCGCCATCGAGCTGACCACCCTGATGGCCCAGGAGATGGGCGTGAAGGTCGTTTATCTCGATTTCGACTGGGACGGGCTTCTGCCCGCGCTGATGTCGGGCAAGGCCGACATGCTGGCGGCCGACATGACGCCGACGCTGGCCCGCGCCACCCAAGTCGCCTTCACCAAGCCCTTCATGTATGTGGGCGCGGTGGCCTTCGCAAAGCAGGGGGGCGAGATCGCCTCGGTCGAGGACTGCAAGAAGCCCGGCGCGACCGTGGCCGTCCTGCTCGGCTCGACCGGCGAGAAGCTCGCTCCGACCGTCTTCCCCGAGGCCGAGATCAAGTCCTTCAAGGGCGGCGGCACGCTGCTGCTGGACGCGGTCGCCTCGGGCCAGGCCGATTGCGGGGTGAACGACAACTCGGCCGTCAAGGCCCAGGCCGCGGCCTACCCCGAGGGCACCTTCGCCATCTTCGACCAGATGCTGTCGAAAGAGCCGCTGGCCTATGCGGTCCGCTACGACTCGATGGACCTGCTGACCTGGGGCAACCTGTTCATCGACACGGTGGAACTGGACGGGCGGCTGCAGAAGAACCTGGACTACTGGGTGAACTCGGACGCTTGGAAGGCTGACCACTGATCCTTGTGCGGCGCCGCGGGGCCTGTGTCCCGCGGCGCCATGTTTTTGCGGCAACCCCTGGGGCGAGATGCTGGGCGGACTGAACACGCGCGTGATGCTGGAATACCTGCCCGAGATCTGGCAGGGCTTCCTTTCGACGCTGTGGCTTTCGGCTGCGGGCTTCCTGGGGGCGATGGCCCTGGGGGTGCTGGCCTGCGCGCTGGCGATCCAGCCCCTGCGCTGGCTGCGCGCGCCCGCCGTCGCCTATGTGGACGTGATCCGCGCCACGCCGCTGCTGGCGCAGCTGTATTTCCTGTATTTCGGGCTGCCGCGCCTCGGCATCGTCCTGCCCGAGATGCTGATCGGCATCATCGCGCTGGCGCTGAACTCGGGCGCCTACATGGCCGAGATCATCCGCTCGGGCATCCTGTCGATCCCGCGCGGCCAGGTCGAGGCGGGGATGAGCACGGGGCTGAGCTACATGCAGCGGATGCGGCTGATCGTGCTGCCGCAGGCGCTGCGGGCGACGGTCTCGCCGGTGATCGGCCAGACCATCGTTCTGGTCAAGGACAGCTCGCTTCTGTCGCTGATCTCGGTGGTGGAACTGACGCGGGCGGGCCAGCGGATCGCCATCGACCGCTTCATGCCGGTCGAGGGACTGGTGGCGACCGCACTCGGCTACCTGGTGCTGTATTACGCGCTGAAATCGGCGGCGGGGGCCTGGTCCGCGCGCAACGCCCTTCCGGGCCGGGGGTAGGGGCATGTTCTGGTTCTACGCCGAACGCATCCTCGGCTACTGGCCGGTCCTGCTGAAGGGCCTTGGGATGACACTCGGCCTGTCGCTTCTGTCGCTGCTGATCGGCGCCGCGGTCGGCTTTGCCTTCGGCATCATCCGCGCGGGCGGCAACCGCTGGCTGTCCCGTGCACTTGGCCTTTACATCGACCTGTTCCGCGGCACGCCCTTCCTGGTGCAGGTCTTCATCGTCTTCTTCATCCTGCCCGCCGCGGGGATCGAGCTGTCGGCCTTTGCCGCAGGGGTCGTGGCGCTGTCGAACCTCGCGGCCTGCTTCATCGGAGAGATCGTGGCCGCGGGCCTCAAGGCCGTGCCGCAGGGGCAGCGGGAAGCCGCGCTTGCCTCGGGCATGACGCCCGCGCAGCAGATGCGGCTGGTGCTGATGCCGCAGGCGGTCCGGATCGTCACGCCCTCGCTGGTCGGGCAGTTCGTGCTGCTGATCAAGGATTCCTCGGTCGTCTCGGCCATCGGGCTTCTGGACCTGACGCGCTCGGGCTGGATGATCGTGCAGTCGGTGCCGCAGGGGCTGATGGTCTTCGGCACCGTGGGCCTGGGCTATTTCATCATCTGCTATCCGCTGATCCTTTTGTCGCGGCGCCTGGAACGGCGCGGGCAGGACGCCCTGCTGTGAGGGGGGATCAGCCCATGGGAAAAGAAGCGCGCATGATCGAGTTCTCGGGCGTCAACAAGTGGTTCGGGCCCCTGCATGTCCTGAACGACATCAGCCTGACCGTCGGCAAGGGCGAGGTCGTCGTGGTCTGCGGCCCTTCGGGGTCGGGGAAAAGCACGCTGATCCGCTGCGTCAACGGGCTGGAACCCTTCCAGCAGGGCCGGCTGGTCGTGGACGGCACCGACCTGTCCAACCGCCGCGCCCTGCGCGCCTTGCGCATGGAGGTCGGCTTCGTCTTCCAGAGCTTCAACCTTTATCCCCACAAGACCGCGCTGGAGAACGTCACGCTTGCGCCCATCCACGTGCGCGGGCTGAACCGCGCCGAGGCCGAGGCCCGGGGCAGGGCGCTTCTGGAAAAGGTGGGGCTGGGCGACAAGATGGGGAACTATCCCCACCAGCTGTCGGGCGGGCAGCAGCAGCGTGTGGCGATCGCGCGGTCGCTCTGCATGCAGCCAAAGGTGATGCTGTTCGACGAACCCACCTCGGCGCTGGACCCCGAGATGATCAACGAGGTGCTGGACGTGATGGTGGGCCTCGCGCGCGAGGGCATGACCATGATGGTCGTCACGCACGAGATGGGCTTTGCCCGCAAGGTGGCCGACCGGGTGATCTTCATGGACCGGGGCGCCATTGTGGAAACCGCGCCGCCCGAAACCTTCTTCACCGCCCCCGTCCATGCCCGCACCCGGGACTTCCTGGGCAAGATCCTGCACCACTGATCCCCATGACGAACCCCTCGCAGGAGATCGCCGTGATCGGCGCAGGCCTTGTCGGCGCGGCCTGCGCGCTGGCGCTGGCGGCGGACGGCCACCGGGTCACGATCCTCGACCCCGACCCGCCGGGCGCGGGCACCTCGTCGGGGAACGCGGGCGGGATCGTCACGGGCGCCGTGGTGCCGACCGCGACGCCGCAGGTGCTGCGGTCGCTGCCGGGTTACGTCTTGGACCGCAACGGCCCCGCCGTCCTGCGCCTGCGCCACGCGCCGCGCGCGCTGCCCTGGCTGTGGCGCTTCGTCCGCGCGGGCCGCCCGGCCGAGGTCGCCCGCATCGCCGCCGCCCTGCAGCCGCTGGTTCAGGGCAGCCTGCGGGCGCACCGGCATCTGGCGGCGCTGGCCGGGGCAGGGGGGATGATCACCGACGAGGGCTGGCTCAAGGTCTTCGCGTCCGAGGCCGAGTTTGCCGCAACCGGCCCCGACCGGGCGCTGATGGACCGCGCGGGCGTGCGCTATCAGGTGCTGGACCGGGACGAGGTCCTGTCGTTGGAACCGGGCCTCAACCCCGACCTCGCCCGGATCGGGCTGCACCAGCCCGAAAGCGGCTTCGTGCGGAATCCGCGCGGGCTGGCGCAGGCCTATGCGGATGCCGCCCTGTCACGCGGCGCGCGCCACCTGCGCTTGCGGGTGCGGGACCTCGCCCGCCGCCCCGATGGCGTCACGCTGCAGACCGAGGCCGGGCCGCATCATTTCGCCCGCGTGGTGATCGCGGCGGGGGCCTGGTCGGCCCCTCTCGCCCGGCAGGCGGGCGACCGGGTCAGCCTCGACACCGAGCGCGGCTATCACCTGGGCTTCGGCCGCGGGACCGAGGACCTTCTGCGCCGCCCCGTGGGGCTGCCCGCGCTGGGGATGGTGCTGTCGCCCATGCAGGGCGGGCTGCGGCTGGTCAGCGGGGATGAACTGGCGGGGCTGACCGCAGCCCCCGATTTCCGCCGCATCCGGGCGTTGCTGCCCGGCGCGCGCCGGGCGCTGCCCGGGCTGGCGGACCGGCCGGTCGCCACGGAATGGATGGGCTTCCGCCCCTCGACCCCGGATTCGCTGCCGGTGATCGGACCGTCGTCCGGGGGGCCGCAGGTGATCCACGCCTTCGGCCACGGCCACCTGGGGCTGACGCTTTCGGCCATCACGGCGCTGATGGTGGCCGACGCCGTGGCGGGCCGTGCGCCGCGGATCGACCCCACCCCCTACGGCATCGGCAGGTTCTGACCCATGGACGGCTTTCCCATCACCCTTTCCACCCCGCCCGAGCATCAAGGCCCCCTGCCCGAGGCGGTGGATGTGGCCGTGATCGGCGGCGGCATCGTCGGGCTGATGGCCGCCTGGGCGCTGGCCCGCGAAGGCCAGCGGGTGCTGGTCTGCGAAAAGGGCCGCATGGCGGGCGAGCAGTCGGGCCGCAACTGGGGCTGGGTGCGGCAGCAGGGCCGCGACCTGGCCGAGATGCCCCTGATGATCGAGGCGCTGCGCATCTGGCGCGGCTTGCCGGGTCCCCTGCGCCGCGCCACGGGCTTCCGCCAGACCGGCATCACCTATCTGGCGCGGACCGAGGCGCATCTGGCCGCCTATGAACACTGGCTCGACGGCGCGCGGGCCTTCGGCCTCGACAGCCAGCTTCTGTCGCGGCAGGGCGCCGAGACGATGCTGCCCAATGCCGCGGGCTGGATCGGCGCGCTGCACACGCCCTCCGACGGGCAGGCCGAGCCCTTGCGGGCCGTCCCCGCGCTGGCCCGCGCCGCTGCCGAAGATGGTGTCACGATCCGGGAAAACTGTGCCGTGCGCGGCCTGCACCTGTCGGCGGGCCGGGTCGCGGGGATCGAGACCGAGGCGGGCGCGGTCCGCTGCGAGCGCGTGATCCTTGCGGGCGGGGCCTGGTCCTCGCTGTTTCTGCGCGCGCATGGGCTGTCGCTGCCTCAGCTCTCCGTCACCTCCAGCGTCAGCGTCACGGGGCCGCTGCCGGAGCTCCTGCCGGGGGCGGCGGCCGACGACCGCTTCGCCATCCGCAGGCGGGCCGACGGCGGCTATACCCTGACCCCCTGGTCGCGGCACGAGTTCTTCATCGGCCCCGCCGCCTTCCGCCACCTTCTGCCCTTCCTGCCGCAGTTCCTGGCCGACCCCGCCAGCACCCGCTTCCGCCCCATGGCGCCGGCCGGCTTTCCGGATGCCTGGCGCAGGTCCGGAAGGCGCGGCGAAAGCCCCTATGAGGCCTGCCGCATCCTCGACCCCCGCCCTGCCGCGGGCGACCTTTCGGCGGTGCGGCAGCATTTCGCCCGCGCCTTCCCCGCAATCGGGCGGCCGCCGATCGTCCGGCAATGGGCGGGCATGATCGACGTGACGCCGGATTCCCTGCCCGTGATCGACCACACGCCCATCCCCGGCCTGACGGTCGCCACCGGGATGAGCGGGCACGGCTTCGGCATCGGCCCCGGCGTCGCGGGCGCGCTGGCGGACCTGGCGATGGGCCGCCGCCCCCGGCACGATCTGTCGCCCTTCCGCTGGGGCCGGTTCAGGCGCTTCCGCCAGCCCCCGTCCTCGGCGATCTGAGGGTCGGCCTCGCACTCGCAGGGCGCCCGGACTATCCTGTCCCGAAGCCAAGGAGAACGCGCCATGTCCAGCCCCCATCTGAAGACCGTCGAGCAGCGGCTGCTGTGGCTGTCGCACTGGATGATCCACAACGCCAACCATGTCCGCCCCAAGGTGGACGGGATCAAGATCGGCGGGCACCAGGCCTCCTCGGCGTCCATGGTGTCGATCCTCGCGGCGCTGTATTTCACCGCGCTGCGGCCGCAGGACCGGGTGGCGGTCAAGCCCCATGCCTCGCCGATCTTTCACGCCATGCAATACCTGATGGGGAACCTTTCCCGCGAGAAGATGGAGAACTTCCGCGGCTTCGGGGGCGTCCAGTCCTATCCCTCGCGCACCAAGGACGTGGATGACGTGGATTTCTCGACCGGCTCGGTCGGCCTCGGGGTGGCGGTCACGGCCTTCGCCTCGCTGGTGCAGGACTATGTCGCGGCCAAGCCCTGGGCGGGGGACCGGCCCATGGGGCGGATGATCGCGCTGATGGGCGACGCGGAACTGGACGAGGGCAACATCTACGAATGCCTTCAGGAAGGCTGGAAGCACGACCTGCGCAACTGCTGGTGGGTGATCGACTACAACCGCCAGTCGCTGGACGGCGTCGTCCGCGAAGGGCTGTGGAGCCGGATCGAGGCGATCTTCGGCGCCTTCGGCTGGGATGTCGTGCGCGTGAAATACGGCGCCCTGCAGCGCGCGGCCTTTGCCGAACCCGGCGGCGAGGCGCTGCGCCGGTGGATCGACGACTGCCCGAACCAGCTTTACTCGGCCCTGACCTTTCAGGGCGGCGCGGTCTGGCGGGCGCGGCTGATGGACGACCTGGGCGACCAGGGCGAGGTGTCCGCCCTGATCGCCCGCCGCAGCGACGCGGAACTCGCCGCGCTGATGGAGAACCTGGGCGGCAACTGCGTGGACACGATGGCCGAGGTCTTCGCCGGGATCGACCATGACCGCCCGACCTGTTTCCTCGCCTATACCGTCAAGGGCTGGGGGACCCCCATCGCCGGGCACAAGGACAACCACGGCGGGCTGATGACGAAGGCCCAGATGGCCGGATGGCAGGCCCACATGGGCGTGCCCGAGGGCCAGGAATGGGACCGCTTCGCGGGCGTCGAGGACGTTCAGGGCTTCCGCGCCTTCCTCGACTCCGTGCCCTTCTTCGCCAGGGGGACGCGGCGGCTGTCGGACGCGGCGCTTCCCGTGCCCGCCGTGGAACCCGCGGCCGAGCGCGAGATTTCCACGCAGGCGGCCTTCGGCAAGATCCTCGACCAGCTTGCGCGCGGCGACAGCCCGCTGGCCGAGCGGCTGGTGACGACCTCGCCCGACGTGACGGGGACGACCGGGCTGGGGGCTTGGGTCAACCGCCGCAAGCTGTTCGCCCGCAACCCGCTGGCCGACACCTTCCGCGCCGAGAACATCCCCTCGACCGCGAAATGGGACTTTGCGCCGGAAGGCCAGCACATCGAACTGGGCATCGCCGAGATGAACCTGTTTTTGCTGCTGGCCGCGGCGGGGCTGTCGCATTCGCTGTTCGGGCGGCGGCTGATCCCGGTCGGCACGCTGTACGACCCCTTCGTGGCGCGGGGCTTGGACGCGCTGAACTACGCCTGCTACCAGGACGCGCGCTTCATCGTGGCGGGCACGCCCTCGGGGGTGACGCTGGCGCCGGAAGGGGGCGCGCACCAGTCGGTCGGCACGCCCCTGATCGGGATGAGCCAGGACGGGCTTGCCGCCTTTGAACCGGCCTTCGCGGATGAACTGGCCGTCATCATGGAATGGGCCTTCGACTATCTTCAGCGCGACGGCGAGGGCGACCCCGACGAGCGGACCTGGCTGCGCGACCAGACCGGCGGCTCGGTCTATCTGCGGCTGTCCACCAACCCCATCGAGCAGCCCGGCCGCCGCCGCGACGAGGCTTTCCGGCAGGGCGCGATCGACGGCGCCTACTGGCTGCGCCCGCCGGGGCCGAACAGCGACGTCGTGATCGCCTATCAGGGCGCGGTCGCGCCCGAGGCGATTCGCGCCGCCGCCATGATCGCCGAAGGGCGGCGCGACGTGGGCGTGCTGGCCGTGACCTCGGCCGACCGGCTGAACGCGGGCTGGACCGCCGCGCAGCGGGCGAGGGCGCGTGGAAACGCATCCGCGCGCTCCCACGCCGAGGCGCTGCTCGAGCCGCTGCCGCGCGACTGCACGCTGGTCACGGTGATCGACGGCCACCCGGCCACGCTGTCCTGGCTGGGGGCGGTGGCGGGCCACCGGACGATCCCTCTGGGGGTCGAGCATTTCGGCCAGACCGGCACCATCGGCGACCTTTACCGCCATTTCGGCCTCGACGCCGACACCATCGCCGCGCGGGTGGCCGGCCTGACCCTCGGCCGCCCGATCCCCGGCCGCGCCGCCTGAAAGGGGCGCGGTTTCCCGAACCACGCGCAAACCTCTGCCGCCCGGATGGGCCTGCTGCCTGCCGGGGCGGCAGGCTTGAAAGCCCCTGCGCATAAGCTGCGCAGGGCTGCCGAAAGATGTTGACTCGGGGGAAAGGCGCTCTCCATAACTGAACCACTGGCAATGTGGTTTGGATATTGGTTTGACCCTTCACCCCACGGACATGACAGGAACCCCCGCCGAGGCGCTGCTGAGGGTCCGCGATCTGCGGATCACCTTCGGGGGCTCGGCCGAGGTGATCTCGGGCGTCGATCTGGCGGTTGCGCCGGGCGAGACGCTGGCCATCGTCGGTGAATCCGGCAGCGGCAAGAGCGTGACCTCGCTGGCCGTGATGGGCCTTCTGGGCGCCAAGGGCGTGCGGATCGAGGGCGCGGCCGAGTTCGACGGCCAGCGGCTGGACCTTGCCCGCCCCGACAGCCTGACCGGGCTGCGCGGCGACCGCATGGCGATGATCTTCCAGGAACCGATGACCTCGCTGAACCCGGCCTTCCGAATCGGCGACCAGATCGCGGAAGCCGTGCGCTGCCACCGCGACGTGACCGAGGCCGAGGCCCGCGCCCGCGCGCTGGACATCATGCGCAAGGTCGGGATCTCGGCCCCCGAACGCCGGATGCGCCAGTATCCGCACGAGCTTTCCGGGGGGATGCGCCAGCGGGTGATGATCGCCATGGCGCTGGTGAACGAGCCCGCGCTGCTGATCGCGGACGAACCGACCACGGCGCTGGACGTGACGATCCAGGCCCAGATCCTCGACCTGATCTCGCAGCTTCAGCGCGACCGGGGGATGGCCGTGGTCTTCATCACCCATGACCTGGGCGTCGTGGCGCAGGTCGCCCACCGCGTGGCCGTCATGTATGCGGGGCGCATCGCGGAAACCGGCACGGTCGAGCAGGTCTTCAACGACCCCCAGCATCCCTACACCATCGGGCTTCTGGGCTCGATCCCCTCGCTGACGGGTCCGCGCACGCGGCTGGCCACGGTGCCGGGCTCGGTGCCCTCGCCGGCCGAGATGCCGAAGGGCTGCCGCTTTTCCACCCGCTGCCCCTTCGCCCAGCCGAAATGCGCCGACCAGCCCCGCCTGCGCGAGCTTGCGGCGGGACACCGCGCGGCCTGCCATTACGCGCCCCTTGAACTCAGCTTCGGGACCGCCGCATGAGCGATGACACCATCCTGTCGGCCCGCGGCCTGACGCGGCATTTCCAGGGCGCGGGCGCGCCCTTCCGCAAGCCCCCGCCCGTGCGCGCGGTGGACGGCGTGTCGCTGGACATCCGCCGGGGCGAGACCTTCGCCATCGTGGGGGAATCCGGGTCGGGCAAGTCCACGCTGGCGCGGCTTCTGGCCCGCCTGCTGGAACCGACCGCGGGCAGCGTGTCCTTCGAAGGGCGCGAGATCGCGGGCCTGTCGGGCAAGCCCCTGCGCGACCTGCGCCGCGACGTGCAGTTCATCTTCCAGGACCCTTTCTCCTCGCTGAACCCGCGCGCCAGCGTCGGCACCCTGATCGGCGAGCCGCTGGAAACCCATTTCCCGCAGATGTCGGCCGCCGAACGGCGCGACCGCGTGGCCGAGCTGCTGACCCAGGTCGGCCTGCGCCCCGAGCACATGGGCCGCTATCCGCACGAGTTCTCGGGCGGCCAGCGCCAGCGGATCGGGATCGCCCGCGCGCTGGCCTCGCGTCCGACGCTGGTAATCGGGGACGAACCCGTCAGCGCGCTGGACGTCTCGGTCCAGGCGCAGGTGGTGAACCTGCTGGCGGACCTGCGCGAGGCCCTGGGCCTGACGCTGATCGTGATCGCCCATGACCTGGCCGTGATCCGGCACATGTCGAACCGCGTGGCGGTGATGTATCTGGGCACGCTGGTCGAACTGGGCGACACCGACGAGATCTTCGCCGCCCCCCGCCACCCCTACACTCGCGCGCTGCTGGCGGCGATCCCCGAACCCGTGCCCGGCCTCGACCGCCCGGCCGAGGCGATCGGGGGCGAGATCCCCTCGCCCGCCGCGCCCCCGCCCGGCTGCCGCTTCCACACCCGCTGTCCCTATGCGCGCGAGCGCTGCCGGATCGACGTGCCGGAACTGCTGGACGACGCGGGCGACGGCCATCCGGTTGCCTGCCATTTCTGGCGCGAGATCGCGGCGGAAAACCCCTTCGCGCCCCCCGCCCACCGCGACGGGGACGGCCCCGCCGCCGCCCGCATCGCCCTTTACCGCCGCGCCGTGGCGCAGGCCGAATCCCCGACACCGACAACAGGGAAATGACACGCATGACCACCAGACTTTCGCTGATCGCGGCGCTTCTGCTGTCCACGGCCGCGGCCGCCAGTGCCGCCGAACTGCGCATCGGGCTTGAGAACGACCCCGACACGCTGGACCCCGACCGCTCGCGCCTGTTCGTGGGCCGCATCGTCTTCACCGCCCTGTGCGACAAGCTCGTGGACGTGAACGAGAAGCTCGAGATCGTGCCGCAGCTGGCCACCGCCTGGACCCAGTCCGAGGACGGCCGGTCCATCACCTTCACCCTGCGCGAGGGCGTCAAGTTCCACGACGGCACCGATTTCAATGCCGAGGCCGTCAAGGCCAACATCGAGCGGTCGAAGACCCTCGAGGACAGCGTCCGCAAGTCGGAACTGGCCTCGGTTGAATCGGTCGAGGTGATCTCGCCCACCGAGGTGCGGCTGAACCTGTCGGCGCCGGACGCGACCGTCATGGCGCAGCTGACCGACCGCGCCGGGATGATGATGTCGCCCGCGGCCTTTGCGGATGGCAAGGACTTCGCCAGCGCGCCCGCCTGTTCCGGCCCCTTCAAGTTCGTCAGCCGCGTGGCGCAGGACCGGATCGAACTGGAACGCTTCGCCGACTACTGGAACGCGGACGCCATCAAGCTGGACCGCGTGGTCTACCTGCCCATTCCCGACACCACCGTGCGTCTGGCGAACCTGCAGTCGGGCGATCTGGACATGATCAACCAGCTGGCCGCGACGGACATCCCGGCCGTGCAGGGCAACGGCAACCTGCGGGTGGAACAGGTCACGGGCCTGGGCTACCAGGGCATCTACTTCAATCTCGCCAACGGGCCGCAGTCCCAGAACCCGCTGGGTCAGGACGCGCGCATCCGCCAGGCGCTGAACCTGTCGATCGACCGCAACGCGATCAGCCAGGTGGTCTTCCAGGGGGCCTTCCCGCCCGCGGGCCAGCCCTTCCCGCCGGACAGCCCTTATTACAACGAGGCCTATGCCGCGCCCGAGCGTGACGTGGAAAAGGCCAAGGCGCTGCTGGCCGAGGCCGGGGCCGCCATCCCCCTCAACATCGAGCTGCAGGTGCCGAACCGCCCCGAGAACCAGCAGACCGCCCAGATGATCCAGGCCATGGCGGCCGAGGCGGGCTTCAACATCAACATCGTGACCAAGGAATATGCCACGCTCGTGTCCGACGGGGCCGAGGGCAACTTCCAGTCCCACACCAAGGGCTGGTCTGGCCGGATCGACCCGGACGGGAACCTGCACCAGTTCGTCACCACCGGCGCGGGCTTCAATGACGGGCATTATTCCAACCCGGAAGTGGACCGCCTGCTGAACGAGGCGCGCACCCTGACGGACCCCGCGCAGCGCAAGGAACGCTATGACGCGGCGCAGGCGATCCTGCAGCAGGACCTGCCGGTCAGCTACCTCTACTATCAGGCGTGGCTCTATGGCGTGGATGCGGGCGTTCAGGGCTTCAAGCCCTATCCCGACGGGATGATCCGCCTGCAGAACGTGTCCGACGCGGACTGATCCGCCATCCGGGCGCGGCCCCGACAGGCCGCGCCCGTCCACCGATTGCCGGAGCCCTCGGCCCATGCTCAACCTTTTCCTGCGGCGCGTGGTCGGCGCCATCCCGACGATCCTGCTGATCTCGGTCTTCGTCTTCGCGCTGCAGAAGCTGCTGCCGGGCGACCCGGTGCTGGCGATGGCGGGCGAGGAGCGCGACCCCGTCGCCCTTGCCGCCATCCGGGAACAGCTTGGCCTGAACGACCCGCTGCCGGTGCAGTATGTCAACTGGCTGACGGCGGCGCTGCAGGGCGATCTCGGCACCTCGCTGCGGACCGGCCAGCCGGTGACGGAACTGATCCTGCAGAAGCTGCCCGTCACGCTGCAGCTTGGCGTCATGGCGATCCTGATCGCGCTGGTGATCGGCATTCCCGCGGGGATCATCTCGGCGGTCCGCAAGGGCACGCTGACCGACTACACCGCGAACCTTGTCGCGCTGTCGGGGATGTCGGTGCCGAACTTCTGGCTGGGCATCCTGCTGATCATGCTGGTCTCGGTGCGCTGGCAGCTTCTGCCCGCCTCGGGCTACGTGCCGCCCACCGAGGATTTCGTGCAGTCCATGCGCACCATGATCATGCCCGCCTTCGTGCTGGGCACGGGGCTTGCGGGCGCGCTGATGCGGCACACGCGCTCGTCCATGCTGGGGGTGCTGAAGCAGGATTATGTCCGAACCGCCCGCGCCAAGGGCGTGCCCGAACGCCGCGTGGTCCTGCGCCACGCCTTCCGCAACGCGCTGACCCCCATCGTCACCCTGACCGCGCTGCTCTTCGGCGAACTGATCGCGGGCGCGGTGCTGACGGAACAGATCTTCACCATCCCCGGCTTCGGCAAGCTGGTGGTCGATGCCGTCTTCACCCGGGACTACGCCGTCGTGCAGGGCGTGGTGATGGTGACGGCGGTGGGCTTCATCCTCATGAACCTCGTGGCCGACATGCTGTATATCCTTCTCAATCCCCGCCTGAGGGCCGCGTGATGGCGGCCAGGGCAATTGCCGCGCGCAGCGCCGCGCCCGTCATCGACACCCCCGCCCGCCGCAGCTGGCGCAAGTTCCGCACCCATCGCAGCGCGATCCTGGGCGCGATCATCGTGGGCGCCTTCCTGCTGGTCGCGCTGCTGGCGCCGCTGCTGCCGCTGCTGGACCCCGCCGCGACCGACTGGGCCGCCGTGCGGCAGGCCCCCAGCGCCGCCCATCCCCTTGGCACCGACGAGATCGGGCGGGACGTGCTGTCGCGCATGATCTGGGGCGCGCGTGCCTCGGTCCTGGCGGGCATCGTCTCGGTCGGGATCGCCATCATCCTCGGCGTGCCGCTGGGGGTGCTGGCGGGATATTTCGGCGGCTGGACCGACATCGTCATCTCGCGCTGCACCGAGGCGCTGCTGGCGGTGCCCTTCCTGATCCTCGCCATCGCGCTGGCGGCCTTCCTGGGGCCGAGCCTGACCAACGCCATGATCGCCATCGGGATCTCGGCCACGCCCATCTTCGTGCGCCTGACGCGGGGCCAGGTCATCAACATCCGGGCCGAGGATTACGTCGAGGGCGCCCATGCCATCGGCCTGTCCACCCCGCGCATCCTCGCCCGCTACATCCTGCCCAACGCCATGCCGCCCGTGCTGGTGCAGGCCACGCTGACGATCGCCGCCGCGATCATCGCGGAAGCCTCGCTGTCCTTTCTCGGCCTCGGCCAGCAGCCGCCCGCGCCGTCCTGGGGGTCGATGCTGAACACGGCCAAGAACTTCATGGCGCAGGCGCCGTGGCTGGCGATGTGGCCGGGCCTTGCGATCTTCCTGGTCGTGCTGGGCTTCAACCTTCTGGGCGACGGGTTGCGCGACGCGCTTGACCCCCGCGAATGACAAGAAACTGAGGGACTGACGATGAGCGACTTCACCACCCGCCCCGAGATCCGGGGCACCTTCGGCGTCGTGACCTCGACGCACTGGATCGCCTCGGCGGTCGGCATGGCGATGCTGGAACGCGGCGGCAACGCCTGCGACGCCGCCGTGGCCATCGGCCTGGTGCTGCAGGTGGTCGAGCCGCATCTGAACGGCCCGGCGGGCGACCTGCCGGTGATCTGGCGCACCGCCGAGGGCGAGCCGCAGGTGATCTGCGCCCAGGGGCCGGCGCCGAAGGCCGCCACCATCGAGGCGATGCGCGGCCTGGGCTTGACGCTGATCCCCGGATCGGGGCTGCTGGCGACCGTCGTGCCGGGGGCTTTCGATGGCTGGATGAAGCTGCTGGCCGAGGGCGGAAGCATGACCCTGCGCGAGGTCATGGAGCCCGCCGTCTTCTACGCCCGCGAGGGCCACCCGGTGCTGCCGCGCGTCGCCAACACCATCAAGGGCATCGCCGACTTCCTGCGCACGGAATGGCCCACGTCGGCCGAGGTCTGCCTGCCGGGCGGCGACTGCCCCGATCCCGAGGGCATCTTCCGCAACCCCGTCCTGGCCGCCACCTGGCAGCGGATCATCGACGAGGCCGAGGCGGCGTCGGACGACCGCGTGGCCCAGATCGAGGCTGCCCGCGCCATCTGGTCGGACGGCTTCGTGGCCGACGCGATCTGCGACTTCATCGAGACCGCCGAACTGGCCGACGTCAGCGGGGCGCGCAACCGTGCGCTGCTGGCGCGCGAGGACCTGTCGGGCTGGCGCGCCCGGACCGAGGAACCGCTGTCGCTCGATTACCACGGCTGGACGGTCTACAAGACCGGGCCTTGGGGGCAGGGGCCGGTGCTGCTGCAGGCGCTAGCGATCCTGCGCGGGATCGACCTTGCCGCGATGGACCCCTGCGGGACCGAGTTCGTGCACACGGTGATCGAGGCGATGAAGCTCGCCTATGCCGACCGCGAGGCCTATTACGGCGACCCCGACTTCTCGGACATCCCGATGGATGTGCTGCTGTCCGAGGAATACGCCGCCGAGCGCCGCAAGCTGATCGGCCCGACGGCCTCGGCCGAGCAGCGCCCCGGCCGGGTGCCGGGCTTCGAGCACCTGGCCGACGCCGCCATCGCCCGCGCCGCCCGGGACTTCGGCGCAAGCGTGGCCGTCAGCGTCGAGCCGACCATGGCGCATCTGGTCGAGAAACGCGGCGACACGGTCCACCTGGACGTGATCGACCGCTGGGGGAACATGGTCTCGGCCACCCCCTCGGGCGGCTGGCTGCAAAGCTCTCCGGCCGTGCCGGGCTTGGGCTTCCCGCTGAACAGCCGCGCGCAGATGTTCTGGCTGGAGGAAGGCGTGCCCTCGGGCCTGCGCCCCGGTTCGCGCCCGCGCACCACGCTGACGCCGTCGCTGGCGCGGAACGGCGACCGCTGGCTGTCCTTCGGCACGCCCGGCGGCGACCAGCAGGACCAGTGGCAACTGATCTGGTTCCTGCGCTTCGTCCATCACGGCGGCAACCTGCAGGCCAACATGGACCGGCCGCTGTTCCATTCGGTGCATTTCCAGGGCTCGTTCTACCCCCGCAAGGCCGAGCCGGCGAAGATGCTGATCGAGCCCGCCTTCGACGCCGCCGTGATCGAGGAACTGCGCGCCCGTGGCCACGTCGTCGAGGTGACAGAGCCCTGGGCCGTCGGCCGCCTGACCGCCGCGCTGCGCGAACCCGACGGCATCCTGCGCGCCGCCGCCACGCCGCGGCTGATGCAGGCCTATGCGGTGGGGCGCTGACATGGCGCGGAACTCTGACAGGACGGGCGGGGCTGCGGCATGATGGGCGGCATGGAAACGCAGGCGCTGATCGAACTGACGCTGATCGCGCTGGCGGCGGGGGCCTTTGGCGGCGTGATCGCCGGGCTTCTGGGCGTGGGCGGCGGGATCGTGATCGTCCCGGCGCTGTATTTCGCGCTGTCGCTGACGGGGATGGACCCGGCGCTGACGATGCAGGTGGCGGTGGGGACGTCGCTGTCCACCATTGTCTTCACCTCGCTGTCCTCGGGGATCGGGCATCACCGCCGGGGGGCCATCGACACGGCCCTGCTGCGGCGCTGGGTGCCCTGGATCATCGTCGGCGTGATCCTGGGCTCGCTGGTGGGCGGCTATGTCTCGGGCTGGGTGCTGGTCGCGGTCTTCGCCACCATTGCGCTGTTCGTGGCGCTGGACATGATCCTGCGGAAACCCTCGGGCAATGTCGAGCCGCGCAGCTTCCCCGCCGCCGCCTGGGCCGGCTTCGGCGTCTTCGCGGGCGCGGTCTCGGCCATGATGGGGATCGGGGGCGGCACCGTCTGCGTGCCGCTGCTGAACTTCCTAGGCTACGACATCCGCCGCGCGGTGGGCACCTCGGCCGCCATCGGCTTTGTCATCGGCCTGCCGGGCGCGGTGATCTATGCCATGACGGGCCTGGGGCAGGAGGGGCTGCCGCCGTTGTCGCTGGGTTACGTCAACCTGTATCTGGCCGCCGTCATCATCCCGCTGTCCACCTGGCTTGCGGGCTATGGCGTCAGGCTTGCGCACAGCATCGACCGGCGTAAGCTGCGGATGGCCTTCGGGATCTTCCTGCTGCTGACCTCGATCAGGATGTGGATCGACCTTGCCGGCGCCTGACACGGATACCGCTACCCCGCTTGAGGCGATGCTGCGGGCCGAACTGCCCCGCATCGCCGACGAGGAAGGCCGCATCCCGCCCGAGCGCGACCTGGCCGCGCGCTTCGGCGTGGGCCGCACGCGGCTGCGCCGGGCGCTGGCGGTGCTGGAAGGCGACGGGCTTCTGTTCCGCCGCCACGGCCTGGGCACCTTCACGGTGCCGCCGCCGGTGCCGGGGACGGGGCTGAAAAGCCTCGCCCGCAGCGTCACCCCCGGCGACGTGATGGAGGTGCGGATGGAGGTCGAGCCGGCGCTGGCGGCGCTTGCCGCCGAACGCGCCACGGCCGAGGACGCCCGCGCCCTGCGCGACCTCATGGCCAACACCCTGACCGCCCGCAGCCCCGAGGGCTACGAGATCGCCGACGCGATCTTCCATTTCCGCATCGCCGAACTGGCGCGCAACCCCCTGTTCCTGCGCGTCTACGACCAGATCCGGTCCATCCGCGAACAATCCGACTGGGCCGCCTGGCGGGGCGACCGGCTGGACGCCGAGCGCATCCGGGAACTGGGCCGGCAGCACCAGGCGCTCGTGGACCGCATCTCGGCCCATGACAGCGCCGGCGCCGCCCGCGCAATGGAAGGCCACCTGCTGAGCATCGCCCACCGGATGCGCCGCCGCCGCTGAGCCGCTTCGGGCGGCCTTCCGCCTTTCTTTCTGCCGGATAACATTTGATCGGTTCCGCTTTTGCCGGATTCTGGTTACGGCTGCGGCGCGGCATAGTCGCCGGAAAGCAGGGCGGTTTTCCGGCGCGGGCTTCCGCAGACAGTTGCGATTGGATCGGAGCTCATTTCATTGCCGGGGTTCTTCATTTTCGATCCGGGGAAAAGCGCGAACGGTCCCGGATATCGACAAGATCCCCTCGCCCGCGTATCGCCCGGTCTCGGGCAGGGGGAACCCCATGATGGCGGACTGGATGAAACGAGATAACGACGTCCGGTCCCCGGGCTTCCTTCCGGGCGGCGGCGAACTTGGCGGGCGCATCCGGTCCCGCGACTGGTCCGGCACGCCCCTTGGCCCGATCGACGCATGGCCGCAGGTGCTGCGGCTGGCGCTGTCGATCTGCCTGGATTCCAGTTTTCCGACCGCGATCTACTGGGGCCGCGACCTTCGCCTGCTTTACAACGACGCCTGGTCGCCGATCCCGGGCGAGCGCCACCCGGCCTGTCTCGGCCAGCCGGCGGCCGAGGTCTGGTCCGACATCTGGGACGTCGTGGGACCGCAGCTCGCGCGGGTGATGGAAACCGGCGAGGGCTTTTCCGCCTTCGACCAGATGCTGCCGATCATGCGCGGCGGCGTGCAGCAGGAAACCTACTGGAACTACAGCTTCACGCCCATCCGCGACGAGGACGGAACCGTTGTCGGCGTCTTCAACCAGGGCCACGAGACGACCGAGGGGATCGTCGCCCGCCGCAAGGCCGAGGCCGAGATCGAGCGGCTGGGGCGGCTTTTCGCCCAGGCCCCCAGCGTGAACGCCATCCTGCGCGGCCCGTCGCATGTCTTCGAGGTCGTCAACGCCCCCTTCGAGCGGCTGGTGGGCAAGACGAACCTCGAAGGGAAGCGGGTCGCCGATGCCTTGCCCGAGCTTGTCCCGCAGGGCTTCCTGGACCTGCTCGACCGCGTCTATGCCACGGGCGTGCCTTATGTCGGCCGCGCGATCCCCGTGATCTTCCAGGGCCTCGGGGGCGAGGCGCCGCAGGAACGCATCGTGGACTTCGTCTACCAGCCGCTGGCGGACCCCGGCGACCTGGGGCAGGGGATCTTCGTCCAGGCGACGGACGTGACCGACGTCCTGCGCGCCGAGGCCGCCCTGCGCGAAAGCGAGGCGAAATACGAGGCGATTGTGAACTCGATCGACCAGATGATCTGGTCGGCCCTGCCCAACGGCGACCACGACTATTTCAACGACCGCTGGTATGACTTCACGGGCGCGGCGCCGGGCTCGACCGATGGCAGCGGCTGGAAGGACGTGTTCCACCCCGACGACCAGGAACGCGCCCGCGCGGCCTGGATGCACAGCGTCGCGACGGGCGAGCCGTATCACATCGAATACCGGCTGCGGCACCGTTCGGGGCGCTACCGCTGGGTCGTCGGGCGGGCGCATTGCGTGCGCGGCGAGGACGAGGCGATCACGCGCTGGTTCGGCACCTGCACCGACATCCACGACCTGAAGGAAGCGGAAGGAAAGCGCCAGCTTCTGCTGCGCGAGATGGACCACCGGGTGAAGAACCTGTTCTCGATCGCGCTGGGGATGATTTCCATGACGGCGCGCAGCGCGCCCTCGGTCCCGGCGATGGCCGAGGCGCTGCGGGGCCGGCTGACGGCGCTGGCGCGGGCGCATGACCTCATCCGCTCGGCCCTGGGCGGCCAGGTCGGGCAGGGGCAGAGCACGTCCCTGCGCGCGCTGATCGAGAAGATCGTGCAGCCGCATCTCGGCGCGCCCGGCGACCCGCGGATGTCCTTCGAGGGCCCCGACATCACGCTGGGGGAAAGCGCCTCGGTGGGCCTTGCGCTGATCTTCCACGAGCTTGCGACCAACGCCGCCAAGTATGGCGCGCTGTCCACCCCCGAGGGCCGCATTGCCGTCACCTGGACGGTGTCGGAGGGCAAGCTGTCGCTGGACTGGGCCGAGGAGGTCGGCGGCCCCGGGATCACCCCGCCGAGCAGCCGGGGCTTCGGCAGCGAGCTTGCCCATGCGACCGCCTCGGACCAGCTTGGGGGCGGGATCGGGTTCGACTGGCAGCCGGGCGGGCTGATCGTCCACCTGACGGCCGGGATGGACCAGCTGGCGCAGTGACGGCCCCGGGCGGCGCCCCCCGTGCCGTCGGGCTTGCTCCACCGGGAAAGCCGCGCCAAGTTCAGGCTCAGGCCCCGGCGCAAGGGAATCGGACCCGGGCGTCACAACAAGGGGGGACCCCATGTGTCAGGTCTACGCAGGCCAGTGTCCCGAAAGCTATGAACCCGTCACCCGGCGACTGAGGCTCAGCGGCCATTCCACCAGCATCCGGCTGGAACGCAGCTTCTGGCGCATCCTCGACAGCATGGCCGCGCGCGAGGGCATGACGACGCCCGCCTTCATCTCGCGCCTGCATGACGAGGTGCAGGACATCCAGGGGGAAACGCGCAACTTCGCCTCGCTTCTGCGCTGCGCCTGCCTGATCGAGACGCAGCAGGCGCGGAACACCCCGTTCGCCACCGCGGCCGAATAGGCCGAAACGTGAACCTGTAGTAACCTGCTACTGCCCGCCCCGCCGGGCAGGCTGTAGTCTTGGGGAAACGGAAGAAGGAAAAGGGCACGATGGCCAAGGCGATCCATTCGATGATCCGGGTGCTGGACGAGGCGCGCTCGGTCGAGTTCTACGACCGGGCCTTCGGGCTGAAGGTCGAGACGCGGCTGGATTTCCCGGCTTTCACGCTGGTCTACCTGCGCAACCCGGAAGCCGATTTCGAGCTTGAGCTGACGATCAACAAGGACCGGACCGAGCCCTATGACCTGGGCGACGGCTACGGGCACCTGGCCTTCGTGGTGGACGAGCTGGAACCGGAACACGCGCGGCTGACGGAACTGGGCTATGCCCCGCGCAAGCTGGTGGACTTCGCCCCCGCGGGCGAGGTGATCGCCCGCTTCTTCTTCATCGCCGACCCGGACGGCTATCAGATCGAGGTGCTGCAGCGGCAAGGCCGCTATCGCTGAAGGCAAGGCCGCAGGGAGGCGGCCGGACCCAAGGGAGGAACAACATGAACAGGATCAACCGCGCCGGGATGACCCGGCGCGAGCTTCTGGCGCGCAGCGTCGCGGCAGGGGGCAGCCTTCTTGTCGGCGCAAGCTGGGTCACGGAACGCGGGGCCGCCTGGGCGCTGGAAGTGACGGCGCTGAAGCCCGAAACCATGGCGACGCTGGTGCAGATGGCGCGCGACATCTATCCCCACGACCGCATCCCCGACGACCGCTATGCCGTCGCCGTCAAGGGCTATGACACCGCCGAAAAGGCCCCCATGGTCGAGGCGGGCATCGCCGCGCTGGACGCCGCCGCGCAGGGACAGGGCCATCCGGGCTACCTCGGCGCCCTGTGGGAGGCCGAGCGCGTGGCCGTCCTGCGCAGCATCGAGAAGGGCGAGTTCTTCCGCACGATCCGCGCGGGCCTGGTCACCGACCTTTATAACCAGAAGGAAATCTGGCCCCTTTTCGGCTATGAAGGGGAAAGCTTCAGCCACGGCGGCTATATCGACCGCGGCTTCAACGACATCGCCTGGCTGTAAGGGAGGGACCGGACCATGGCTGCTCCGTTCAGCAACACCGACGACAGCGTGGTCGTCATCATCGGCACCGGCGCGGGCGGCGGGACGCTCGCCAACGAGCTTGCGCAGAAGGGCATTTCCGTCGTGGCGCTGGAAGCGGGCGGCCGCTACCTGCCCGAGGATTACGTCAACGACGAATGGGCCAGCTTCGCGCAACTGGCCTGGCTGGACACCCGGCGGTCGGACGGCAGCTTCCGGCTGTCGCGGGACTTCGCGGGGCTGCCGTCCTGGATCGTCAAGGCGGTGGGCGGCACCACGACCCACTGGGCGGGCGCCTCGCTGCGCTTCCAGGACCATGAATGGAAGGCGCTGACGACCTATGGCCGGGTGGACGGCGCGAGCCTTCTCGACTGGCCCATCGACGCCGCCGAGATGGACCCCTGGTACACCCTGGCCGAGGCCAAGATGGGCGTGACGCGCACCAACGGCCTGCCGGGCCTGCCGGGCAACAACAACTTCCTGGTGATGGAAAAGGGCGCCAAGGACGTGGGCTACAGGGAAGTCCACACCGGCCGCATGGCGATCAACTCGATCGAATACGGCGGGCGACAGGCCTGCCAGCAGACGGGCTTCTGCTTCCAGGGCTGCAAGTGGGGGGCCAAGTGGTCCACCGCCTATACCGAGATCCCCCTGGGCGAGGAGACCGGCAACCTGGAAGTGCGCGAACGCTGCCACGCGGCCCGGATCGAGCATGACGACAGCGGAAAGGTCACGGGCGTCGTCTACTTCGACAAGGACGGGGTGGAACAGCGGCAGGCCGCGCGGATCGTCTGCCTGGCGGGCAACACCATCGAAAGCCCGCGGCTGCTGCTGAACTCGGCGTCCTCGATGTTCCCCGACGGGTTGGCCAATTCCTCGGGGCAGGTCGGGCGCAACTACATGCGCCATGTCACCGGCTCGGTTTACAGCATCTTCGAGCATCCCGTGCGGATGTGGCGCGGCACCACCATGGCCGGGATCGTGCAGGACGAGGCCCGCCACGACCCCTCGCGCGGTTTCGTCGCGGGGTATGAACTGGAAACGCTGGCGCTGGGGCTGCCCTTCATGGCGGCCTTCCTCGACCCCGGCGCCTGGGGGCGCGAGTTCACCAGCGCGCTGGACGGCTACGAGAACATGGCCGGCATGTGGATCGTGGGCGAGGACATGCCGCAGGAAACCAACCGGGTGACGGTGGATCCGGCGGTCGTGGACCAGTTCGGGCTGCCGACCCCGGTGGTCCATTACGACGACCACCCCAACGACGTGGCCATGCGCGACCACGCCTATGCCCGCGGCATCGCGATCCACAAGGCGGCGGGGGCCGTGCGGTCGCTGCCGACGCCGCCCTATCCGTCCACCCACAACATCGGCACGAACCGGATGTCGGACAACCCGCGCGACGGGGTGGTGAACCGCTGGGGGCAGACCCACGACATCCCCAACCTGTTCGTGTCGGACGGCTCGCAGTTCACGACCGGAGCGGCCGAGAACCCGACCCTGACCATCGTGGCGCTGGCCATCCGCCAAGCCGACCACATCGCCCGCGAAATGGGCGCGGGCAACCTGTGACGCAGCGGGGGGCCTGTTCCCCCCGTCCTTTCCACCACCCTCAGAAGGGGTTTCAGGATGAGGTTTCTGTTCCCGGTCGTCGCGGCGGCCAGCATCGCGGCCCCGGCCCTTGCGCAGGAGGCCACGCCCGATGCCGCGGCCCGGCTCGAGGCCATGACCTGCCGCGAGTTCCTGGCCCTTGACGCGGGCGGCCAGGTGGCGGTCAAGGCGGCGATGCTGGCCCATGCCTCGGGCGAGCCCCTGCCGGACACGCCCCTGCCCGCGCCGGGCGCCGGGCGCCGGGTCGTCGCGGAACGGGCCGGAGTGTCCGAAACCGCGGCGCCCGAAGCCGGGACCGAAGGTGGCACCGGCGCCCCCGAGGTCGTCGCGGGCGAGAACGAAAGCGGCAAGGTCACCCCCGAGGGGACCGAGGTCTCCGTCAGTGACGAGGGCGGCGACCGCCGGCTGGTCGCCATGCGGACCTCCTGCGAGGGCGGCCCGGATGCCGTGGCGCTGAACGCGCTGCGGGCGGCCTTCGGGAACAGCCTGTGACAGCCGCCCATCCCGGTGCGCGCCCGGACGGTGCGGGTTCCGGGATCAGGGTCGCGGGCGGGGACACCCTCGCGCCGCCGCCGTCCACGGGCAGGGGCCGTCCCGTCGCGCCCCTGTCCGCAGTCTCGCGCAGATCCATCCGGGAGGAGTTCCAGCCATGTCACATCGCCTGACCGTCGCCGCCTGTCTTGCCCTGCCGCTGCTGGCCGGAGCCGCCTTGGCGCAGGGTGCGCCCCGGACCGTCGGGATCGGGGTCGAGGGCACCGTGGTCGAGGTGCCCGTCGATCTGGCCGCCCGCGCCTGCGGCGTCAGCGCCGAGACACTGCTTCAGCAATGGGAGGAGCTCGACACGCAGATGGCGACCATGGCGGCGACCTCGGTCGCGGCGGATGCCACCGACCTTGCCCCCGTGGCCTCGCCCGAGGACACGCAGCGCGCCTCGGGCGTGGGTCCCACCGAGCAGCCGGTCCCGAGCGCGGACCCCTCGGGAACGCAGGCGCTGGCCGAAACGCAGGCCGCGTCCTCGGCGGGCGACCAGACCGGCGCGGCGGTGGCGGGCGCCAGCGGCGACCTGTCCCCGGTGGTCGAGGCCGCCGCGCCCGACGCCAGCGCCGCCGAGAACCCGCAGAAGGCGCTGGACGGGGACGCCGCCCCCGCCGAGGGCACGACCTTGTCCAAGGCCGCCGTCTGCCGGATCGACGCCGCCAAGGCGGCCGAACTGGGGATCGAGACGCCCCGCTGACCCCGGCCCGGCGGCGCGGTCCGCAAGAACTGCCGCTGCCGGGGCTGCCGCGGATGTCGCCTTCCTGAACGGCGGCACGCCGGGGCGTGGCGGGATAAAGGGTGGCCCTCGCCATGCCCGGTCAGGGCTTCCGCGCGTCCGCGCCCATCGTCTCGAAGGCTCCCGCTCCGGAGGACGTGCCTGCCGGAGAGGGCCGCCGGCGGGTCGCACACCGCCAGCGCCCGCCCGGGCCCGGTCGCCGGGCGCCCCGCGGGCACCGGCCATGCCGCGGAAGCATGAACCATATCCTCTCCCTGCCGTTGTAACGGGCAAGACAGACCTGCCAGGGAAGGCCCAAGGACTCTTGCAACGCTTCATCATCAACCCGCCCGTCTTCATCGGCGCCGTGGCGCTCACGGGGCTGTTTGTGGCGGTCGGCGCCTTCCTGCCGGGGCAGGCCGAGGTCATCTTCGCCGCCGTGCAGGGCTGGACGCTGGCCTCCTTCGGCTGGCTCTACCTGCTGGCCGTGGCGGTCTTCCTGGGGGCGGTCGTCTTCTTCGCGGCCAGCCGGTACGGCAACATCAAGCTGGGGCCGGACGAATCCACGCCGGATTTCCCCTATCTGTCCTGGTGCGCGATGCTGTTTGCCGCCGGCATGGGCATCGGGCTGATGTATTTCGGCGTGGGCGAGCCGATGACCCATTACGCGGCCCCGCCCGATGCCGAGCCCATGACCGTCGCCGCGCAGAGGCAGGCGATGACCGTGACCTTCTTCCACTACGGGCTGCACGCCTGGGCGATCTATGCCGTGGTCGGGCTGTCGCTGGCCTATTTCGGCCACCGCTACAACCTGCCGCTGACGATCCGGTCCGGCCTTTATCCGCTGCTGAAGGAACGCATCAACGGCCCCATCGGCCATGCCGTGGACATCTTCGCCATCTGCGGGACGCTGTTCGGGGTCGCGACCTCGATGGGCTTCGGCGTGCTGCAGATCAACGCGGGGCTCGAGCATCTTTTCGGCATCCCCAACAACGTCCTGGTGCAGCTGACCCTGATCGCGATCGTCACCGCGGCGGCCACGGTCTCGGTCGTGACGGGGGTGGACAAGGGCGTCCGCATCCTCAGCGAGCTGAACCTCGTCATGGCGGTCCTGCTGATGCTCTTCGTGCTGGCGGTAGGGCCGACGGGGCTGCTGATGCGCGACTTCGTGCAGAACATCGGCTTCTACCTCGACAGCTTCCTGCTGCGGACCTTCAACATCTATGCCTATGAGCCCAAGCCCTGGATCGACGCCTGGACGCTGTTCTACTGGTCCTGGTGGATTTCCTGGTCGCCCTTCGTGGGGATGTTCATCGCCCGCATCTCGCGCGGGCGGACGGTGCGGGAATTCGTGGTGGCGGTGCTCTGCGTGCCGGTGGGCTTCACCTTCATCTGGATGACGGTCTTCGGGAACACGGCACTGTTTCTGGACACGACCGTTGCCGATGGGGCGCTGTCCGCCGCGGTCGCCGCCGACATGTCGGTCGCGCTGTTCCAGTTCTTCGAATACCTGCCGCTGCCTGCCGTCACCTCGGCCCTCGCCGTGGCGCTGATCGCGGTGTTCTTCGTGACCTCCTGCGATTCGGGCTCGCTGGTGGTGGACACCATCGCGGCGGGCGGGCGCACCGACACCTCGGCCCTGCAGAGGGTCTTCTGGTGCGCGCTGGAGGCCGTGGTCGCCGGCGTCCTGCTGGTGGCGGGGGGTCTTGGCGCGCTGCAATCGGCGACCATCGCCTCGGCCCTGCCCTTCACGCTGATCATGCTGGTGCTGATCTGGGGGCTGGCCAAGGGGATGCGGGCGGACGTGGCGCAGTACCAGATGGGCCGCAGCCTCGCCGCCCGGCGGGCCGAGCCTGCCGCCGGGCCGTCCTGGGAACGGCGGCTTGCCATGATGCTGGACGCCCCGACCCGTGCCGAGGCCGAGGCGCATATCGCCCGCACCGTCCTGCCGGCCCTGCGCGCCGTCGCGGCCGAGCTGAAGCGGCGGGGCCTGAACGCCGCCGTCACCTTCGGGGATGACGAGGAGGCGGCGGTGCTGAAGGTGCCCTCGCCCAACAGCCGCGACTTCGTCTATGGCGTGCAGCCGGCCAGCCGCGCGGTCGCCGCCTTCACCCTGCCCGAGGCCACCGACCCCGAGCTGCGCTTCGAGGCGCGCACCTTCTTCAGCGACGGCAGCCAGGGCTATGACCTGATGGGCATGACCCGCGACCAGATCATCTCGGACGTGCTGGTGCAGTTCGAGCGCTATCTGCAGCTTGTCCGCCTGCCCGAGACCGCCCTGCTGGTCGGCGCGCCCGAGCACGCGCCCGAGGCCCCGCCCAGGGACCCCGGTCCCCGTTGATCCCGGCCGCGCTTCGGGGTCTGATCCGCGTGGCGGCCCCGGACCCCGGCGAAGGATGCGATGCATGACCAAGGACGGCTTTCTGCCGAAACTCGCGCTGGTGACGCTTGCGGCGATCCTGGTGATCCTGGTCTGGCGCGGGTTTCCCCTGCTGGAGCAGGCCCTTCGAGGCCCTGTGGACGAACCCCGCGCCGTCGCGCCCCGCGAGGATCTGACGGGGGCCGAGCAGACCACCATCGCCATCTTCGAGAATGCCCGCGACAGCGTCGTCTCGATCACCACCGAAAGCCGCGTCGTCGATTTCTGGACGCGGAATGCTTATGACGTCCCGCGCGGCAGCGGCTCGGGCTTCATCTGGGACGCGCAGGGTCACGTGGTGACGAACAACCACGTCATCGAGGGCGCCACCGGCGCGCTGGTGCGGCTGGCCGACGGCCGCGCCTATCCCGCCCGGCTGGTGGGCGCCGCGCCGGAACACGACCTGGCCGTCCTGCGCATCGACGCGGGCGCCGAAACGCCGCTGCCCTTGGCCGTGGGCGTCAGCGAGGACCTGCGCGTGGGCCAGAGCGTCCTTGCCATCGGCAACCCCTTCGGGCTGGACTGGACGCTGACCACCGGCATCGTCTCGGCCCTGGACCGGGAACTTCCGGGCGCGCGGGGCCGGGCGATCCGGGGGCTGGTCCAGACGGATGCGGCGATCAACCCCGGCAACTCGGGCGGGCCGCTGCTGGACAGCGCGGGGCGGCTGATCGGGGTCAACACGGCGATCTACAGCCCCTCGGGGTCAAGCGCGGGGATCGGCTTCGCGGTGCCCGTGGACACGGTGAACCGCGTGGTGCCGCAACTGATCGCGACGGGCCGCTATGCGCCGCCGACTCTGGGCGTCGCGCATGACCCGCGCGGCGACGCGCTGCTCAGGCGCGCCGGGATCGAAGGGGTGATGGTGCTGGAGGTCACGCCCGGCAGCCCCGCCGCCGCGGCCGGGCTGCGGCCCGCGCGGATCACGCCCGACGGGCGGCTGGCGCTGGGGGACGTGATCCGGTCCCTTGACGGCGCGGCGATCGAGGATTCCGAGGACCTGCGCTCGGCCCTCGACCAGCGGCGGGCGGGCGAGACGGTCGCGCTCGGCCTTCTGCGCGAGGGTCGCGAGGCCGAGGTCACGGTGACGCTGGCCGCCGGGCAGTGACGGCGGGCCATATTGCCGCTGCAGCCTCCCTTTGCTGACGCCGGACGGGAAGGCTGCCCGTGAAATCCGGCGCAATTCGGGGGAGCACCCGGATGCGCCGCCGGTTTTCCGGACTTTTCAGGGACATCGGCGGAATCGACCACCCGACATTCCCTCGTGAAATCGAATTTCACGACTGTTCGTTTCCTTGGGCATGATTAACGCGGCCCGCCGGGGCCTCCTTAATAGAAGCGCCAGAGCAACAATTGCGCTGAAATCTGCCGAGCGAAGCTTCAGGTCACATTCCGGCTACCCCAAGCCTGCCCGAGTCATGCTAAGCAGCGATCATGAGCGGTCGGCAATCACGCCTGTATCCGCAAGAGGATGAACAGTCTTTCGGAGAGGAAGGAAGGCGGTAACGCGGAGGAGATCGCGCTGCAGGACCTTTTCCCCGGGCCCGGATCGGCCACTGGGAAAGCCCGCGCGCGGCGACAAGGGCAGGCGGTGAGCCAGCGGCCTGGAGCGAAAGAATCACGTTAATTTTTATCAAGTACTGCATGGTCATTCATATTGAATTTGCACAAACCCGGCAAATATAGAGGCCACGACACGGAATTATCCTCCCGTAAAGGAGACGGGAGAAACTTGGGGAGACTGACCTGATGAATGGGAAGGAAGATAAGACTGATTCGTCTGAAGTTCTGGAAAGAATGAACCTCGGCGAGCTGAAGGAACTGCGAAAGAAGCTGGATCGTGCCATCTCGAATTACGAGACGCGGAAGCGGCAGCAGGCGCTGTCGGCGCTGGAGCAGGCGGCCCGCGATCACGGGTTCAAGCTGTCGGAACTGATCTCCGATCGCCAGACCGGCAGATCGAAGAGCAAGGCGGGCGAGGCCGAATCAAGCGGGCCGCCGGCCTATGTGAATCCCGACAATCCCGAACAGACCTGGAGCGGCCGGGGACGCCGGCCCCGTTGGGTCCATGACGCCCTGGAGGCCGGCCGGACGCTGGAGGAGATGGCCGCCTGAAAGACGGCGCGCCTTTCCTGCAAGGCGGCTGCCATGCAGGCGCCGTTGTCCCGGCCGGAACGGACGGGCCTGCATGAAAGGCCTTCCCCGTTCGGCGCCCCGGTGTCGGGCGAGGCAGGGGCCGGAGCCTTCCGCCGGAAGGGGGCGACGTTGCCCATTGTTCCGGCTGATGCAACGATGCCCGCATGGGCGAGCTTGAATCCATCCGCGTCTTCCTGGCCGTTGTCGAGCAGCAGAGCTTCGCGGGCGCCGCCCGGCAGCTTGGCCTGACGCCGGCGTCGGTCACCCGGACTATCGCCGCGCTGGAGGACCGGCTCGGCGTGCAGCTTCTGGTGCGGACCACGCGGCAGGTCTCGCTGACCTCGGCGGGGGCGGTCTATGCCGCCCGCGTGGCGCCCTTGGCCGAGGGGCTCGCCCAGGCCGCGCAGGAGACGCGCGAGGCGCAGGGCATCGCCTCGGGGCTGATCCGCGTCAGCGCGCCGATGTCCCTGGGAATGCGGGTGCTGCCCGACGTGCTGTCGCAGTTCGCCACGCTCTACCCGCAGACGCATGTGGCGCTGCACCTGTCGGACAGCTTCGTGGACATCGTCGAGGAGGATTACGACCTCGCCATCCGCATCTCGGGTCCGCCGGACGACAAGTCGACCATCTGGCGCAAGATCAGCCCGGTGCCCCGCGTGCTGGTCGCCGCGCCCGGCTACCTGACGGCCAACGGCACACCCCAGGACCCGGCCGATCTGGCGGGCCACACCTGCCTCGGCTACCGCGCCGACGCCCGCGACGAGGTGTGGGACCTGTCCCGCGGACCCTCGCGCCGCAGCCACCGGGCGACGGGGCGGTTCAGCGCCAACAATGGCGATGTGCTGGCGCGGCTTGTGCTGAATGGGGAAGGCATCGCCCTGCTGCCCCGCTTCATCGTCGAAGAGGATCTGATCGCCGGGCGTCTGGCCGAGATCCTGCCCGGCTGGTCCGCGCCCGGGATCTGGCTCACGCTCTATTATCCGCCCTACGAGCGGCTGCCGCTGAAGGTTGCCACCTTCTCGGACTTCTTCGAGGCACATATCCGCGAGGCCCGTCCCCTCTGAGCGCTGGATCATTGCGGAAAACGCAATGATCAATGCCGGCTGTCTGCCGTTCTGCCCGTCCCGCCGCGCCCTTATCTTGGGGCCAAGGGAAACGATGCACTTGCGGAGGCAGCCATGCTGAACGACATCAAGGGCCTGCACCACGTCACCTCGATGGCGGCGGATGCGCAGCAGAACAACGACTTCTTCACGAAGACGCTCGGCCTGCGCCGGGTCAAGAAGACCGTGAACTTCGACGCGCCGGACGTTTATCACCTGTATTACGGGGATGAGACGGGCTCGGCCGGCACGGTGATGACCTACTTCCCGTTCCCGCATATCCGCCGTGGCCGCCCCGGCACGGGCGAGGTGTCGGAAACCCTGTTCTCGGTCCCGCAAGGGTCGCTTGACTACTGGAAGGACCGCTTCGCGGCGCAGGGCGCGGGTGTCCTCGGGCAAGAGGAGCGCTTCGGCGAAAGGCGCCTGCGCTTCCAGGGGCCCGACGGCGACGGCTTCGCGCTGGTCGAGGTCGCGGACGACCCCCGCGCTCCCTGGACGGGCGGCCCGGTTCCTGCAGATCAGGGCGTGCATGGCTTCCGCGGCGTCAGCCTGCGGCTGCGCGACGCCGGCGCCACGGCCGAGCTGCTGCGCTTCATGGGCTATCAGGAGGTGGAGCGGCAGGGCGGGATCACCCGCTTCGCCATCGACGGCAACGGCGCCGATGTCATCGACGTGGAAACCCTGGCCGTGGCCGGACCTGCCGCCCAGGGCGCGGGATCGGTCCACCATGTCGCCTTCGCCGTCGAGAACCGCGAAGCGCAGCTGCGCGTCCGCCGCGCCCTGATGGACACGGGCTACAACGTGACCCCGGTGATCGACCGCGACTACTTCTGGGCGATCTACTTCCGCACCCCCGGGGGCGTCCTGTTCGAGATCGCGACCAACGAGCCCGGCTTCGACCGCGACGAGGATACCGCGCATCTGGGCCAGGCGCTGAAGCTGCCGGTCCAGCACGCCCATCTGCGCCCCCGGCTGGAACAGATGCTGCCCGAGATCAGGGACTGAGCCCCATGTCGACCGACCTTTACCACCACCTTGCCCGGCCCGGGGCGGAGGGCGCGCCGCTGGTCTTCGCCTTTCACGGCACCGGCGGGGACGAACACCAGTTCACCGGCCTGATCGGGCAGATCCTGCCCGAAGCGGGGATCGTCGCCCCGCGCGGGGACGTGTCGGAACATGGCGCCAGCCGCTTCTTCCGGCGCCGGGCCGAGGGCGTCTATGACATGGAGGACCTGCGCGCCCGGACCCGGCAGATGACTGCCTTCCTGCGCGCCCATGTGCAGGCGAACCCCGGCCGTCCCGTCCATGCGATGGGCTATTCGAACGGGGCGAACATCCTGGCCGCCGTCCTGTTCGAGGCGCCCGAGCTGTTCGACCGCGTGGTGCTGATGCACCCGCTGATCCCCTGGACGCCCGCGGACCAGCCGGGGCTGGCCGGCCGGCAGGTGCTTGTGACCGCCGGCCGCCGCGACCCGATCTGCCCCCTGCCGCAGACCGAGGCGCTGGCGGGCTGGCTCAAGGCGCAGGGCGCCGCGCTTAAGCTTGCGCTGCACGACGGCGGCCACGAGATCACGGCACCCGAACTGAACGCGGTCGCAGCCTTCCTGCGCCGCTGACAGGGGTCAGCCCAGCTTTTCCAGCACCTTGTCCAGCGTGACCGGGAAGGACCGGAAGCGGTGCCCGGTCGCGTTGGCGATGGCGTTCACGATCGCGCCCGCCGTGCCGCACAGGGCAAGCTCGCCGATGCCCTTGGCCTGCATGGGATTGGCGAAGGGGTCGCGGTCGTCCATCAGCAGCTCGATGTCCATCTGCGGCACGTCGAGGTTCACGGGAATGTGGTATTCCGCCAGGTCCCGGTTCATGAAGCTGCCGTCGCGGGCGTCGTGGAAGACCTCTTCGTGCAGGGCCTGGCCGATGCCGAAGATCATGCCACCCATGCATTGCGATCGCGCGGTCTTGGCGTTCAGGATGCGCCCGGCGGCGAAGACGCCCGACAGGCGGCGGACATGGACCTCGCCCGTGATGCTGCTGACGGCGACCTCGCAGAACTCGGCCCCCCAGGAGGACTGGCGGTGCCCGTCCTCGGCCTTGCCCTTGCGGATCGTGCCGGTGCCCTGCAGGCTGTCGCCCGCCAGAACCTCGGTCAGCTCGCGCTGGCGGTTCCCGGCGATGACGGTGCCGTCCTTCAGGGTTAGCTCCTCCTCGTCGCAGCCCATCCGCTCGGCCAGCTTGCCCCGCAGCGCGCGGGCGGCCAGCATGACCGAGCTGCCCGAGGACGCCGCCCCGCGCGAGCCGCCCGACCCGATGGAGGGCGGCAGGTCGCTGTCGCCCAGCACGGTCGTCACCCGCTCGGGCGGAAGGCCCAGCATCTCGGCCGCGATCTGGGTCAGCACCGAATAGCTGCCGGTGCCGATGTCGGTCATGTCGGTTTCCACCAGCGCTGTGCCGTCGGGGCGCAGCGTCACCCGCGCGGTCGAATCGCCCAGCATGTTGACGCGGATGATCGCGCTCATCCCGAAGCCGATCAGCCATTCGCCCTCGCGGCGGCTGCCGGGCACCCTGGGCCGCTCGGACCAGCCGAAGCGTTCCGCGCCGATCCGGATGCAGTCGGCCAGCCGGTTGCTGCTGAAGGGCTTGCCCGTCGAGGGGTCCGTCTCGGGGATGTTCCTCAGCCGGAACTCGACCGGGTCGATGCCCGCGGCCTCGGCCAGCTCGTCCATGGCCGCGTCGGTGACGGGCACGCCCACGGCCTCGCCCGGCGCGCGCATGGACCCCGCGCCGGTCAGGTTCAGCCGCCCGATGTAATGGCCGATCTCGCGGTTCTCGCCCGCCCAGGTGAACGAGGTCGCCTGCGTCACCGGCTCGCTGAAGTCCTCGCCGGGCAGGTTCGACACCCAGGCCTCGTGGCCGATGCCGGTCAGATGGCCGTCCGCGTCGCAGCACAGCCGCACGCGCTGGCGCGTCTCGCTGCGGCGGTGGGTGGCCTCGAAGACCTGCCGGCGGTGCAGCGCGATGGCGACGGGACGGCCCAGCTTCTGCGCGGCGATGGCGGCGCCCACGCCCTCGTGCCCGATCCCCAGCTTGGAGCCGAAGCCCCCACCCACATAGCGCGACAGGATGCGGACCTTCCTGACGTTGACCCCCAGCGCGTCGGCCAGTTCCTGGGCGTTGCTGTTCAGCATCTGGTAGCTGCCGCGCAGGGTCAGGCGGCCGTCCTCCCACCAGGCGACGGCGGCGTGGGGCTCCATCGCGGCGTGGCTCATCGAGGGCGTGTCGTATTCCACGTCCACCGAGAAGGCGGCCTTCTTCATCGCGCGGTCCAGGTTCCCCTGCGAGAACTGCTTGGACCTGGGCTCCTCGTATTTCGCCTGCGCGGGAAGGATCACGGCCTTGTGGCTGCTGTCCTTGTAGTCGGCGCGGGCGGCCAGGCCCGCGTCGCGGGCCTGTTCAAAGGTTTCGGCCACGACCAGCGCGATGGGCTGGCCCTTGTAGAAGATCTCGGCCGGGCCCTGATGGGGCGACTTCGCGTCCCCGCCCTGGGCCGGGTTGCGGATCATGCGGTCGTCGCGGATCACGGCCAGCACGCCCGGCATGGCCTGCAGTTCCTTCGTGTTCAGCCCCGTGACCCAGCCCTTGGCGATGTTGGCGCGCACGAACCAGCCATAGGCGGTGCCGGGGGGATGGTCCTCGTCGGCATAGCTTGCGGTCCCGCTGACCTTCAGCGGCCCTTCGGGGCGGTCCATGGGCGTGCTGATGACGCCCTGCGCCATGCGGTCCAGCAGGTCCTCCTGGTCGGGAAGGTCCATCCGGTGTTCGAGCTTCAGTTCGATCGGTTCGGGCATCACTCGGTCTCCCCCACGGCCTCGGCCAGCACCGCGGCCAGCGTGCGGCGCAGCAGCGGGATCTTGAAATCGTTGTGCCCCTGGCCGCGTGCGCCTTCCAGCACGGCCTCGGCCGCGCGGGCAAACAGCTCGGGCGAGGGGGCCTGGCCCGTCAGCATCCGCTCGGCCGCGGGCGCGCGCCAGGGCTTGTGGGCGACATTGCCGAAGGCCAGCCGCACCGTGTCCATCCGGCCCGCGCGCATGGTCACGACGGCGGCGACGGACACCAGCGCGAAGGCATAGGACCGTCGGTCGCGCACCTTGCGATAGATCTGCCGCCCGCCAAGCGGCGCGGGCAGGCGCACGGACAGGATCATCTCGCCCGGTTGCAGATCCGTGTCGAGGTCGGGGCGGTCGCCCGGCAGGCGGTGGAAGTCGGTGGCCGGGATCTCGCGCCGGCCGCCGGGGCCCTCGACCTCGACCACGGCGTCCAGCGCGCTCAGCGCGACGGCCATGTCGCCGGGATAGGTGGCGATGCAATGGTCCGAGGCGCCGAGGATCGCGTGGATGCGGTTCACCCCGCCGATGGCCCCGCAGCCCGAGCCCGGCACGCGCTTGTTGCAGGGCGCGTCCACGTCATAGAAGTAATAGCAGCGCGTCCGCTGCATCAGGTTGCCGCCGGTGGTGGCGCGGTTGCGAAGCTGGGGGCTGGCGCCCGCCAGGATCGCGCGCGACAGAAGCGGCCAGTCCTGCCGCACCGCCGGGTGCGCGGCAAGGTCCGAGTTCCGCACCAGCGCGCCCACCCGCAGCCCCTCGCCGTCACGCTCGACCCCGTCCAGCCCGACGTGGTTGATGTCGATCAGCCGCGCGGGCGTCTCGATCTGCAGCTTCATCAGGTCCAGCAGGTTCGTGCCGCCCGCGATGATGCGCGCGTCGGTCCCGATCGCATCGGCGGGCGTGGCCGCGCGGGCATAGTCGAAGGCCTTCATGCCGCACCCCCCTCTGCCACCTCGCGGATCGCGTCCACGATGTTGGGATAACAGGAACAGCGGCAAAGGTTGCCCGACATGCGCTCGCGGATCTCATCGTCGGTCAGGTCGGGCTGGCCGAGGTCGCCCGTCACCTGGCTGGGCCAGCCCTGGCGCAGTTCCTCCAGCATGGCGGTGGCGGACATGATCTGGCCGGGCGTGCAATAGCCGCACTGGAAGCCGTCATGCCGGATAAAGGCCTGCTGCAGCGGCGCGAGGTCGCCGGGCGTGCCGATCCCCTCGATGGTGGTGATCTCGTCGCCCTCGTGCATGACCGCCAGCGTCAGGCAGGAATTGATGCGCCGCCCGTTCACGATCACCGTGCAGGCCCCGCATTGCCCGTGGTCGCAGCCCTTCTTGGTTCCCGTCAGGTCCAGCCGCTGCCGCAGCGCATCCAGAAGCGAGACCCTCGGGTCGTCGATTTCCAGGACATGGGGGGTCCCGTTGACGGTCAGGGTGACATCCATCCGTGGCTCTCCTTCGGCTGCGGGCGCGACAGGGAACAACCGCGGCGCGCCGGGTGTTCCCTGCCCATGAACAAGATTGCCCCCCGAATGGCCGAGGTCCTGCCGATCGCCACGCCTGCCGGGACCGACCCGATGGGCGATCCGCTGTCCGCGCTGGCGGACGGCGGGGTGCTGGCCGTCATCACGGGGGTGGAAGGTCCGCATTACCGCAATCCCGGCACGATCATGGCCTTTCCGGCGGCGGGCGGCAGCGTCGGCCAGCTCAGTTCCGGCTGCATCGAGGCCGACCTTGCGCTGCACGCCCGCGAGGTGGCGGCGCAGGGCCGGGTGCGGCGCCTGCGCTATGGCGCGGGTTCGCCCTTCCGCGACCTGGTTCTGCCCTGCGGGGGCGGGCTGGACGTGGCGCTGGTGCCGGTCGAGGACCCCGCGCCGGTGCGGCAGGCGCTGGCGGCCCGCGCGGCGCGGCGGGACAGCCGCTTGGGGATCGACCTCGACCGCGGCACGGTGGCGCTGGACGGCCCCGGCTTCGCGCTGCGCATCCTGCCGGCCACGCGCTTCCTGACCTGGGGGGCGGGGGTCGAGGCGGTGACCTTCGCGGCGCTGGCCCGCGCGGCGGGCTATCCGGCGGAACTCGCGACCCATGACGAGGCGACCGCCTCGACCGCCGCCGCGCAGGGCGTGGCGCTGCGCGCGGGCGGGCCCGGCGACGCCGATCCCTGGACGGCGGTGGTGCTGTTCTACCACGACCACGACCGCGAGCCGCCCGTGCTGGCCGAGGCGCTGGCCACCCCCGCCTTCTACGTGGGCGCGCAGGGCAGCCTGCGCAGCCACCGCGCCCGGGTCGAGGCGCTGCGCGGGATGGGCGTTCCCGAGGACGCCATTGCCCGCTTGCGCGGCCCGATCGGGCTGATCCCCTCGGCCCGCGACCCGCGCGTGCTGGCGGTGTCCGTGCTGGCCGAGATCCTGGCCGAGCGCGCGCAATGACCGGGGGTCCGACCGCCGGCGTGCTGCTGGCCGCGGGCCATTCCCGCCGCTGGGGGCCGGACAACAAGCTGCTGGCCCCCTTGAACGGGCAGGCGCTTGTGGCCCGCGCCGCGGCGCTGCTGGCCCGCGCGCCGGTGGACCTGCGCGCGGTTGTCCTGCGCGACAAGCGGATCGGGGCGCTGCTGCCGGGACTGGAGCCGCTGGCGCCGGAGGGCGAGGACCAGTCGGCCAGCCTGCGCGCGGCGGTGGCCTGGGCGCAGTCCTCGGGCGCCGCGCGGCTGCTGGTCCTGCTGGGCGACATGCCCGCCCTGTCCGACGCCACGGTTGCCTCGCTGGTCGAGGGCTGCACCGGCGACCGCCCTTCGGCCGTCCTGCACCCGGACGGCCGCCCCGGCGCGCCTGCCTGCTTCCCGGCCTCTGCCTTCGCGGCGCTGTCGAAGCTGCGTGGCGATCAGGGCGCGGGCGTCCTGCTGGGGGATGCCGTGACGATCCCCGCTGCCCCGTCCGAGCTGGTGGACGTGGACCGGCCGCAGGACCTGTCCGCAGGCTGAACCGCGTGGAACGATCGGCGGCAGGGCGAGTTGCCCCTCGGTCCCTCAGCGGAAGTGGATCTCTCCATGAACGACCTGCCTGATTTCTCGCGCCGCGGCTTCATGCGGACATCCGCCCTCGGCTTGGGGGCCGGGATGGGCCTCGGCCTCGGCGGGTTCGAGGCCCTGGCCCAGACCGCCGGCCGCGCCATCGGCAGCGGCCAGACCCCGCCCGCCGATCCGCTGGAACGGCAGGCCGCCGGACGCCCCGAGCCGGAACTGGACGCGACGCCGCGCCCCTCGCCGCCCGGGCGCCGGGTCGGCTGGGCCGTCTGCGGGCTGGGCCATTTCGCCCAGAACTATGCCATCCCGGCAATCGGCCGCTCGGCCGAGTCGAAGCTGACCGGGCTCATCTCGGGCAGCCGCGACAAGGCGCTGGCCGTGGCCGGGGCCTGGGGCGTGCCGGAAGGGTCGGTCTACGACTACGGAATGCAGGGGCTGGCCGACAACGACGAGGTGGACGTCGTTTATGTCATCACCCCCAACGCCATCCACGAGGAGAACGTGATCGCCGCGCTGGAAGCGGGCAACCACGTCTTCTGCGAAAAGCCCTTCTCCCACAACTCGGCCGCGGCGCAGCGGATGATGGACGCGGCGAAGGCCGCCGACCGCAGGATCATGATCGCCTACCGTGCCCATTTCGAACCCAACAACACCGCCCTGAAGGAGATGGTCCAGAAGGGCGAGCTGGGCGACATCTGGTATGCGACCTCGGACCACCACCGCCCGCTGGACCCGAGCGTGGAGCGCGACCAGTGGCGGATGGTGCGCGACCTCGCGGGCGGCGGCTCGCTGATGGACATCGGGATCTATTCGCTGAACGGGCTGATCTGGCTGCTGGACGAGGTGCCCGAACGGCTGGTCGCCACCACCTTCTCGCCCGAAACCCCCGACGGCCGCTTCGGCGAGATCGAGGCCATCGGGCAGGTGCAGCTGGTCTTCCCCTCGGGGCGGCGGGCCAGCATCTCGTCGGGCTATGTCGCCAACAAGAAGCGCATCGACCTGTGGGGCTCGCAGGCCGTGGCCGTCTTGGACCCCGCGACCGAGTACTTCGGCAACCGCCTGACGCTGAGCACGGCCGAGGGCGACGAGATGCCCACGCCCTCGAAACCCAGCGAGCAGCAGTTCACGGGCGAGATCGACCATTTCAGCCAGGCGGTCCGCGACGGGGTCCCCATCCTGACCCCGGCCGAGATGGGCCTGCGCGACATGCACCTGCTGGAGGCGATCTACATCTCGGCCGAGCGCGGCGAATGGGTCGAGGTGAACCCCGACGGCACCCTGCGCTGAGCCGCTGTGCCGGGAACGGCGGGCGGGGAACCGGGGTTGAAGGACAGGGGGATGCCGCTTCGCATCCCGCTTCTGGAGGAGGACGCAGATGGCACAGGACCGCCATGACCGCGACGACTGGGGCCGGGACCGGTCCCGAGACTGGATGGACAGGGCAGGGGACGAGGTCCGGTCCTGGTCCGGCGACCGGGACGCGGAACGCCGCCGCCGCATGGACGAGGCGCGCGGCTACGGCATGATGGGCTTTGAACAGCGCGACGCCCGCTCTCGTGGCGACGACCGCGGCCCCTATGGCGGACGTTTCCCGGACGGGCCGGGCTATGATCCGGGCTACGGGCGCAACTACGGCGCCCCCGATCCCGGCATGACGGGGCTGGGCATGGGCATGTCCAGCTATCCCCCGTCCTTCGGGATGGAGCACGAGCGGCGCAGCCACGGCGGCGAAAGCTGGCGCGGCAGCAACGAGCGCGGCTTCTTCGAGCGCGCGGGCGACGAGATCGCCTCGTGGTTCGGCGACGAGGAGGCCAGCCGCCGGCGCGAGATGGACGCGGGCCATCGCGGCCGCGGCCCCCGCAACTACAGCCGCTCGGACGACCGCATCCGCGAGGATGTAAGCGAGCGGCTGACCGACGACCCCCGGCTGGATGCCACCGACATCGAGGTTTCGGTCAGCGGCGGCGAGATCACGCTGAGCGGCACGGTGGACAGCCGCTTCGCCAAGCGCCATGCCGAGGACCTGGCCGAAGGCTGCTCGGGCGTGCGGCATGTCCAGAACAACCTGCGCGTCACCGAGCGCCACCCCGATGCGGGCCGCATCGGCGGAAGCGGCCCCCTGCGCGAGTAAGCCCCGCCACCGTCCGCCGCCCCGCGCAAAGGGGCGGCGGCCATGGCCGATCTCCCCGGGGGACCGGCATCCGAGGGACACAGGCGCGGGGCGCGCGGGCGCGCGTCCGGACAGACCTGCTGTCGGCCTGACTGAACCCCTGACCCCTTGGGTGCCATGGTCCCGCTGCTCGACCCCGATCCCTATATCCTTGTCCTGACCGGCGCGGGCTTCCTGATCGCGCTGGTGGCCTGGCTGCCGCTGGCGCTGCGGCGGATGCCCTTGTCGCTGCCCATCGTCTGCATCGCCCTGGGTGCTGCGGTCTTCTCGCTGCCCGGCGCGCGGCTGGTGCCCTCGCCCCTGGACCACCCCGAGTTCACCGAGCGCTTCGCCGAGTTCGTCGTCATCATCGCGCTGATGGGGGCGGGGCTGAAGCTCGACCGCCCCTTCGGCTGGCGCCGGTGGGAGGTCAGCTGGCGGCTGATCCTGGTGACCCTTCCCCTCAGCATCGCGGCCATCACCCTGCTGGCCGGGACATGGATGGGGCTGGCCTGGCCGGTCGCGCTGCTTCTGGCCGCCTCGCTGGCGCCCACAGACCCAGTGCTGGCCGCCGATGTGCAGGTCGGCCCGCCCAAGTCGGGCGAGGAGGACGAGGTGCGCTTCGGCCTGACCTCGGAAGCGGGGATGAACGACGGCGCGGCCTTTCCCTTTGTCCACCTGGCCATCGCCCTGTCGCTGGCCGCCGCGACCGGAGAGCCCTGGGCCGCGAAATGGCTGACCTACAACGTCCTGTGGGAAATCGGCGCGGGCGTCGCGGGGGGCTGGCTGATCGGCCGCGCCTTCGGCTGGGTCACCTTCCGCATCCCGGCCGAAACCAAGCTGGCGCAGACCGGCGACGGGTTGATCGCGCTGTCGGCAACCTTCGTGTCTTATGGCCTGACCGAGATCATCCATTCCTACGGCTTCCTGTCGGTCTTCGTGACCGCGCTGACCTTCCGCGCCGCCCACCGCAGCCACGACTTCCACCGCGAGATGCATGACGTGACCGAACAGGTCGAGCGGCTGGCGATGATGGTCCTTTTGCTGCTGTTCGGCGGGGCGCTGGCCAAGGGACTGCTGTCCGGCCTCGCGCCGGGGGACGTGGCGGCGGCGCTGGTGATCCTGCTGGTGATCCGCCCCGCGACGGGCCTGCTGGGCCTTCTGGGGCTGCGCGCCTCGCTCAGCGAAAAGCTGACCATCGCCTTTTTCGGCATCCGCGGCGTGGGCTCGATCTACTACCTGGCCTATGGGCTGAACCACATGGAGGCCGAGGGGACCGAGCGGCTCTGGGCGATCACGGGGCTGGTGATCCTTGTCTCGATCCTCATGCACGGGCTGACGGTCACGCCGGTCATGCGCCTGCTCGACCGGAAGCACGGCCGCGATCCCGATGCCGAGGCCATCCCGCCCCCCGGCCTGCAGGGACCGGGCGCCGGGTGAGGCAAGGGCCGCTTTCTGCCCCCGCCGGTCCTTTCCGGGGAACATGGCGCGCCCCCGGCCGTTGATACCCTGAACCGCCGCCGTCGCGCGGCACCACGCAGGGGAAAGCTCATGGCAAATGCAAGCAGCAAGAAGTTCGGCGCGGGGCAGCAGGACCAGGGCAAGGGCGACGGTTCGGGGGGCATGGCCCCGCTCGAGCCCGATGCGCCGCTGCCGACCGAGGTCCTGTCGAACCGCGACACCTCGCGCCATTCCGACCAGCGCGGGCTCGATTCCCGCCATGTCCTGAACGAGCAGGGCCACGACAACGTGGCCAGCCACGCGCCGGGGCAGGGCGAAGCGGGCGACGTGGACCGCGAGAAGCTGGCCGACGAGCGCCCCGAAAGCCGCACGGAGCAGGGGCAATGACCAGCAGCAAGCATCCCAAGACCGACAGCCCCTCGGACGCCGACCTGCGGCGCGATCCCGGTATCGGCAGCTCGAAGGGCGCGACCGGCTCGGACCCCGAGCTGGAGGGCGAGAACACCTTTGAAGGGGACGTGATGAACGACACCACCCCCGAAGGCGGCATCGATCCGAACCAGCGCGGCCGCGAGAACAAGTGACAGCCCGGTCCCGCGCCCTTTCCGGGCGCGGCGGCCCCTTGGGAAAGGAGACCCGCATGAGCGGCGACAAGACCCACCAGCAGCAGCGCCAGATCATCGAAGGGCGCGTGGATACCAGCAACGCGGACAAGGACTTCGACCCGCGGCCCTACCTGAATGCCTCCAAGGAGGTGCGCGACCGGATCGTGGAAACCGACCTGCCGCGGAACCCGACGCCGCTGGCCAGCGACGACGGCAACCCGATGCTGCGCGGCGAGAACCAGGAAAGTCAGCACAACAAGCGCAGCGGCCAGCCCGAGGACCAGGACAACGGCTGAACGCCCGCGCCGCGCCCCGGGGCAGCCCGCAGGTTGACGCGTCGGGCCGGCGGGATCGTCAGGTCCGACGCGCGATCCTGCCGGGATCAAGGGCGGCTTCGTGCCGAGCGATTCCCCCGGCTGTCAGGGGTGCGACGGCGCGAATTGAACCTGACCATTTTGGCAACTGTTTCGCCCCCGCGACTGGGGCTATGTTGTCTTCAGTTAAAGAGTTCGCCGGTTCGGGCAGTTTCAAAAGTACCAACGAGGGACCGAACCATCCCTCGTTCATACCCCGAAATGCATTCCGCTTCGGGTCACCTGCCATCCGCTGGCAGGCCTGTTCATGCAGGACATTCAGGCAATTCGACCCGGTCATCGGCTGATGGCGTTGATCCCGCAGCAGGGTTCCGATGCGAAATGTTTCCTATCGGAATTACGGCAATCAGGTTTCCCGCCCGTAACTCCTCGCCCCGTGCCTATTCCTTCGCCTGACAGGCAGGACGCGTGCCTGCCGGAAGAATCCGGCTTCAAACGCATCGGGCTTGAAGCCGGAACTCGACCCTTGTGGCGAAAGCGCCGCAAGTGGTTCAGCGGCGCAGGTTCCGCTCAGGCCCCGAACCCGGCCAGCTGGACAGGAGCGCTGCGCATCCCCAGGCGCGCGAACAGGTCCGCGTCCTGCCACGAGGCGGGGTTGTCCGTGGTCAGCAGCACGTCCCCCACGAAGATCGAGTTGGCCCCGGCAAGAAAGCACAGGGCCTGAAGCTCGTCGCTCATCCCCGTGCGCCCCGCCGACAGGCGCACCACGCTTTCCGGCATCAGGATGCGCGCCAGCGCCACGGCGCGGACCAGGGAAAAGGGGTCCACCGGCCGCGCCACCGCCTCGACCGGCGTGCCCTCGATGGGCTGCCACAGGTTGATCGGCACGCTTTCGGGATGGCGGGGCAGGGTGGCCAGGGTGACCAGCATGGCGATGCGGTCCTCCTCGTCCTCGCCCATGCCGAGGATGCCGCCGCAGCAGACCCGGATGCCGCCCTCGCGCACGTGGTCCAGCGTCTCCAGCCGATCCTCCATCGTCCGGGTGGTGGCGATGCGCGCATAGTGATCGGGCGAGGTGTCGATGTTGTGGTTGTAGAAATCGAGCCCCGCCTCCTTCAGCCGCGCCACCTGCGGCGGCGACAGCATGCCGAGGGTCATGCAGGTCTCCATCCCCAGGTCGCGGACGCCGCGGACCATGGCGCAAAGGGCGTCAAGGTCGCGGTCCTTCGGGCTGCGCCATGCCGCCCCCATGCAGAAGCGCTGCGCACCGGCCAGCCGGGCCTTGCGGGCCGCGGCAAGGACGGCTTCGACATCCATCAGCCTGGTCGCCCTGACGCCCGTGTCGTGATGGGCGCTTTGCGAGCAATAGCCGCAGTCCTCGGGGCAGCCCCCGGTCTTGATGCTCAGCAGGCTGGCGTGCTCCACCACGGTCGGATCGAAATGCGCCCGGTGGACGGTCTGCGCCCGGTGCATGAGATCGGCGAAGGGCAAGGCGTGGATGGCGCGCGCTTCCTCAAGCGTCCAGTCGGTGCGGATCATGCGAAGCGGCCCTTGCGCAGGCGGTCCCAGCCACCGGCAAGCAGCGCCGCCACGCCGACCTTCAGAAGGTCCCCCGTGACGAAGGGCAGGACACCTGCGGCCAGCAGCTTGTCCGCCGGCAGGAAGACGGCCAGCCATGCGGCCCCGGCGGCATAGGTGACCGCAAGCCCCGCCAGCATGGCCAGCAGGCGCCGCAGGGTTCCGCCGCCCGCCGCAAGCCAGCCCGTCACCCCCGCCGCGATCAGGAAGCCCAGCAGATAGCCGCCGGTGGGCCCGACCATGTAGGCCAGCCCGATCCCGCGCTCGGGCGAGCCCGAGAACACCGGCAGCCCCATGGCACCGGCGGCCAGGTAGGTGGCCATCGCTCCTACGGCGACGCGGGGGCCGCCGATAAGGGCGATCATCATCACCGCAAGCGTGTGCAGGGTCATCGGCACCGGCCAGAAGGGCACCTGCACCTTGGCGGCGAGGGTGATGAGCGCGGCAAGGCCCAGCATCGTCGCGCCCTGCAGGAACATGCTGCGCCGGCCGTGGGTGGCAGACAGTGCGTCAGTCGTCATCATGGATCTCCCAATTGGTTTATCTATGACTAGGAACAACGCCTCCTGCCATCCAAGCGGTATTATAGATAATCAGCCGACAATTGCGGGTCTCACGATCCCCCGCCGTGCGCCGCGTCCGCCGATGCGGCCGACATGCCTGGACAGGATCATGCAGGCCACGTCCGTCTGCCGCCGGCGCAAGGCGGCAAGAATGGCGCGGTGCTCGTGATCGGTCGAGGCTTCCCAGTCGCTGCGCCAGGCCGCGAACAGGAAGCGCGCGCTGGCCATGTGCAGGCCGTCGATCGTGGACAGCAGGCGGGGCATGCCGCAGGGCGTCAGGATCAGGCGGTGGAAACGCCGGTTGGCGGATTCCCATTCCCGGACATCCTGTGCAGAGTCAGCAGCTTCCGCCGCCTGTTCGGCTGCCGACAGCACATCCGCACCCATGTTCGGCGCCGCGTGGCGAAGGGCCAGCGCCTCGAGCGAGGCGCGCATGGCGGCGACCTCGTGCAGTTCCTCGACATCGAAGGAGGTCACGCGGACGCCCCGGCGCGGCTCGCTGACGGCAAGGCCCTGCGCCTCGAGCTGCCGGAAGGCTTCGCGGACCGGCACATGGCTGGCGCCGAACTCCTGCGCGACGTGATCCTGCCGCAGGCGTGCGCCCGGCCGCAGGGCGCCCGTGATGATGCGGTCGGCCAGGGTTCCCGCAATCTGCATGGCCAGGGTATGTCTGGGCTGGTTTTCCATCTTTTATAGATAAACCGCTGGCCCGCGAGGGTCCACCATCACTCCGGCTGTCCCTGCAAGGTCGCATCGGGAAACCCGATGATGCCGGCGCGTGATCCGGCACCGGCCTGCCAGTCAAGCCTTCAATACCCTAGGCTGTCCCGCAGGTTCTGCTCGACCGTCCGCAGATGCGTGCGCATCGCGTCCGCCGCCGCCTGGCCGTCGCGCGCGGCGACGGCTTCCACGATCCGGTCGTGCTGTTCGAAACTGTGGTGGTCGCGCGGAGGGCGGCCGGGGTTGTCGCGGCGGCGGCCCCAGGTCACGGCGCGGCGGACCGTCGTCATCGTGTCGAGCAGGCCCAGCAGCAGCGAGTTCTGGGTCGCCTCGCCCAGGGCGCGGTGCAGGCGGTTGTCGTGATGCTCGTACTGGCGCCAGGTCGGCGCCCCGCGGCATTTCAGGGCGCAGGCGCGCAGGTCGTTGATCTGCGCGCCCGTGGCATTCGCGGCCGCAAGGCGCGCGATCTCGGGTTCAAAGGCAAGGCGGGCCGCCATGACCTCGGTCGGGTTCGTCCGCAGGACCAAGGCGTTGATCTCGCTTGCGCTGTTGATGGGCCGCTCGCCCATGAAGGTGCCCTTGCCGACATGGCGCCACACGACCCCCTCGCCCTGCAGGGCGGCAAGCGCCTTGCGCAGCACCGTGCGGCCCATGTCGAGCGTTTCGGCCAGTTCCCGTTCGGGCGGAAGGCGGCCGTCTTCGCCAAGATCGGCGGTTTCGAGATAGGCCCGCAGTTTATCCAAAGGGGAAGCATGAAGCGGCTGCATCTTTGAACCAATCCTTTGATTGGTTCATACTTTACGTGCAAGACTCGAATGTCAATCTACCCGGATGAAAGAAAATTATCTTTCTATAACATAGTAATACAAGTAAACATTGGCACCTTCGCCAGCGACCCCTCTCAAGATCGTTGACGCACAATTACGATCAATACGATGATTGGTTCCATACCGGGCTTGGAGGAGCCCGATCCTGGGGAGGAAAGAAGATGGGATTTCTTGCTGACAGGATGCGGCGGCGGGTGGCCGTGTCCGCACTTGCGCTGGTCGCGGCCCTGCCGGCTGCAGCGTCCGCCGATCCGATGCGCATCGCCTTTGGCGACATCGCCACCATCGAGACCCTTGGGCTGCTCATCGCGATCGAGCGGGCGAAGGAACAGGGGGTCGAGGTCGAGCCGACCTTCCTGAAAAGCGAGGACATCGCCGCGCAGGCGGTGGTCAGCGGCAGGCGGACATCGGCATCGGCGGCCCCTATGCGCTGCTGCAGAAGGTCAAGGCGCCGATCCGCATCTTCCTGCAGCTGAGCGAGCTGCAGATGTATCCCGTGGTCAACACCGAGTTCTACAAGGACTGGGCCGACCTGGACGGGCAGGAGATCGCCGTCCATTCGCGCGGCTCGGGCACCGAGGCGATCATGCAGATGATGGCCGACAAGCATGGCATCAAGTATTCCAGCGTCGCCTATGTGCCGGGGGCCGAGGTGCGGACGGGGGCTCTGCTGCAGGGCAACGTCAAGGCGACCATCGTGGATTCCTCGGGCAAGCGCGTGCTCGAAGCCGAGGCGCCCGACAAGTTCGCCTTCCTGCCGCTGGACGGGGTCGAGGCGACGGACGAGGCGATGTTCGCCAACACCTCCTACCTGGCCGAGAATCCCGAGGATGTGGCGAAGCTTGTCGAGGCGGTCGTGACCACCTGGCGCGAGATCGCGGCCGACCCGTCCGCCGCGGTCAGGCTGCGCGAGCAGTACAACCTGCTGCCCGACGCCACCCCCGAGATGCTGGCCGAGATCGAGCCCTATTACGCGGGGATGAAGGACGCCCTGCCGCTGAACGGCGGCGGAGAGGAGGCCGCGCGCAGCGACTTCGCCTTCTACACCGCCTCGGGCGCGCTGGAAGGCAAGCCCGAGGACCTGAAGGTCGAGGACTTCTGGGATCTTTCTGTCCTGAACGGCGTGCTCGGCAAGCTCGGGACGCAGTGAGATGAGCGTCATGTCACAGGATGTGAAGGTGGTGGCCCCCGCGGCCACCACGGGACAGGCGCTGCGCCTGTTTGCCGAACGGCGCAGGTCCTTCTGGGTCGTCCTTTCGCTGCTGGTGCTGTTCACCGCCTGGGAGATCGCGGGCCGTGTCCCGATCAGCTTTGCCTTTCCGACCTTCCTCGACACGCTGGCCGCCTTCTTCGAGATGGTCGCGGACGGCTCGATGATCCGCGCCTTCTTCCTGACGCTGCAGCCGCTGGTGCTGGGCGTCGCCATCTCGGCGCTGCTGGGGATCGCGCTGGGGATCGTGATGGGGCTGTCGGACCGGCTGGAATGGCTGCTCGCGCCGGTCTTCATCGTGCTGCAGGCCGCGCCCATGGCGGCGCTGGTGCCGCTGGTGACCTTTGTCTACGGCATCGGGCTGGTCGCCAAGACGCTGGCCGTCATCATGCTGGCGCTGCCGGTGATCGTGCTGAACTCGTACAAGGCGGTGCGGCACGTGAACCCCTCGCTGGTGGACATGTGCCGGTCCTTCCAGGGCACGCGGCGCCAGCAGATCTTCAAGATCATCATCCCCGACGCCTCGCCCGTCCTGTTCGCGGGCCTGCGCCTGGGGGTGGCCGCCGGCTTCATTGGCGTCATGCTGGCCGAACTGCTGATCACCCCCACGGGGATCGGCGACCTGATCACCTATCACCGCTCGGTCGCCAACTACGCGCACATGTATGCGGCCGTCGCGGCCATCATCACGGCGTCCACCGTGACGCTGGCCCTGCTGCAGTGGTTCGAGACCAATGTGATGCGCCCCGAAAAGAGGAGGAGCTGAGATGACCGTCAACGCACTCGCGACCGACGCCTTCGATCCCGCCAGCGTCGTCACCAACGATCCGGTCGTGCGGGTCGAGGGGATCTGCAAGCATTACGGCGCGGTCGAGGCGCTGCGCAGCATCGACCTGCAGTTCGAGCGCGGCAAGCTGACGACGCTGCTGGGGCCGTCAGGCTGCGGCAAGACCACGCTGCTGAAGATCATCGCGGGGCTGGTTCCCGCGACCTCGGGGCGGATCGTCGTGAACGGCCGGGCCGTCACGGGGCCGGGTCCGGAACGCGCCTTTGTCTTCCAGGACTTCGCGCTGATGCCCTGGGCCACGGTCCTGCGCAACGTGGGCTTCGGGCTGGAGCTGAAGGGCATGGCCGCGGCCGAGCGCAACCGCATCGCCCGGCGCTATATCGAGGAGGTCGGGCTGCAGGGCTTCGAGGACAAGTATCCGCACGAGCTGTCGGGGGGCATGCGCCAGCGGGTCGGCATCGCCCGCGCCTTTGCGGTGAACGCCGACGTGCTGCTGCTGGACGAACCCTTCTCGGCCGTGGACGAGCAGAACCGCCGCAAGTTCCAGGAGGACCTGCTGCGGCTGGTCGAGATGGAGCGCAAGACCTTCATCTTCGTCACCCACTCGATCGAGGAGGCGGTCTATGTCTCGGACCGGATCGTGCTGCTGTCGCCGCGGCCGGGCCGCGTGTCGAACATCATCGATCCCCGGATCGACCGCACCGCCAACCCCGACGACATCCGGCGCGACCCAGGCTATCTCGACGTCGTCGAGGAGATCTGGCAGGGCCTGCGCCATTATGCGGAGTGACCGGCCATGACCATGTTCGGATATCGCATCCCCATGATGGCCTCGCTGATCGTCTGGGCGCTGGTGTGGGAGATCGTGGGCCGGCTGGACATCATCTTCCTGATCCCGCCGATGACCGCGATCATCGCCGCCGGCTTCGACCTGGTGCAGACCAATTCCTGGCAGAACGCCACGCTGGTCACGATCCGGTCCTTCGTGATCGGGATGGCGCTGGCGATCGGCATCGGCGTGCCGCTCGGCGTGATGATGGGCCGGGTGAAGATCATCGACAACATCTTCGGGCTGTGGGTGAACATCTTCGTCAGCGCGCCGCTGTCGGCGCTGGTGCCGGTGCTGATGATCCTCTTCGGAATGGGCGAGGCGACCATCGTCGTCACGGTCTTCCTGTTCGCCGTCTGGATCATCGTGCTGGATGCCCGCGCGGGCGTCATGCAGGTGCCCGCCTCGCTGGTCGAGATGGCGCGGTCCTATGGCGCCTCGCAGGCCACGATCATGCGCAAGATCATCCTGGTCTCGGCCCTGCCCGAGATCCTCGCGGGCATCCGCATCGGCGTGATCCGGGGGGTCAAGGGGGTGGTCATCGGCCAGATCCTCGTGGCCGTGATCGGATACGGCGAACTCTTCGAGCTGTATTCCCGCAGCTTCGACATGGAGCGGTTCTGGGCGCTCACATTGGTTCTCTTCGCCGCGGCGATGGTGCTGTCGGCGATCGTGGAAAACGCGGAAAAACGCATCGAATACTACGCAGGAGCGAGATGATGAACGAGATGACCAAGATGGCGGATTATGTCTTCGTGCCCGAACCCACCCCCACCATCCCGGTGGCCGGCAGCGACAAGCTGTTTCCCGTGCGCCGCATCTACTGCGTGGGGCGCAACTTCGCCGAGCACGCGATCGAGATGGGCCACGATCCCGACAAGGAGCCGCCCTTCTTCTTCCAGAAGAACCCCGACTCGATCGTGCCGCCCGGCAAGGACTTTCCCTATCCGACCGAGACCAGCGACGTGCACCACGAGATCGAGCTGGTCGTGGCGCTGAAATCGGGCGGCACCGACATCCCGCTGGACAAGGCGCTGGACTGCGTCTTCGGCTATGGCGTGGGCCTCGACATGACCCGGCGCGATCTGCAAGGCGCCGCCAAGAAGATGGGCCGTCCCTGGGAAACCGGCAAGTCCTTCGAAGCCTCGGCGCCCTGCTCGGCCATCCACCCGGTGTCCGAGGTGGGGCACCCCACGCAGGGCGCGATCCGAGTCGCCGTCAATGGCGAGACGCGCCAGGAAGGCGACCTGAACCAGATGATCTGGAAGGTGCCGGAAATGATTTCCTACCTGTCGCGGCTGTTCGAGCTGCGCCCCGGCGACGTGATCTTCGCGGGCACCCCGGCGGGCGTCGGCGCCGTGGTCCGGGGCGACGTGATGACCGGCCATGTGGAAGGCGTGGACGACATCACCGTCAAGGTGGTCTGAAATCCGGTCGCGGCCCCTTCGGGGGCCGCTTTCCGTTCCGGCGCGCCCGATGCCCTTCACCTTCGCGCTTGCCACAAGCCGCTGCATCCAAGGCTTGCGGACGTCGGCGGCGGCCTCAGGATCGCCCTGCCCGGAACGCCCGCCCTTGTCTTCAAGGGCCTTTGCCGCGACGGGGGCCCGGGGCCCGGGGCCCGGTCGGAAGCCGACGGGCAGGCCGTCCGATCTTTGCCGCGACCGCACTGGGGACCTGACGCAGGCGGCGGTCTCTGCTAAGGCCGGTCCGACGCGCATTCCTTCTCAGCAAGACAGGTTCAAGACATGGCTGATCTGCCCACCCCCGACATCATCTACACCAAGGTCGACGAAGCCCCGCAGATCGCCTCGGCCTCGCTTCTGCCGATCATCCGCGCCTTCGCCTCGGCGGCCGGGGTGACGGTGGGAACCCGCGACATCTCGCTGGCCGGGCGGATCATCTCGGCCTTCCCGGAAAGGCTGACCGCCGAACAGCGCCAGTCGGACGACCTGGCCGAACTGGGCGAACTGGTGAAGACGCCCGAGGCGAACGTCATCAAGCTGCCCAACATCAGCGCCTCGGTGCCGCAGCTGGTCGCGGCGGTGAAGGAACTGCAGGGGCAGGGCTATGACATCCCCGACTACCCCGAGGAACCGGCGACGGACGAGGAACGGGCGATCCGCGCCCGCTACGACGCCATCAAGGGCTCGGCGGTGAACCCGGTGCTGCGCGAAGGGAACTCGGACCGCCGCGCCGCCGTCGCCGTCAAGAACTATGCCAAGGCCAACCCCCATTCGATGGGCAAGTGGTCGGCCGACAGCAAGACGCGCGTGTCCACCATGTCGGGCAACGATTTCCGCTCGAACGAGATCTCGGCCACCCTGTCGGCCGAGCAGGCGGGCGCGGCCCGGATCGAACTGGTGGCCGAGGATGGCACGGTCACCCTGCTGAAGGACAAGGTGACCTATCCCGCGGGCACCGTGGTCGATGCCACCTTCATGTCGGCCAGGGCGCTGGACGCCTTCCTGGCCGAGCAGATCGAGGCCTCGAAGCGCGAGGGCGTGCTGTTCTCGATCCACCTGAAGGCCACGATGATGAAGGTCTCGGACCCGATCATCTTCGGCCATGCGGTCAAGCAGTTCCTCAAGCCCGTCTTCGACAAGCACGGCGCGGCCCTGGAAGCGGCGGGCGCGGATCCGAACTCGGGCCTCGGCACCCTGCTGGAGCGGGTGGGCGACATGCCCGAAGGCAAGGCCATCCTGGCCGACATCGAGGCCGTCATGGCCGACCGCCCGCCGATGTACATGGTGAACTCGGACAAGGGCATCAGCAACCTGCATGTGCCGTCGGACGTCATCATCGACGCCTCGATCCCCGCGCTTCTGCGCGCGGGCGGCAAGGGCTGGGGGCCGGACGGCAAGGCCGCGGACACCAACTGCGTGATCCCCGACAGCTCCTATGCGGCAGTCTATGAAGAGTCGGTGCGCTATTTCAAGGAAACCGGCGCGCTGGACCCCTCCACGGCAGGGACGGTGCAGAACGTCGGCCTGATGGCGCAGAAGGCCGAGGAATACGGCTCGCACCCGACCACCTTCCAGATCCCGCATGACGGCACGGTGCGGATCGTACTGGCCAATGGCGACGTGCTGCACCAGCACAAGGTCGAGGCGGGCGACATCTGGCGCGCGGCCTCGACCCGGCAGGCGCCCATCGAGGACTGGGTGAACCTGGCGATCTCGCGGCAGAAGGCCGAGGGCTGCCAGGCGATCTTCTGGCTGGACGAGACCCGCGCCCATGACGCCGAGCTGATCAAATACGTCACGCCGATCCTGGACGCGGCGGGCGTGTCGGACAGGTTCAAGATCCTTGCCCCGCGCGAGGCGACCCGCCTGACGCTGGAAACGATCCGCAAGGGCGAGAACTCGATCGCCATCACCGGGAACGTCCTGCGCGACTACCTGACGGACCTGTTCCCGATCCTGGAACTGGGCACCAGCGCCAAGATGCTGTCCATCGTCAAGCTCATGAACGGCGGCGGGTTGTTTGAAACCGGCGCGGGCGGCTCGGCCCCCAAGCACGTCCAGCAGATCATGGAGGAAAACCACCTGCGCTGGGATTCGCTGGGTGAGTTCTGCGCCCTGGGCGAAAGCCTCAAGTTCCTGGCCGAGGCCAAGGGCAACGCCAAGGCCCGCGTCCTGGGCGAGGCGGTCGATGTGGCGACCCAGGGCGTCCTGGACAACAACCGCTCGCCCTTGGGCAAGGTCGGCCAGACGGACAACCGCGACAGCCACTTCTATTTCGCGCTGTACTGGGCGCAGGCGCTGGCCGCGCAGACCGCGGACGCCGAACTGGCCGCCCACTTCGCCCCGATCGCCGAGGCGCTGGCCGAAAACGAAGCCACGATCGTTGCCGAGCTGGCTGCGGATCAGGGCAAGCCGGCCGATCTGGGCGGCTATTACCACCCCGATCCGGCCATGCTGGAAAGGGTGATGCGCCCCTCGGCCACCTTCACCCGGATCATCGGCTGACAAACGGAAAGACCACCGCCTGCCGGTTCCGGGCGGACGGTGGCCGGTTTCATGAGGGCTGCCATCTCTGCCCCTCGCCCGTCCGGCCGCAGGCCGCGCCACCCGCGTGGGCATCCCCGACAGCGGGCTTGACGTCATGGCCGGGCTGCCCGGACGCAGGGGCAGGTCCGCGGCCTTCTGGCACCTCTCCTGGCCCGGTTGCATGACCCGGCCGTTCCGCAACCTGAGGAACCATCAGGACGCGGGCGCATTGTGCGCTGTGGGAGCCGCCAATGCACATACAGTCTCCACGCCGCAAGAAACGTCCTCATGAGAGGACCCGGACCGCCACAGTGACGGCCGGCACAATCGGCGCAGCAAAGCGGGAACAGGGGCGGCGATGAAGCAGGGTCCCGAGATGCGCCCTTATGACCGTCTGCTGGGCCGCGCCGCCGAGCAGATGGCCGCGCTGACCCCGCAGCCCGACCTGGCGCTCGCCGCGCAGGAGGCCGGGGTCCCGCTGGACGAGGCGCAGACGTGGTTTGCCGATGCCCATGCGCTGAGCGTCGCCGTTCTCGAACAGCAGATGGTGCTTGTGACGGATCACCTGACGCAGCGGGTGTCCGCGGCCCCTTCGGACGATGTGGTCGCCCAGCTTCGCGCCCTGATCCACGGTTATGTGGAATGGCTCTTCGACAATCCCGTCGGCGGGCGCCTGCTGGTCAGTCCCGTCGTCGTGACGGTGCTTTCGCAGCACCAGGTGAAGCGGTTCTCAAGCGCGATCTACGGACTTGCCGAGTCGATGATGGAGCGGGCCCGCACCGCCGGCCTCATCCGCGCCGACATCGACATTCCTGAGGTGATGCTGACGATGCGGGCGCTGACGCTCGGCATTGTCGCGCTGCAGGACATGGACCGCGCCCGGCTGTGGGGAAATCCCGCCGATCCGCGCGCGGCACTGACCCGCGTGATGGACAGCTACTTCGACCTCATCATGCAGAAGCCCGCCGGATAAGCCGGACAGAGCAAGGGCAGGGCCGCGCAAGCGCGCGGAGGCGGATGTCATGCCGGATCACGCATTTGCTTCACGGCCGGACGACCAGAGGGCCCGTCATCCTGATCGCGGCGGGTGCCGGGAAAGCGCCGGTCAACTGGCGCCACGCCCTGCAGCCTGCATTCCTTTCCTTGCCGCAGACCTGCCCGGTGCCGCCGGGGGAAACGATCCGGCCCTGGACGCGCTACCCCAGATGCGACTTCGGATCCCGTGAGAGTTTCTCTCGTCGGTGTCCACGAC